>NZ_JAFREG010000002.1:0-457102 GCF_017377615.1 Faecalibacterium sp. Marseille-Q4896
CAGATTTCCCATATTGTCCTGTGAGCTTCCCAACGCCGGCTTTTGACCAGTGCAGGTCACAGTAGGGTTACTCCAAATGGATAGAGTAGCGTTTACACGCAATACATTACGCGACTTCGTGTCGCACTTCGCCTTCGGGATCATTGATAATAATATCATCGTCCGTCACCAGAAACGCATTGGCAATTTCACGCTTTGCCGAGAAACTTTTACCGGAGCCGGGAGTACCCAGAATCAAGCCATTCGGGTTTTTCAGCTTCTTGCGATCCACCATAATCAGGTTGTTGGACAGAGCATTCAGACCGTAGTACAGCGATTCTTTTCCGCTCTGGTACAATTCCTGCGTGGTAAAGGGGATGAAGATAGCCGTGCTGCTGGAGGTCAGTCCCCGCTGAATTTCGATCTGGCAGTCTGCCAGCGGCAGGCTGCTCATCAGACCCTGCTCCTGCTGGAAGTCCAGTCGGCACAGGTTGCAGTTGTGCTTCTGGGCAATACTGGATGCCTGAAAAACATTGTTTTCCAGTTCCTGTTCAGTCCTGCCGGTGTTCAGCACCAAAAAAGTGACGAGGAACATCCGCTCGTTCTGGCTCTGCAATTCTTTCAGCAGAGCCTTGGCATCCCTGCCGTAGGTCGCCAAATCCGACGGAATGATGTCAATATCATACCCGGCACGGATAGCTTTTTTCTGCTCCTCGATCTTGCTGCGGTCCAGTTCCGTGATGGTGCGCTTCACCGTCTTGATGGCACGGTTCTGGTCAACGGACTGGATGTGCATGGTAACGATCTGGCTGGAATCCATGTCCAGAAAATCCTTCAAAAGCTGGTCGCTGATGTCGGATGCCGTGATGCTCAGAAAGCTGACGGCGCAGAAGATACCGCCCATTTGGAAGGTGCGGCTGTTCTTGAAGGCAAAGGCGGTGGGCGCAATGGCATCCTTCGCGGAAAGCCCGCTTTTCACAAGGTCTTTCCAGTCAAAGTGAAACTTGGATGCGCCATCCATGTTGAACATATCATGCATGAGCTTCAGCCGCTGGACACCGTTCAGGGATTTTGCCTGCACCCCCAGCCGGTGGAAGTTATTCAGCAGGTCATTCTGGATGTGGTCGAGCCGGGGCTTGACCTGTGCCATGCTCTCGCCCTCCACACCAAAGGTGATGAATTTGGTCTTGGTCAGACCATTATTGCCCTTGGCAAGCTGCTGGCGCAGCATCTGGCTGTACTCCGCACGAACATCATCGAAACCGTCCTTCTGGAACGGAATGCGGATGCTCTTTTCAAACTCGGTGCTGTCGGTTGCCATGTTCACAAAGGACAATTCAAACTTAATGCTGGAATCGAAGAAGTTCAGAAAACTGCACCATTCCTCGAAAATGGCGGTCTTGTCCTCCTGCTGCGCCAACTGATAATTGATGTCCTGATACTGGATGGTGCGGGTGTAGTAGTTTGCTTTCACCCGGCAGGTGCCATCCTCAAACATCCGCTGCATGGGGATGGACTGCTGGGCGGTCCGGGGCACGGCGGGTTTCTGCGGTTTTTTCTTGCCGTCCTTACCGGTCTTTTTCCAAAACGGAATCATAGGTTGCGCCTCCCTTCATCAAAATCGCATAGTAGTTGTTGGTCTTGTAGGGGCGGATCTTCGGGCGGACAAACCGGGACTGCACATAGTACGACAGCAGCTTTTCCATGGGCTGACCGTTTTTCTCGTACATCCCAAGGAAGAACGCCGGCAGCATCACCGCCATCATACCGAGGGTGGCAGCAGTGTTGCCGCCGGAATCCCGGAGAACAAAAAACAGCGGCACTCCAATGAGAGCCGCTGTGCCAAAGCAGACAAGCTGCCGTTTGGTCAGGTTGAACGCGACCTTCGATTTCACTTTCGTCAGGTCACGGGGAACTGAAATATACGCAGCCAATAAAGCACCTCCTTTAGTGCGCTCCGAGGACGGATTTCGTCACCGAGCTGGTCTTGAACAGGCTGAAACAGAGCAGAACGGTGTAGCCCACAATGCTCCAAATGGAGTTGATGGCATCCCCGGAAATCGCTACGCTTTGGATCAGCACCGCATAAATGGCAACACAAATCAAGATCAGGAAGCCCTGAAAACCCAGTGCAAACAGGCATTTCAGGTAGTTCTGCCCCATGTGGCTCTGCTCGTGGTTGCCGAAGGTCGCCATGGGGATGGGCGCAAGGCTCACCATGCAGTAAATTTCAATCATTCTTCCGTAGACGATGACGAAAATAACGATGGACAGGATGCGCATGGTGATGCCAATGAAGAAGGACTGCAAAAACAGCCCGAACAGGGGACCAACGTCCATCTGCATCAGGCTGGATTGCAGCATGGACAAGCCAATGTCGTTGACACGGGTATTTCCGGCAATGATGCTGCTGGAATCGGATACCACCTTTTGGGTGACATCGAACACCGCCATCACGATGTCAAAAGTATTGCTGATGAGCCACACCGAAATAGCAGTCTTAAAAATCCAGCGCATGATGAGGGCAGGCTCAAACTGTGCCATATTGTTGTGCTGGGTAATCATCTCGATCAGTTCGTAACAGGCGATAAAGGTCAGGATGATGCCTGCAATGGGCAGCACCACGTTCCGGGACAGCGATTCGATCATGGCGAACACCCGTGGCTCAAAGCTGGAGGGCTTGGTGCCCACCTGCTGTGCGATGTTGCCCACTTGGGTGTTCACATCATCAAACAAGCCGGAGAGATTGGACATAATGCCTGCCGTCAGGATGCCTTTGATCCAGTCGGCAATGGCTTTGAGAACGGTTTCCATTCAGTCACCGTCCTTAGCTGAAATGGTTGATAAGGGTCTTGAGGAGATTCAGGAGAAAAATAATGTGGGTCAAAAACTGCATAATAGCACCGCCTTTCATGGATGGGTGGATAAAAACGCGGCTTGGAGCACGGACATTTAATAAAACTGCAAGCTGCAGAGGGCTTTCCGCTGCTGCTCAAGCCGCTGTATGGAACAATGCCCTCATTTCATCTATCATTTTTGATTGATGAATGATAGATGAAATGATATGAGCAAACACAAAAAGTGTTCGACGGAAACAAAAAAGCCGACTGCTTTTCGGCAATCGGCAAATCATAATCAAAGCTATATAGCTGTTTTTATAAGTCGGCGAACAGGAACCTTATGATAAACATCAAGGATGCGTTTTTCTCCATTTCGCCAAAAGGGGTTCATATAATAACAATCGCATTCTTTACAATACCAAATGTATTCAGCTTCTCCGTTGATCTCTAATGTGAATGCCTTCATTTTTAGAAGCGGATGCCACGGGCAATGTTTCTGAAGCTTTTCTTTTTGACGATCAGCTTTGCAAAGTCCAAAAAGCTTACCACATTTTAGAGGGGGCGGATTAAACTTAAAACGACTATCAATGGGATTTTCTATATAATCATTGAAGTTTGATAATCCAAGTTGATTGAGAGGTCTATAATGAAGCCCTGCATTATGTTGATTTTTTGCCATTATAACAATCCTTTCTCAAGCAAGCATTTTGCCCTCCAGATAGGAGCAGCGGAGATAATCAGGATTGGTGTAGTATACGTTGGAATTGAAATCGGAGATCTCATCCGTGATAAACGACGAAAAAACATCCAGAATTGCCTGTGCAGCATCTTCATCTTTCATGGTGGACAGCACCAGCCCCTGATACAGCATTCCGATGGAGGTTGCAGAAGGGACCGTATAGCGGCACTCCGCAGCAGTATCAAAATCCCCATCCGGGATGTTGAGATCTTCAATCAGCTCATCTGAAACCTGCTCAAAGGACAGACAGTGGTTTACTTCTGCCAGCCGGAGCTGCCGTTCGATGCCGGCTTTTGTGAAGTGACGAATCACATCCTGCCGATGATTTTTGGTCTTACGGGCGATGGTCTCGATCAGGCTGCAAACGTAGAGAACATCATTTTTCTGCTTTTCGGTCATGGATGGATTCACTCCTCTCAAAGGTCAGGCAGTGCAAAGCGTTTACGGTATGAAAGCTGATCTGGTGTGTTGGATGCTTGAACTTCGCCAATGCCCAAAATGCTTCACGGCTGATCTGCCCGGACGTAAATCCATTGACATAGTCCCAGATGGTGTCATCTGCCATGGGACCCTCCACAATATCATAGGGATGGGTTTCGCCTGCACGACATTTTGCAATGAAATCCAGCCATTCGTCCGACATTTCAGGGAAACGCAGGATTTTCAGGTCAGGATTCTCTACATAGCGATAGACGTTCACAATACCATCGGCAGAACGGCGGTCTGCCCAGCGGTAGGCTTGTTGATAGCTGTTCGTGCAGTAGAATCCCCAAGAAAAGTCCTTTGTATACCGTGTGATGCGGATTTCGGGATAGACAACTTCTTCTTTACTGCCATGATACAATAAAATCTCGCTCATCTGATTCACCTTCTGTATGTGAGATCGTTACTATGGCTTTCCTTATTATAAATATGTACCGGGCGGCAATCGCCGCCCGCTGTTCTTAACCGAACAGACCGCTCAGCAGGGGAATCAGGGTAATGCCCACCAGAGCAACGCCGCCGCCAGCCATGAGCTGCTTCATGCCCTGACTCTTGCTGCCGGGGTTGTCGTTACCATAACCTTCCAGCAGGTTGATGGCACCCCAAACGCCGAGACCGGCACCCAGAGCGACAACCAGAGTCTGAAGAACTTCGATAGCAGAGTTGAAGAATTCCATAGTCTTTTCTCCTTTATTATAAAGCGTTTCCGGTCGTTTGTACACACCCGAAATCTTGTAGTTTTACGTTGCATAACCGCAGCAAGGCTGATTTTCTGGTGCACCTTTCTGACCGGGATAAAAATAAAACCGCCTACCGGGTCAGGCAGACGGGAGCGAATCAGCATCCACCACGATGAACTCATCTCCGGGTTGGATTTTTTCTTTGCGGTTCAGATATTTTTCAATATCGAAGGTGTTTTTGGGGTCGTAGTCCGAGGTCAGCTTGTAGTTAGGGTGCTGGGTCAGGTCGTACTTGTCGCTCAAAAACGGTCTGACGCCACGCAACTGCAAAATACACTTGCCGCCGTCCAGCACCGCCAGCTCGTCCCGGCTCAACAATTCGTGGCCCATCTTTTGGAACGTAGTGCCGTAACTGGGGCTATTGCCACGGGTGTCTGAGGTGTTGAAGGCGTCGATGGTCTCCTTGCCCAGCATCTCGGACAAGTCTTTCAGGGTGGTCGGCTCACTGCCGCCGAGGAAAATCTGGCTGTCCATGTTGCCCACAATGGTATCCGCGTTATCCTTGTAAATGGCTTTCAACTGGCTTCTCGCCTGCAAAACAAGGCAGGCGGAGATCTCACGGCTGCGGATGGTGGCCACCAGCTTTTCCAGATTGGGAATCTGCCCGATGTTGGCGCACTCGTCGATGAGACACCGTACATGAACGGGCAGCTTGCCGCCGTATACATCATCTGCCTTGTCGCACAGCAGATTGAAAAGCTGGGTGTAGACCATGCTGATGAGGAAGTTGAAGGTGCTGTCCGTATCGCTCATGATGAGGAACAATGCCGTTTTCTTATCGCCCAGCGTGTCCAGTTGCAGCTCATCGTACATAGTGAGGTCACGCAGCTCTTGGATGTCGAAGGGGGCTAATCTGGCACCACAGGAAATGAGGATGGATTTTGCGGTCTTGCCGGCAGCCAGCTTGTAAAGTTTGTACTGCCGCCCGGCAAAGGAATTGGGCTTCTTTTTCGCCAGTTCTTCAAACAGCAGATCCACCGGGTTCTGATATTCCTCGTCATCCTCCAGCACCTGCATGGTGTTGAGCATTTCCAGCAGGGTGGCGAAATTTTGCTCCTCCACCGGGGCTTCATAATGCAGATAGGCGATCAGGGCAGTGAGCAAAAGACGTTCGCTTTTCTCCCAAAATGGGTCCCCACCGGACCCTTCGCCTTTGGTGTTGGTCATCAGGGTTGTGACCAGTTTGAGAATGTCCTTTTCGCTGTGGACATAGGCGAAGGGGTTATAGTGCATGGACTTTTTGAAGTTGATGGTGTTCAGGATTTTCAGCTTGTAACCGTTTTTCAGAAGTGCGTTCCCGCACTCGACCACGATACTACCTTTCGGGTCAGTGACCACATAGGAACTATGACATTGTAAAAGGTTGGGTTTAAGCCAAAATCTCGTCTTGCCGCTGCCGGAGCCTCCCACCACCAGCACATTTTTGTTCCGGGCGTTTTTGGGGTCCGGTGGGCGGTTGGACATCATCAGCCGTTCCGTTTTGGTCAGGATGATGTTGTCTGCAAACTTGGGTGCCATGAACGGCTCAATATCCTTGGCGGTGCCCCACCGGGCAGAGCCGTACTCCATGCCGTGGCGGTACTTCTTGGCGTTTTTTCCACGCAAATAGACCGCCAGCCGTAACCCTGCACCGCAGCACAAGCCCACCAGCAAATCGAGCGGATGCAAGCTGGGCAGCGGGTTCGCAAACGCCACCGGAACGGTGCCCATCATCGCCATGATCTTATCCCCCAGCTCTTTGCCCTCGGCAAGCCGCCACGCTTCGCCAATGTTGGTTGCCACCAGCCCCAGCAAAATATAGGGCAGATACAGTGCCAGCAGCTTTGTCAGCTTTTTCGTGGTCACAGTCCACGCTCCTGTTCCTTATGCCGGACTTTGCCGGGGAGTTCTGCCGCCGCCTGCACCAGTTCATGCAGTTTTGCCAGCACCGAGGGGCGTTTGTCTTTGTTCAGCAGAGATGCCGAATACTCTTTGAACGCCGAGTTGAAGGCTTCTGCATCCGGGGCTTTGAAAAAGACCAGATACCGGGGCGGCACTTCGGAGGTGTCCTTGCGGATGGCATAGTCGATGCCGTACTTTTTGGCGTAGCGTTCCAGCCCACGGATGCCGGTCTTGCTGATCTCCACGCTGGACACACCCCGGTTCTGCCGCAGAAGAGTGCGGACACTTTGCTTACCTTGGGATGTCTTGGACTGGTACAGCCGAAACGCCGCCTTTACCGCCCGGAGGACAGTCCGGGCAGACAGCTTTGTGGTGGAGATCATAATGTTGAATGACTTCTGTTCGATTTCTTCCTGCAATGCCATCACCTCCCGTGCAGCAGGGTGATTTTAGCGGTCATGCTCTGCCGGGGGCTTGGTGCGGGGCTTTTCTGCGGGAGGTTCATCAGGCACCGGCAGCACCAACAGACGGTTGCCTAGCTTCAGAAAGGTTTCAGGCTGATGGAAAAGCTGCTCGTACTTCTGCGCCAGTTCTGGGGTCAGGGATGCAAAATCCTCCTCGCCCAATCCCACCACTAGAAAGTCTCCGGCAATGGCATCGTACATCTGCCCGTTCTCATCCCGCAGGGCACGATTCAGGGGCAGCCCCATGAGCTTACCATCGTCATTGCAGATGATAGCCACCGGGTCTGCAAAGGGGTAAACAGCAGCAATCGTGCCGCCCACCGCCTCCTGCAAGGCTTTCAGGTTGTTGTCAATCTCGACCTGCTGCGGATACTGTCCCGGTGGAATTTTCAGCACCGACAAGGTGTTCTCGTTCTGTTCCATTATCGTCCTCCTCGAATTTGATAGAGATCTCCTGCCCGGCATGGGCGGCGTTCAACAGAGCTGCCACGAAGAAGCCGAAAAAAGCGCCGGCTTCAAAAAATGCGAAACCGATAAAAAAGTTCAGCATGGCACACCTCACTCCATGCAGATGCAGGGCAGCTTCTGGTCGTCTGCCATCAGGGTGATGCTGTGGCTTGCCAGATACTTCTGGAACAGGTAGACCTCATCAATGGTCAGCGAGATGACCTCGCCATCCATGTTGGTGCGAGCCAGAATCACCGGGCCAGTCAGGTAGTGCTTGCCGCCCATCTTCAGCACCTGCGCAGGGTTGTAGCAGAGCAGCAGCGAGGTGTTGGGGAGGTTCAGGTAGGCATCGTCCTCCTCAAAACAGGGCAGGATGCCCGGAGCTTCGTCCAGCGTGATGACGGTCAGCTCCATATCCGGGGCAATGGCTGCAAGGTAGATCTCGCCGCCCCGGTTTACCGCCAGTGCAGCGCAGATGCGCACGTCAATGGTGATCTCCTCGGAGCGGATGGTACGGGTAGCGTTGTTTTTCATAGGCGTTTTCTCCTTTTGTTTGCAAAAGAAAAAGACCCCATCGGGTCTTTCGTTACGGTAAGTCAGCGTTCATTCTGCCGCTGTTGTTTGCGCTGCCACTGTTCCAGCAGCTTGATGATGGTGTCCTCCATCTGTTTCGGGGTGTAGCTGCGCGGGAAATACTTCCGCAGGGTGTCGTTTTTGATGACCACCTTGTCCAGCTCGTCCTTTTTCTCTTCTCCCATGACCGCAAAGGCAACGTCATACGAGAAGTGCCCTTCCTGCGCCAGCTTTTTAAGCCGCTGCGCTTGGGAAAGGGACGGTGCATTCTGGGTGTCGTTCATCGCTTCTAAAAAATCCCGCTGTTGGTTCGTGTCGAGATGCGACAACTCCACAGCGGGATTAAAGGCAATTTTCTTTTCGTCTACCATGTCCAGCAGTTCGGGGATGAGGTTGGTCAGGCGGATGAATCGGTGCACCTGACGTTCACTTTCGTTTGCGTCTGCGCTCACTTGCGATACGCTCCACAACTTCTCGCCAACTTGGCGAGAAGTCAAATCCGACCTAGCACCTTGATTTTTTAGAGCCTCCAGCTTCATTTTGTAAGCGAAAGCCCTTTCACTGGGCAAGATGTTTTCACGTTGGAGATTCGAGTCCACCATGAGCAAAACTGCGGCATCATCATCCATGTTGCGGACAATGACCGGCAGGGTGTCCAGTCCAGCAAGCTGTGCAGCGTGCTGACGGCGGTGCCCGGAGATGATCTCATAGCCACCTTCCGGGCGTGGGCGGGCAATCAGCGGAGACAGCACACCGTACTGTTCTACGCTCTCTACGGTGCGCTGCATGGACTCGTCGTCCAAAACCTTAAAGGGGTGGTTCTTGAAAGGGAACAGCTCTCCAATGGGGATCTGTTGCACCTGCTCTCGTTGCTGCTCCTGTCGGGATTCTTCCGTGGAGAAAATGTCATCTGCCCCTTTCAGCGACACGTTTAAGCTGCCTTTCGGCATTCGCCATCACCTCCTTTGTCAGAGAGCGGTAGGCTTCTGCCACCTTGCCTTTGGGGTCGTGCTGGAAAATGCTCTTACCCACGGCACTGATCTCTGCAGCACGGACAGACCGGGGAATGGTCTGGTCAAACACCTTGATCTTACTGCCGTAGGCACCTCGAATCAAATTGTCGATTTGCTGCCCGTAGTTGGTGCGGCTGTCGGTCATAGTCAGCAGGATGCCCTCAATTTTCAGTTTGGGGTTGATCTGCCGTCGGACCTTCTGCACGGTCTGCAAAAGCTGTTCCAGACCTTTTGCGGAAAGGTACTGCGCCTGCACAGGAATCAGGGTGGTGTCTGCCGCTGCCAAGGCATTGACGGTCAGCATCCCAAGGGAAGGAGTGCAGTCCAGCAGAATGAAATCGTATTCATGCTTTGCCCCTTCCAGCACCTGTTTGAGCATCTTTTCCCGGTTCATGCAGTTGACGAGAGACACTTCCAGCCCTGCCAGTTCAATGTTTGCCGGAATCAGGTCAACGCCCTCTGCATGATGCAGGATGCCCTCACCGGGTTGGATGGGCTGGTCGTTCATGGCTTTTGCCATCAGGGTGGAAAGGGTAGTGGGCAGTTCATCGGGCTGCTGCCAGCCCATGCTGATGGCAATGTCCGCATGGCGGGCAAATATAAATCTGCACGCAGTGCACACAACTAGCCATAGGAGCGAAGCGACTATGGTCAAGCTGCCCTGCGGGTCAGCGTCCACCAGCAGAACTTTTTTGCCCTCCATTGCCAGCCCAATGCCAAGATTTTCACAGGTGGTGGTCTTGCCGGTGCCGCCTTTCTGGTTGACGATGGCAATCGTAGTAGCTTTCTTTGAAATTTCTATCACCCCCTGATACTCAAGTCGTGATTGGCTTGGTTCTGGTAGTAGAGCTGCATAGTGGTCGGTGCGTTGTACAGAGAAGCAAGCAGATACTGTTTCATGTTCCGAATCGGGCTGCTGTTCTCTGCAAGGCACTTCAATACAAATTTGATGTGGTCGGCATTCAGCTTCATAAATCGGCTGCGCACCACCTCAGCAGGGCGGTCATCCCCGGCAACTCGCAACATCTTACGCTTGGTTGCACAGGTATCCACCAGCAAATCAACGATCTGGTAGATGATGTCCTCGTCATCCGGGCAGAGCCGGAGCAGGAGTTCCACTTCCAAAGACTGCGAAAAATATTCTTCCAGTTGTTCACGTTCGCTCATCCAGTCGTTTTCTTTCGAATCGAAGGGATAAGTCTCACTCATTTCAGTATCATTCTCTTTAGTCTTATTACATCGTGATTTTGCAGGGTCTTGACACGCGATTTTGAAGTCACAAGAATCGTCATTATCACGATTCTTGACGCTCTCTTTTGAAGATTCTGCTGAAAAGTTTTTCACATACACCAAACTTGGCTTTCCTTGTCCTCGGCGTTTTCGTTCAATCAGACCAAATTCTTCAAGTTCCCGCAGCAACTTGGTCGCTTTGTTGTCTGCGCAACACAACGCCCTCTTGACATCCTCTATCGTGAAGATAATGAACACCCGGTTCTGCTCGTCCAGCCAGCCGTTTTTCACAGACAGGCTCATGCGGTCCAGCAGGATGCCGTACAGGGTTTTTGCATCGGTGGACAGACTCTGGAACCGTGGCTCCTGAAAAAGAGCCTTGGGAATGCGGTAGAATGAAAACAGTTCTCCGGCTTGTCCGTAAAAGTAGTCAAGGGTCATGTGGCTTTTTCAACGTTTTGCTCCAGCTTGTGTTCAAAAAATCAACCGCCTTTCGTTTGAAAATAAAAAGCGCACTCTTTTCTTATTGAAAAGTGGTGCGCTATGTAATATAATGGCTATATAATTTAGCTATCCAAAAGATAGTCGATGAGATATTCTTTCGGAATCATGAAAGATCGTCCGACTTTCAGGCAGCGAATTCTATGTTGATGGATTCTTCTGATGATGGCAGTCTGGCTTTTGAAACCGAGTAAAGTTGTTGCTTCTTCGACAGACAGCACATCAGGATAGTTCACAAATAATTTTTTATAATACTCTTTTGCTTGATTTTGATTCATTATCCTTGACTTTCCTTTCGTTTTGTGCCTAAGCAGAGGAGCGTTTTGCCCTGCATCCCTCCTGAACATCCCTCCAATTTCCATTTGGGCGGTCCAAACCGAAAAAACAGAGTAGAGGAAAAACGCATCGAAAAATCGTGGATATTTCAAATTATTGTTCGTTGAGGCGTGAATTTTGCCTTTGCACAGTGGGAACCAGATATCACTAGATATCACTGGATGACACCAGATGGAAGATGAGGATAAAAACTCAAAATCCCTTGTGCTAATAACACGTGTGGGTTCGACCCCCACCACCGGCATAAAAAGGAAGCCCTCCAGCTTGTCTGGGGGGCCTTCTTTTTATCTGCGGCGTGTGAGCGGGTCGAACAGCACGACCCTGCACAGCAGGGGAGCAATCAGCCCTGCGGGCTGTTGCTCAGTGCGCGGGAGACCCCCACCACCGGCATAGAAGCCAATCAGGCATTCGCCCAAGTGCCGTTAAGTTAAGAGGCTAAAGAAAAATAGACTTCATCGAAAAGATGAGGTCTATTTTTTTTTGAAAAAGATCAGAAACAGATTTTACGCACCCTTTGCCGGATATGCCAAGGCCCCCACAGAACACGGGCTCTGCAGGGGCCTTGCGGGCAATATTTTACAGCATTTTGACCGCCAGTGCTTCACTGGTGCGATCCTGTGCGGCGTTGGCATTTTCGGGGTCGTCCATGGTGTAGCGCAGCACCAGCACTTCAGCCACATACAGCAGCGCCACCTTGACCGGGATGTTGCCGGAGTCCAGCGGGCTTTCCTGCGCACCACACAGCAGCACGATATCCGCCAGCTTTGCACCGGGCGAATCCTCATAATGGGTGAGCAGAATGATCTTTGCGCCCGCCGCCTTGGCCGCGCGCAGCGTTTCCAGCATATCGCGGGTAGCGCCGGAATAGGAAACGAACAGCACCACATCCTCCGGGGTCATCAGGCTGGCCGTGATCAGCTGCATATGGCTGTCGCCTGCCGTGCGGAACTTGGTGGAGATGCAGGCAAAGCGGGCGCAGATATCATTTGCAATATACATGCTGCCGCCCTGACCAAGGCAGTACACCTGCCGGGCCTTGTGCATCAGCTCCGAAGCCTTGTCCACCGCCTCCGGCGAAAGATTGTTCTGGGTGCCGTTGATCGTAGTCATCAGCAGGGCGCTGGCGTGCTCGCACAAAGTTGCCGTGTCGGCATCCGGCTCCGGCACATGCTGGTTGACCAGTGCACCGGTGGCGTTGGCCTGCGCCAGCGCAATGCGCATTTCATGATAGCCCTCAAACCCCAGCGCCCGGCAGAAGCGGAACACCGTTGCCTCTGCCACACAGCACTCCTTTGCCAGCGAGGAGATGGACAGATACTGTGCCTCTGCCGCGTGCTGCACAAGATAGTCCGCCACGGTGCGGCCCGATTTTGTCAGGTCGCCCTGATGCTGCTGCAGCAGCTCCCAAAAATTCGTTGCCATTTTTCTTTTTCCTCTTTTCCGGCGCAGCAGTCCACCGACCCGGATCAGCTGCCGACCGTTTCATTCACCTTTATAAAAAGTATAAAAGAATCGTCCCCGCTTCGCAAGAGACGCATTGCCCACATTTTGGCCCGCAGTTCTGTGCAGAGCACACAGTTTTGGCGGAAAAACCGGCCATTCTGTGAAAATATCTTTCAATTTTACATTTTTGTTTAGAAAAACATTTTCACTATTGTTTTGGTGGGTTTGTACCATTTTGTAATAATTTCAGAAGAGTAAAGCAAGTTTTTCTTTGCATTTCAACATATATCCCACACTTTTGTGCACAATGCACACTGTCATTCTGAAAATTTATGAAAACCATGAATGGACAAAATGAAAATATTTTTCTATAATGGAGCCATCAAGAGCGGCCGCTGGCACGGCAGGCCGCCAACAACGTGAATCATCTTGAATGCGAAGGAGAAACTACTATGAAAAACTGCATTTCCCGCCGTTCGTTCCTGAAGGCCGCTGGCATTCTGGGCGCAGCCGGCGCTCTGGCCGCATGCGGCGGCTCTTCTGCAAGCACCAGCACTGCTGCTTCCACCGCAGGTTCTACCGCTGCAAGCGCAGCTGCTTCTTCCACCAGCATCAAGCTGTGGACATACCCCATCGGCGGCTGGGGCAATGACGAGACCGTTCAGGGTCTGGTTTCCAGCTTCAACGCAAAGTATCCTGACATCAAGGTCACTGTGGAGTATCTGGACTACACCAACGGCGACGATCAGGTGAACACCGCCATCGAGGGCGGCAGCGCACCTGATCTGATCATGGAAGGTCCCGAGCGTCTGGTTGCAAACTGGGGCGCAAAGGGCGTTATGGCTCCGCTGAACGACCTGTGGACCGATGATGCCAAGAAGGACATTTACGAGTCCGTTGAGTCCGCCTGCAAGGACACTGCCGGCAATTACTACGAGTATCCCCTGTGCATGACCGCACACTGCATGGCCGTGAACATGACCAAGGTCAAGGAAGTGGGCGCTGACCAGTACATTGATACCGACAAGCATACCTGGAGCACCGACGGCTTCCTGAAGACCGTTGATGCCCTGTACAACGGCGGTTACGAGAACGTTGCAGCCATCTACTGCGCAGGTCAGGGCGGCGATCAGGGCACCCGCGCCATCATCAACAACATGTACGGCGGCACCTTTACCGATGCAGCCCACACCAAGTACACTGCCGACTCCGCCGAGAACATCAAGGCGATCCAGACCCTGCACGACACCAAGGGCATCAACTTTGACGCTTCCATCGCAGGCGGCGACGAGATCACCCTGTTCCGCAACGGCACCCTGCAGATGGCATTCTGCTGGAACATTGCACAGCAGGCCAACAGCGACAACAATGCCGCCGGTCTGACCAACGATGGCGACGAGATCTTCCCCATGGCCTTCCCCACCGACAGCGGCGACCCGAAGCTGTGCGGCGGCATCTGGGGCTTCGGCATCTTTGATAACGGCGACGAGGCCAAGATCGAAGCAGCCAGGACCTTCATCGACTTCATCGCTGCCGACCCCGATCAGGTCAAGGACAGTGTGCTGGCTTCCACCTACTTCCCGGTCCGCACCAGCGTGGGCGATATCTACGCCGACAACGAGATCATGAGCGAGTACAGCAAGTTCATGGCTTATCTGGGCGACTACTACCAGATCACTCCGGGCTGGGCAACCGCACGTACCGAGTGGTGGAACATGCTGCAGCGCGTCGGCTCCGGTGAGGATGTCGAGACTGCCGTCAAGACCTTTGTGGACAACGCAAACGCTGCCGCACAGGCATAAGCCCATCCACTCTGCCGGGGGCAGATAATTATTGACGCTTCGCCCCTTCCTCGAAGATCCCGACGAGGGAGGGGCTTTATTTGTAAAAAAAAAATCATAACCGAAAGGAACGGTGATTCTCTTGGCTGCAAAAACGGCGATCAAAGAGCCTAAGCGCAGCAGTGCGCTGGTACGGCGCGAGACCTTCGCTTCCTATTGCTTCCTGCTGCCCAGCCTGATCTTCTTCCTGGGCTTCGTCATTTACCCCATGGTGCTGTGCGTGGTGACCAGCTTCTTCGATTCCACCATGAACCGTGCCGACATCTTTGTGGGGCTTGCAAACTATAAGGAACTGTTCACAGACCCCATCTTTCTGGGTGCCTTAAAGAACACCTTCATCATCGTGGTGGTGTCTGTGCCCGTCACCTGCGCCTTCTCGCTGTGGGTCTCCTCTGCCATCGTAGACCTGCCCGAGTGGGCTACCAGCCTTTTCCGTTGCGTGTTCTACCTGCCCGTGGTCACCGGCTCCGTGGCTGTTACCGTGGTGTGGAAGTGGATGTACAACAACTACTACGGCATCTTCAACTATCTGGGCAAGACTCTGGGCCTCATTGACAAGAACATCAACTGGCTGGGCGATGAGCGCTTTGCTCTGGGCTGCATCATCCTGATCCTGCTCACCACCTCTGTGGGCCAGCCCATCGTGCTGTACGTTTCCGCTCTGGGCAATGTGGACCAGTCCATCGTGGAAGCCGCAGAAGTGGATGGTGCCACCGATTTCCAGTGTTTCTGGAAGATCAAGTGGCCCGCCATCATGCCCACCACCCTGTACATTCTGGTCATTACCACCATCAACTCCTTCCAGTGCTTTGCGCTGATCCAGCTGCTGACTTCCGGCGGCCCCAACCACAGCACCGATACCATCATGTACTACATCTACTACACCGCCTTCAAGCTGTACCGCTACGGCTACGGCAACGCAATGGGTGTTGTGCTGGCAGTCATCATCGCCATTCTGTCGGCTGTTCAGTTCAAGCTGGGCAACCAGGATAATTAAAGGAGGTGCCGGACAATGAGTGCAAATGCCGCTGCAAAAAAGCAAAAACCGTTGAAGCGTCACCCCAGCAAGCTCAAGAGAATGAGCGCCTACATGATCCTGACGCTGATCCTCATCAGCATCGTTGCGGTGCTGTTCGCCTTCCCTCTGTACTGGATCATCACCGGTTCCTTCAAGACCGGTGCCGCCATCAACGCCACCACCCCCGAATGGTGGCCCAGCCAGTGGGTGCTGACAAACTATCAGAAGCTGTTTTCCGGCAAGAGCGCCCCGCTGTGGCAGCTGGCTGTGCCCTTTGGCTCCAAGTTCAGCGCTAACGGCGAGCCCATCTACTTCTCGGTAGGCCCCACCGCTCCCGCTGCCATCCGCTGGATGATCAACACCGTGTTCATGGCCGTCATGTCCATGATCCTCACCTGCATCACAGCCGCCATGGCCGGCTATGCACTGGCAAAAAAGCGCTTTGTAGGCCGCAAGCTGCTGTTCACCCTCATCGTGTGTGCAATGGCTCTGCCCAAGCAGGTCATTCTGATTCCCCTGCTGCGCGAAATGAGCAGCCTGAACCTGTACAACACCATCTGGGCCGTCATCTTCCCCATCGTGGGCTGGCCCTTTGGTGTGTTCCTGATGAAGCAGTTCAGTGAGGGCATCCCCACTGAGATGCTGGAAGCGGCCCGCATCGACGGTGCAAGCGAGGCCAAGACCTTTATTGACATCGTGCTGCCCATGGTCAAGCCGGGCATCGGTGCACTGGCCATTTTTACCTTCATCAACAGCTGGAACGACTACTTCATGCAGTTGATCATGCTGTCCAGCACCAGCAACCTGACCATCTCGCTGGGCATTGCAAAGCTGCAGGCTGAGAACAGCACCGACTTTGGCCTGATCATGGCAGGTGCCGCACTGGCTGCTGTGCCTATCATCATCATCTTCCTCATTTTCCAGAAGTACTTTACCAAGGGCATCGCAATGGGTGCTGTTAAGGGCTAAAATCCCGACCGCCGCCTGCGGGCAAAGACTTCCCCCGGCCGGGGGAAGATGTCGCGCAGCGACAAAAAGGGGCATGCAGGGAGGGATTTTTGGCGCAGCGGTCTGCAAGACGCAAGGCCCGCCCAAGGGCCGAAGCGGATGCAGGGCACCGCAAGAGGGCGCTGATGCCGCTGCCCGGAACAGAAAGCGTACGAGCTTGATGCAAAACCATTTCATCTGTATTTATTACTATTTTTAAAGAAGGGTTTGGAACATGAAAGATATCAAAAAATATCAGGGTGTCATCCCCGCCTTTTACGCCTGCTACGACGCAGAGGGCAATATTTCCACCGAGGGTGTCAAGGCCCTTACCCGCCATCTGATCGCCAAAGGCGTCAAGGGCGTGTATGTAGGCGGCTCCTCCGGCGAGTGCATCTACCAGCACGTGGATGAGCGCAAGGCCGTTCTGGAAGCCGTGATGAGCGAAGCCAAGGGCAAGCTGACCGTCATTGCGCATGTCGGCTGCAACAATACCGCCGACAGCGTGGAGCTGGCCCGCCATGCCGAGAGCGTGGGCGTGGATGCCATTGCATCCATTCCTCCCATCTACTTCCACCTGCCGGAGTACGCCATTGCAAAGTACTGGAACGATATGTCCGCTGCTGCTCCCAACACCGAGTTCGTCATCTACAACATCCCGCAGCTGGCAGGCACCGGCCTGACCATGAGCCTGCTGAAGGAAATGCTCAAGAACCCCAATGTAGTGGCTGTGAAGAACAGCTCCATGCCCACGCAGGACATCCAGATGTTCAAGGATGCCGGTATCGCCGCCCGCGGCGAGGGGAATTTTGTGGTGTTCAACGGCCCCGATGAGCAGTTCGTTTCCGGCCGCGTCATCGGCGCAGACGGCGGCATCGGCGGCACCTACGCCGTCATGCCCGAGCTGTATCTGGCCATGAACGACCACATCAACAAGGGCGAGATCGAAGCCGCCCGCGCCATCCAGTACGATGCCGACCGCATCATCTACAAGATGTGCGAAGCCCACGGCAACCTGTACGCCGTGCAGAAGGAGATCCTGCGCCGGATGTACGGTCTGGAGCTGGGCGGCGTGCGTGAGCCGATGCCCGGCCTGATTCCGGAAGATGAAGCCATCGTGGCCGAAGCACAGGCCATGATCGAAGCTGCCATCGCAAAGCTGTAAAATTGAAGCAGCGTCCCTCTCCGTCTCTTTTCAGAGGGGAGAGCGGGCGCTTGTTTTTGGAGGGACGTTTTATGATCTGTGATACCCTGCAGCACCTGACGCGCTACAAGGGCCTTTGCAAAAATCTCGACACGGCCATTGATTACCTGCTGACCCACGACCCTGCCAGCCTGCCTCTGGGCCGCACCGAGGTGGATGGCGAGGAAGTATTCATCAACACGATGGATGCCACGCTCCATTCGGACGATGGCTACCACCCGGAATATCACAAAAAGTACGCCGACCTGCAGCTCGACATCACCGGCAGCGAGGGCTGGGGCTTTACCACAAATCCCGGCAGGGAGATCGGCGATTTTACCGGCGACTGCGGTTTTCAGGACAGCGCCAGTGTCGTGACCGGCACACTGGGCGAAGGACGCTTTGTGCTGTTCTTCCCCACGGAGCTGCACAAACCCGGCCTTGTACAGCACGGCTGCGTGGGCGTGCGCAAGGCTGTTGTAAAGATTCGGATGGAGGATTGAACGATGGATAAGGAAAAGCTGTTTGCTCAGATCAAGGGTGGTCTGATCGTCTCCTGTCAGGCACTGGAGACGGAGCCCCTGTACACGAAAGAAGGCGGCGTGATGCCGCTGATGGCAAAAGCCGCCGCCATGAGCGGTGCTGTGGGCATCCGTGCCAACACCGTGCGCGACATTACCCAGATCAAGCAGGTGGTGGATCTGCCGGTCATCGGCATCATCAAAAAGGACTACCCCGGCACGCCCATGTACATCACCGTTACCATGAAGGAAGTGGACGAGCTGGTGGAGTGCGGCGTGGACATTCTTGCCGTGCAGGGCACCGGTGCCCTTCGCCCGGACGGCTCCACCTCCGCCCAGTTCATCCGCACCATCAAGGCAAAGTATCCCGACCAGCTGGTGATGGCCGACTGCGACAACTTTGAGAACGCCATGGCCTGCGCCGAAGCCGGTGCCGACTTTGTGGGCACCACCATGCGCGGCTACACCCCGGAGACCAAGGGCATTGACGATATCGACTTTGATTTTGTCCATAAGCTGGCCGCAGAGTGCCCGGCAAAGGTCATTGCCGAGGGCCACATCCACTACCCGGAGCAGGCGGTCAAGGCGCTGGAAGCTGGTGCATTCGCACTGGTGGTGGGCGGTGCCATCACCCGCCCGGCAGAGATCACGGCCCGCTTTACCGGTGCCATCAACGCCGCAAAAAAGTAAAATGGAGTGTGCCGGATGAAACAGTATTTTGGCATTGATATCGGCGGCACAGCCGTCAAGCTGGGCATCGTGGATGAGACCGGCAGGGTGCTGCTCAAGGGCGAAGAGAGCGTCAGCTTTGACGGCTACCAGACGCCTGTTCTCACCACCGTGCGCAGGGCCGCAAAGGAGTTTTTGACCGCAAATTCCATCCCGGTGGAAAGTCTTGCGGGCATCGGCGTTTCGGCCACCGGTCAGATCGACAGCCGCAAGGGCATCGTAGCCGGTACCTGCGGCAACTTCCCCAATTACATCGGCAGCCCTATCAAGTCTGCGCTGGAAGAGGACTTCGGCCTGCCAGTCACAGTGGCCAACGACGCCAACTGCATGACACTGGGTGAAGTGTGGGTCGGCGCTGCACAGGGCTATACGGACGTGATCGGTGTGACCCTTGGCACCGGCGTGGGCGGCGGCATCCTGACCGGAGGCCATTTGTTAGAGGGCGCGCGGGGCCTTGGCGGTGAGCTGGGCCACTACCGCACCCATGCACTGGACGGTGTGGACTGTACCTGCGGCGCAAAGGGCTGCTGGGAACGCTACGCTGCCACCACCGCGCTGGTGCGCGCCGCACAGGAAAAGAGCCCCGATTGGAAGGATGGCCGCGCCATCTTTGCCGCAGCCGAAGCAGGCAACGAGACAGTTCTTGCCCTGCTGGACCACTGGACGGACGAGATCGCACAGGGCCTTGCAGGCATGGTGCACATCTTCAACCCGCAGCTCATTCTGATCGGCGGCGGCGTGAGCGCGCAGCAGAAACTGCTGATCGAACCCATTGCCGCAAAGGTGAAAGCATCGGTCATGCCCGCCTTTGCAGAGGGACTGGAAGTGCGCGCCGCTCAGCTGCACAACGATGCCGGTATGGTGGGCGCAGTGTACTACTTCCGGCAGACCATGGAAAAGGAGTAATCATATATGAAAACACATATCCTCTGTCTGGGCGATTCCAACACCCACGGCTACTGTGCCGACCCGAACGACTGCGCCGACCACGGCATCCGCTTCAATGAAGAGGAGCGCTGGACCTGCCGCCTGCAGAAGGCGCTGGGCGACGAATACCTTGTGACCGAAGAGGGACTTTCCGGCCGCACCACCGTATTTGTGGACCCCATCCACGAATCCATGGATGCCCTCAGCGTTATCTATGCCCTGCTCAAGAGCCATGAGGTCATCGACCTGCTCATCATCATGCTGGGCACGAACGATGTGAAGGAGCGCTTTGGTGCCAATGCCGCCTGCATTGCTGCGGGCATGGAGCGGCTGATCCTCAAAGCCAAGAGCGTGGACTGCTGGGGCACCAAGCAGCCCAACATTCTGGTGGTGGCACCTCCTCCCATCGGCGCAGGCTTCCACGACGCTGTGATGGGCGATGGCTGTGTGGAAAAATCTGCCGGTGTAGCCGGGCAGCTCCGCATCATCTGCGAGCGGCAGGGCGTGCACTTCCTCGATGCAAAGGACTGCGAGTTCAACAAGGTGGATTTCATGCACCTGACCCGCAAGGGCCACGCACAGCTGGCGGAGCTGCTGGCAAAAGAAGTGCCGGGCCTGATCTGAGCACGATTTTAAATGCTCTCCGCTTCGCTCTGAGCATCTTTAGCGGAAATACTATTTTTTATTAGAGCAATACCGGACAGACTGCGGTCTGTCCGGTATTGCATTTTTCACGGAAGGGATCATGACCGCAAACAGCATCGGCTCAATTCATCTTGTAAATACCGTTAAAATCGGCTATACTTTCCGCAGAAAGAACCATTGAAAGGAACTGTGCCATGCCTGAACTTTTAAAAGCGCCTGTCACCCCTGCTCAACAGGCAAGAGATGCCCTTTTAGGTGCCCTTGTGGGCCTTGCAAGGGCCACCACCAACGAGCCCAAAACGGACGACACCGACGAGGTGCTGAACGCCGGTCTGCGCCTTGCCGCGCAGCCGGATGCACCGGAGGAAAGGCTGCAGCGGATGCTTGCCATCGTCCAGACTGAAAAGCACCGCGTTGCCCCGGGCTGCGCCACCTGTGCCATGCCCTGCGGCAACACGAACGATTACGATTTTGTCCGCCTGTGGGCTGCGCCCGAGAGTATCCGCACCCTCAAGCTGCAAATGCTTTCTGCCGCGTTTGCGCTGGCCCAAAAGCGCCCGCAGGGTCAGGCGCAGGCCGCCGTTTATCAGCTGCTGTTCACCCTTGCCGAGGACTGGGACGAGGAGCTTCTCACCCCTGTTGTGCAACACGCCGAGGAGCTTTGCCGGGAGTAAATCCGGGCCGGAAAGCCGCCGCTTTTACCCGCCGGGTTTGTAGCGGGAGCGTTCCCGGCGCAAACCAGAAAGGTCCGCCCTTTTTGCGTGTTTTTGTGGCAGTTCCGTAATACTGTTGCATCAAAATGCATTCCAGTGAGTTTCACACCCGATTTCCTGCCTTTTTCCGAAAGTTTTTTGCAAAAAAGACTTTACAAACCATTTCTAAAAACTTATTATATAAGTAATATATTTCATGGAGCCAATGCTGTGCAGCCCCCTGTGCAGCATTCAAATACGATCAAGGAGGGGTTTATCTATGCCCGAAAAGAAAAAGACCGCAGCGGCTGCTCCTGCTGTGGAAGCTCCTGCCGCTGAGGCCAAGGAGTCTAAGACCCGTAAATCTGCCAAGGCCCCTGCACGCCGCGGCCGTCCCCCGCTTGCACCGGAGCTGTACGTGGAGTTCAGCGGCAAGCAGTATAACGTGACCGATATCATCGACCGTGCCAAGGCCGATTACCGAGCTACCCACAAGGTTGGCGTGCAGTCCTGCAAGGTATACGTCAAGCCCGAGGAAGACGCTGCCTATTACGTGATCAACAAAGTCTCCGGCAAGCTGGAGCTGTAACTTTTCCTGTCTTCTTTTCTCCTGCTGCAAAGCACTCCGCACCTGTTTTGCGGCAGGTTGTCCGTTCCCACACAAGGCTCCATTTTAAACCGTAAAAAAGCTGCCCTGCATCCAAAAATGCAAGGCAGCTTTTCATTTTACATCAAACCATCTTTTCCAGAACGGATAATGCTGGATCACGGGGTCCGGGTCCGGGATCTCGAACACATAGCGCTCGGTAGCGTTGATCACGGTGGTCTTGCCGCGGGTGCATACGCGCGGCAGCTTTGCATCATAGTTCAGGTGCACATGGCCGTGCACGAACCACTGCGGCTCGTATTCATCCATCAGATCATTGAAGCACGCAAAGCCCTTGTGAGCACGATCCGTGCTGTCGTTCAGGCCAGCCGCCGGGGAGTGGGTGAGCAGCAGGTCGATGCCGCCCACATGATGGGCCTTGCGCCAGAGTTTGCGCACACGGCGGCGCATTTCCCTTTCCGTATACTGGAAGCTGTCCTCCCGGTTATTGTAGCGGATGCTGCCGCCCAGTCCCATAATGCGCAGGCCCTTCCACACATACACGCTGTCGTCCACACAAATGCATCCGCCAGGTTCATTTTCCCTGTAACTGCCGTCGTGGTTGCCGTGGACATACAAGATGGGCGCAGCCGTAAAGTTCGTAAGATATTCCAGATACTTCTGCGGCAGATCCCCGCAGGAAAGGATCAGGTCGATGCCTTCCAGATGTTCGCGGGTACCGTAGTCCCACAGTGCTTTAGAGGGCACATCCGAAATTGCAAGAATTTTCACATCGGTTTGCTCCGTTCTCTCTCGGCCTGAGGGCCGCTTATTTCACAAACCCTTTCAGGGTATTGAGGCCGTTGATTGCCATAAGCACATGCGTTTTTACATCCAGTTCATCGTAGTGCGGCAGCGCACCTTCCACGCATTCGTCCAGCCAGTCCATCTCCATCAATTCCTTGGGACTGTAGACCACGGCCTCCGGCGAGTGCAGCACATGCCCCTGCGCGTACAGGTCTTCCGGGAAGATGCGCAGGTTGTTCTCGCTCAGCATCTTTTCCATCAGGTCCAGCAGCTGTAAAGTGCCTGCGGGCAGGTCTTTGCTGTAATTGATCTCCTCTGCGCCGCTGCTCATCCCCCACCAGTAATTCACGGCTCTGGCTCCCGCTGCATCGCTGTCCCATGCACCGTCAAAAATGGAACGGATGATCTCGATATAAAACGTATCCCACCGCCACACGGGCAGGCCCAGCGGCTGCAAACTGCCGTCCGGCATGCGGCGCACAAGGCCGTAATCCCGGTGGGTGCCTTCCGGCTCGCGGTTATCGCGGGCATAGAAGATCTCCACATCCTGCCGGTCGGAGAAATCCAGCGGGTGCGCCGGGTCCGGCAGGCAGGCCCAGCGCAGCACCACCTTTGCGTCCGGGCGCACGGTCTTCAGGCCCTGCGCATAGGCGTTTACTGCCGCCGGGATGCCGTACACCGGGTTTGCCGCCACATAGCCTACGCGGTCGGTCTTGGTCAGTACACCGGCCAGAATGCCCAGCAGATAGGTCACTTCATACGTGCGGGGATAGTAGGTGCGCACCAGCGGATGCGGCGCGTTGAGCGAGCAGTTCAGGATGCGGGTCTTGGGGTGCTGGGCCGCCACCTTCAGGCAGGCGGTATGCATCCGGGCACTTGAGGTGAACACCACGTCGGCATTGTCGTGAGCCACATCCTCCAGCACCTGCTCCGCGTCCACCTCGGGCTCGATGTTCTCTTTGCGGGTGATGAATACCCGGTCCGGGAACGCCTGCTGCAGCGCTTCGATGCCCTTGTCGTGGGCGCGCACCCATGCGCTGTTTTCGGCGTTGTGCTCGTGCAGGAACACCACCTTCAGCTCGCTGGGCTTTGTAAAGATGTTCAGCTTTGCCAGCAGCGGTTCGCCGGGGCCCTGCTTCGGCTCCAGCGAAAGGGCCACGGCCTGCGGCTCGGTGAGCACCTTCACCTCATCCCACAGCTTTTCCAGATTCTGCTTCATCTGGCTGGGCGTGCTCTCGCAGGCATCCGCGTAACGGTAGACCGACAGATACACCAGCATAGCATCGCCGGCAGTCAAATTCAGTCCGCCGCCGCCCAGAGCCAGAAACTGCTGGCGGAACATGGTATAGAAGGAGGAAAAGCTCAGCCGGTCATCATCCGTCCAGCTTTCACCGCTGGCCTTGCACACCAGCGTCTGCAATTTTGCGTAACCTCCCAGACGGGAGAAATGCACATCGTTGACCTTGGAGAGCTTGTAAAAATCCAGAAATTCGTAGTAGATACGGTTTTCCAGACTGTCGTTCCGTTCCGGGACGAGCCGCGTGACCGTGCCCGCGATCCTGACCGCATCAAAATACTTGAGCACCGATACCCGCTTGTTGCCTTCCTGCACATAGAATTTGTTCAGGAACTCGTAGGCGATAATGGGGGTGTGGATGCCCTCTTCCAGATGTGCATCGCAGAGGTTCGACCACTTGCCTGCAAACTCGGTGTCCGGCTCCAGCAGGGGCATAAAGTTCGGTGCAAAGGCGGTGTGACGGCCGCTGGTCTTTGTGCCGACGATGCTTTCCGCCGGGATCTCCACAAGGCCCAGCGGCTCCTGCGCCACGATGTTCACATTGACCAGAATATCGTCCAGCACCGCCAGATACGGCGACTGGCCGCGCGCCACGCAGGCGCGGTAAGCACGCTGGCCGCTCTTCAGTGCGTTCTTGTAATCTTCCAGCATAGTTGCTCCTTTTTCTCATCTGCAATGCGCTGCAGCCAGCTGCCGCAGCGTCCTTCTTTAGTATACCATGAAATTTGATTTTATGGGAGGATTTTCCGCACAAAAGAGTTGATTTATCCTGCAGTTTCAGGTACGATAATAGAAAGCAAACAATGATAGGAGCATTCTTTCCATGCAGACCGAACAGATCCCCGTACTCAAGGCCGACGAATATCCCGGCGGCATCTGGTATTACGAGCCGCATACATATCAGCCTTACCGTTACGTACTGGGCCGCGTTGGCACCCACCCGCTGGTATGCATCGGCATCAACCCCAGCACCGCCCAGCCCGGTGCGCTGGACCCCACCTTGAAAAGTGTGGAGCGTCTTGCCGCCGCCAACGGCTTTGACAGCTGGATCATGTTCAACGTGTATCCCCAGCGCGCCACCGACCCTAACGATATGGACCGTGTGCCGGACCGCGCCCTGTGTGACGAAAACCTGCGCTGGCTCAAAGCCGTTCTGGCCCAGACCGAACCCACCATGTGGGCAGCGTGGGGCACGCTGATCGAAAAGCGGGACTATCTGCCCGGCCTGATGCGGGAGATGGTGGCCCTGACGCGGGAGCGGGAGATTCCGTGGGTCACCTTTGGCAAGCGCAGCAAAAAGGGCCACCCCCACCACCCGCTGTACCTGCGCAAGGATTCCACCCCGGAACCCTTTGATGTGGAAAATTATCTGGACACCTGCTTTTAATTTTTCAGGTGCCCGATGCGGAGGGATCTTTTTTGACCGCAGAACATTATCACGCCCTGCACAGCTGGATGGATGCCCACCCCACAGCCAAACGCTGTGTGGTGGCACTGGACCGCTGGCTGCCGCTCATCCCTTTTGTATGTTATCCGGTGCTGCTCTGCCTGCTGAACGTCCGGCTGTTTCGGCTGCTGGGCAGTCAGCGTCAGGCCGCGCTGGACCTCACCGCCGTCATTGCGCGGACGGTGTTCGTGCCGGGGCTCACCTTCTGGGGCGGCACCATCCTGCGGGACAGGCTGAACCTGCCGCGTCCCTATGAACAGCCCGGCTTTGAACCGCTGCGGCACAAGGAGACCCGGGGGCACTCCTTCCCATCCCGCCACGCGCTGAGCGCTTCCGTGCTGGCCATGGTATGGATGTATTTCTACCCGAAGGCGGGCTGGGTGATGGTGGGCATCACGGTGCTCATCTGTGTTGGCCGTGTGCTGACCGGCGTGCACCATATCCGCGATGTCGTGGGCGGAGCCACGCTTGGCTTTGCTTTGGGCTTTGCGGGCATGTGGCTGCTGTAAAGCAGTGCTTTGCGGGCTTTCAAAAAAGAAAAAAGATTTTTGCATTTTTTGCTTGACAGAATGGGGCCTGTATGGTATTATACTTCTCGCAGCGTGTGCCGACACACAGCTGCCGCCATAATGGAACCCATGGGATTACAACGTGCGCCCGTAGCTCAGGTGGATAGAGCAACTGCCTTCTAAGCAGTGGGCCGGGGGTTCGAGTCCCTTCGGGCGCATCTATGTGGTGCCCATAGCGTAGTCGGTTAACGCGCCAGATTGTGGATCTGGAGACCGTGGGTTCGAGTCCCACTGGGCACCCCACCAAAAATCCGCTGATGCTTTGCATCGGCGGATTTTTTATTTGGTGGGCGTGCTCAGTGGGACTCGAACAAGGCGGCTCTGACGCATCAGCGGCAGAGCAACCAACAGCCCAGTGGGCTGTTGGTTAGCCTGCGGGTTCCATTCCTTAGGAATGTCTACCGGGGAACCTTCTGCCGCTGTTCAAAACAGCGGATTTTTTTATTTGGTGGGCGTGCTCAGTGGGACTCGAACAGCACACCATTATTTTCTGCTAAAAAAGCATGTGCAGAACACCTCTGGCCGGAACGGCTCCTGTGTGCTCTGCACATGCTTTTTATTGTTTGGTATCCACCCGAACGGTCAGCGCCTCATCTGCTGCAGGATCTGTGCGATCTCTGCGCTGGAATAGCCATCCTGCCGCAGTGCGGTGCTGATGCTGGTATCGCTCTTGCCCTGGCTGCGCATCAGCATGGCCATGTAGGGCACCGTCACATTCCGGGAGGTGTCACTGCCCAGACGGGTGGCAGTGCCCGTGCTGCGGTTGGCTGTACCGGAGGACGTACTGCCCGTGCCAGTGCCGCCAGTCTTACTGCCTGCCGCCGTGCTGCCAGCGCGGCTTGCTTTCTGCGCTGCATTGGACTTTTTCAGGTTCCACTCGCCCAGTGCGATGTTCAGCTTCTGGCTTGTGACATCGTTGTTGAATTTCTGCTGGTTGAGTTTGTCCTGATACTCCCGCTCGCTCGTCTCGTTCTCGTAGCGCTGCTGGTTCAGGCTGTCCTGATACTGACGCTCCTGCAGCTTCTGGTTCCACTGAGTGTCCGCACGGTTTGCCTCGTACTGACGGTTGCCGGAGTAGATGTTGTAGCCGGTATTCAGCAGGCCGCTCAGCATGGAGCCAACGCCCGTGGTGCCGCTGAGAACGATCTGCACCGCATCGCCCAGCACACCCAGCACGGTCATCACATTGCTGAACACCTGCTGGCGGCGTGCTGCCTGCTGCTGTTCCTGCGCGGAGTAATAATCGTGCAGGGTGCCCAGCTGGCTCAGATAATCCTGATACGCGCTGTAGTCCTGCGCATAGGCGTTGTTGTATGCTTCGCCCTTCTGCTGCAGCTGAGTGTAGTAGTCCGAGAGCTTGTTGTTGTACTGCTGCTGGGCATCCTGTTCGCTGTTGTTCAGCTGATCCAGCTGGCTCACCAGCTCGTTGCCGCCGCTGGTATACGTATCCAGTGCCAGACTGTACAGCGTGGGGATGGCGCTGCTCAGCGCACCGATCTGCTGCTGATACGCCTGCTGGGCGGCGCTCGTGGCATAGCTGGAGCCATAACCGCCGGTCAGGGCTGCAGCCTGCGCCGCAGCATCTGCGCTGGCGTTGTGGGCGTTCTGCAAATAGTTCTGCTCGTACTGGCGGTAGAGCGGATCCTTGGTGTAGCTGTACTGGAAGCTCTCACGCTGCAGCAGCTGGTTCAAAAGCTGATCGATCCGCTCCTGATAGCTGCTCTGATAATCGCCCGGGCGGTTTGCCTGCCACTCCTTCAGCGCATCTGCAGCATCCGTCACGGTCTGGCTGGGCTTGTAGCTGGAATTTGCCAGCGCGTTTTCCACCTCCGAGCGGCTGTCCAGTCCCGCTGCCGAATAGCCGCTCTGCACGGCAGGCTGGCCGCTGCCCTCCGTCTGCGCCTGCACAGCGGCAAGCGCTTCGTCCTTTTTCTTTCTGTTTGCCATATATGATCCTTTCCTTATAAATTCTGCAGTTTCGTGCGCATCTCGTCGGACATGTTCTCAACGTCCAGATTGCTCAGCACATACTGCAGCTGTTCCTGCATCTGGTACAGGTAGCTGCGCAGGGCGCGGGCATCCTCCGGGTCCATGTTCTCGCTGAGCTTGGGCAGGCCGATCTTGTTAATGCCCATCACGCTTGCCATTCGTCACACCTCCCCGCCTGCAATGCCGCCCTTGGCAGCGGCCATTGTTTTTGCAATGCTGCGCAGGGTGATCTGTCCCCTGCCCTTCAGGCGCAGCCGCAGGGTGCCGTGCCTCCGGGGCACGAACGGCAGATCAAAGCTGCGCCGCTTGTCCTGTGCTGTCAGGCTTGCCACCGTCTCCCATGGGCCGCCGTCATAGCTGGCGGCCACCTCCACCGTACTGCTGCACTCGGCATCCAGCCGCAGCGTCAGTCGGGAAAGATACCGGTCCTCGGCCCCGTCCAGCCCAATGTCACCAGTGGTCAGCTCAAAGTTCAGCTTTTCCTCCACACCGTCGGTGGCCTGCCAGTCCGCTTCGCGGCTGGGATCTGCGGCCCACAGTGCCTGCCCGTCCCACAGATAAAGCTGTCCGCCGGTGCTGGTCATCTCGTAGGAGCACACGTTTTCTTCGCTCCAGAGCGCGCGCTCGGTATCGTACACCAGCAGCCTTGCCGTATTTTCGCCTGCCGCCGTGCGGGCCACATGCAGGTAATAGCGGCCATCCAGCGCACTGCCCACCGCGCTCTGCACATTGGCCAGCCGGCCCGAATCCAACGCGCCGGACACTTTTGTTGGAATGCTGCCGTCCCATGCCATCACACCGTCCGGCGAAAGATAATAGAGCGTCTCGTTCAGCACACACAGGCTGCGCGCCGCGTTTTTGGCAACGCCCCGGCAGCGCAGCGAGGTGAGCTGAAAATCCGAAGGCTTGGAGCCATAGAGCTTGTGCAGTGTGTTCTCCTTAAAGAACAGCGCATAGCCCATGCATGTGGCCGCGCCGGTAAACGCACCATCGCTGCCCACCGTCACTGCGTAGCTGTCTGCCGCAATGCCCCGGTAGGAAAACCAGTTGGTGGGGTCGCCTAAGCGGCAGGCATAGATCACGTTTTCCTTGCTGCTGCAGCCCCATACCCGGTTGTCGCACTCGGTAACGTAGTCCAGATCCGGCACGCGGCGTTCCATCCGCACCGGCGTGCTCACCGCAAAGCTGCGTGTCTCCTTGCCGTCCAGGCTGGTCCACTGGGCGCTCTCTGCGCTCTGCACCAGCGTGCCGTAAACATGATCTCCCTCCGGGCTTACCCGCACGCGCAGCCCGTTTTCCAGCACATCGTAAACTACCAGATCCCCGTCCAGCTTTGTCCACATGCCAGCCTGCTGTGCTGCCGTGCCCTGCACGGTCACGGTGTCCCACTGGGCAAATAGCCTCTGCGCGCCCGCCGCTGTGATGCGGCAGTATTCCAGCGGCACTGCCGTCCAGCTGCCGGAGGATGCGCTGTACTCTTCCAGTGTGCTGGTGCTGGCCCATGGGTGCTCCTCGTCCTCCACCTTCAAAAAGAGCTGTCCGTCTGCAGGCTTCTCCGGTTCCTCCTTGCCGTAACCGCTCACCTCGTAGGCCTTGCCCGCGGCATCGCAGGGTGCAAACTGCACGCTCTGTCCCTCTGCCTGCCATACAGCTCCCAGTGCCGAAACACTTCCGTCCGCTGTATCAAAGGCTACCTTGTCCGGGAAGATCAGGATTTTTGTACCAATGCCCACCAGTGCCTTTTTGCCGTCGGTCACTGCCTCGGTGCAGGTCACTGGGTTCGCGCCGTCGGCATCCGGCGTGTAGATCAGATCCTTCCCGCAGACGGTCAGCAGCCCGTTCAGGTGATACATGCCGTTCAGCCCGGTCAACTCCCTCAGCTTGCGGCGCGGCTTGCGGGTGCTCAGCGCCGGGAAATCCCGGGCAGAAAAATTCACGCCCGCGCTGTACTCTGCTTCCGAGCAGGCATAGGTCTCGTTCAGCCCGCCGAATACCCGCACAAGACTGCGGCTGTTCTGCAGCTTCGCTCTGTTTGCCAGAACCATGCTCTCACCTCCTTACCAGCGCCACTGGGCACCCGTCAGGGTCGGGTAGCTGCGCCGCAGCCACGCCGCCAGATCTGCCAGCAGACTGTTGTACTGGGCCTGCTCCCCGACGTAGCGGTCGGTCTCACCAAGGGCCGCATCGGTCATGGCACACAGATAATGCGGATACAGCGCATCAAAAGGTGCCGGTGCCAGCAGCACATCGTCGTCCTGCAGGCTGTCGTCCCATGCAAGGTCTGCGCCCACATCGTCGTATGCATCTGTGATGCTGTTTTTAAAAAAGCGTTCCCGCAGCATCGCGTCTGCTTCCTTCAGCCACGCCTGCCGGGTGGCCAGCGCAATGCGGCTGCCCGGGCGCAGCTCTTCGGCGCGTTCCAGCGCCTGTCCTACGGTCATATGCTCACTCTCCTTTTTATAAAGGCCCGGCCGGGCAGGCTCCCCAGCCGGGCTTTTTGTCTGTTTCGGGTTTACTGGGCGGCGTTTTCTGCCGCCGCAATGCGGGCGGCGGTCAGCTCATCCTGCATCTGGCTGTGCTCCAGCACCTCGGCCACTTCGGGCGGCACTTCCACCTCCACGCCGCGGCGGATCTTATAGTTCACACCGTTCACGCTCACGAACAGATCGCCCTTGTAGCGGCTGTTATCCTTGAACAGCCGGATGCGCACATTTTTCTTTTCAGCCATGGCTCACGCCTCCTCAGTTTGCAGCAGCGGTGGCGGAATAGCTGGACGCACTTTCAATGCGCACCATGTACTGCTCCACCAGACGCTCTGCCGCACGCATGCCCTTCCAGCCCACGGAAGCGCGCTGGTTCAGCGGGTCGTCGCCGTAGCCCAGCTGCTTGACGATGTGCTCCAGACCGCCGCCTTCCAGCTCGGTCACGCCGTAGGCGTGGGCACCCAGCACCAGCGTGCCGAACACAGCCAGACCGTCCGGGCAGGTGGAATCCTTCCAGATCTTGGCCTCGCTGGTCTCGATGAAGCGGATGTTGCCCAGCTTGCCGATCTCGCCGCGGAACATGGTGTCCGGGTCTGCGTACTTGTGCACCTCAATGAACTCCTTGCTGGTCTTCAGGTCGTAGGCAGCGTAGGGGTGGATGATGGCAATGTAGCTGTCGCCGATGGGGTCGGCGTTCATCGCGCCCAGCTGCGCCGCTGCCTGAAAGAACAGCTTCGGGGTCAGGGTGCAGGTCTTGTCCAGTGCCTTGCGGCTGGCAACGGCAGTCTCGGTGCCGCCTGCGGCCAGCTTGGGCGCATAGATCACATTGGTGCCGCCCGCCAGCACATCGCGGGTAATGCTGTCCATGGTGCGGCCTGCCTGACTTGCCAGCACACGGGTGGCCTGCACCACATTGTTGTCAATGGCGGTCATCTGCAGCACGTCGGTCAGCGGAGTCCAGCCGCCGTACTGGTGCAGATCGCTGGTGATGGTGGTCACATTCAGTGCCTGACCGTTCGGGGTCACGCCCTCGGTCAGCGGAGTGGATGCCTTGGGCAGGCTGTCGTACTTGCGGAACTCAATGGTCTTGCCGCCGTTCTGGGGCACAGGGTAGTAGTCCGCAAACTGGTCGTGCACCAGACGCGGCTCTGCCTGATCGATCAGGCGCTTCTCGTAGAAGGTCTTCATCTCTTTCGACATGGTAGCGGTGGTGTTCAGGTTTTCCGCAAACAGCTGGATGTTGAAATTCTTGTTCATGCTCATATTCCTTTCTCTTGTAAAATATTCACAATTCGATCTGTGCTCCGTGGAGCACACGGCGTTCCAGTGCTTCTCGCTGGGCGCGGGTCATGCTGGCTACATCCGGGCGGACGGTAGCCGCGCCGCCGGGCCGGATGCCGTTTTCGGTGGGCCGTGCGGCCCGCTGCTGAATGCGTTCCACCACGCCCTGCTCCACAGCCTGCGCTGCAGTGCGCAGGTTTTCGTCGTAGTGGGCCAGACGGTACGCATCCCGCACCCTCATGCCGGGCAGCTGCATCAGGCGGCGCATCTCCGGGCTGCGCAGCTCGTTCTGCAGATCAAAATCCGGCTGGCTGCGGCGCATGGCCGCTTCCTCTGCCGCCCAGCGGGCATGCAGGCTGTGCACAGCAGCCTGTGTGCTGCGGGCAAAGCTGGACAGCGGCGGCAGTTCCGGGCGCTGCACAGGCAGTTCCTGCCGGGGCTTTTCCGGCTGCAGCTCTACGGTTTTCTCTGCCGAGGCCTGCGGCACAGCGGGCGCTTCTTTTGCTTTGTCCGGCTTCATGGTGCCGGAGGCCACCGCCTGCCGGGTCTGCGCTTCGCTCAGGGCAGGGGGAGCGGCTTCTCCCTCTGCAAAGAGCTGTAGCATAAAGGTTCCCCACGGGTTGCGGCTCCCAGCGTCCACTTCGTGCCTTGAGCGGCACTCGTGTTCTGCTGGCCGCTGCCCCAGCCTCGGCTCCCTGTTTCCGCCGCAGGCGGCGGTCGCCTCCGCTGCAAACAGCTGCAGATCCATCATGCTCTCCTTTCCTCTGCGGCTCACATCTGCAAAGCGGACATTCTCCGGGTAGCGTTCGGCCAGCAGCACAAAGCAGGCTTTGGCCAGCTCAAAGGCACCGCGCACCCATTCTTCGCAGGGCGCATCCACGCTCACTGCCAGACGCGGGCCGTCCGGCTCATCAAAGGCTTCGCTGTGGGCGTTCTCTTCCCCGGCCAGCAGGTACACAAGGCCCTGCATCACGGTGCTGGCTCCTGCACAAACGATGTCCTGCCCGGCAGGCGCATAGCCTGCATGACCGGCAGCTTCCAGCCGGCAGCTCAGCCCGGCGGGGGTATCCATCTCGCTGTAACAAACTTTCATCATAAAATTCACCTCCTTTTTAATGGATGTTCATGGCACGTGCAGCGGCGGCCACCGGCAGGGCATTGCCAAGGCCCGCCAGCTTTACCGCCTGCCCGTCCTTCTGCGCAGACGCACCGCCTGCACTGCGGGCCGGTTCGTCAGGCCCGGTGCCCTGCTGGGCGATCACCGCCGCCATCTGTGCCATCTGCTGCTGCATCCTAGCCAGCTGCTGGGCAAGGGTGCCGTTCTGCCGCACCCTCTGGCGCACCTTCTCAATGCCTTCAAAATCCATCATTTCCAGTGCCGCAAGGGCGGCATCGGCATTTTCCGGCTTGAAAAATCCCAGCTGATAGCACTCCTTGGCCGTCTCGTTCTGGGAAAGACGGCTGAAGGTGCTCTTCTTGGCGGCGCTCACCACGATGTCAAAGATCGGCTCCCGGCTGCCCAGTTCCACGCCGCCCACGCTGCCGCCGGGCACCGCCCGCAGCGCCTGCGCCGAGAAGGGCACGAACCGGCTCTCGCCGCTTTCGCCCACGATACGGAATACCCGCTGCTCGTCGTAGAACTGGCGCATCAGCTCGATGATGAGATAGCACTGCTTTGCAAAAGCACGGTAGGCGCTCTTGAGCATATCGCGGCTGAGTTTGCTGCCTGCCTCCTGCAAGGCCGCAATGGCGCTGGCTGCGGTCACACCTCCGGCAGTGCCGCCCTGCGTCATGTCCCGGTTGCCGCTGATCTCCTTCAGCTCTTCAATGCGGCTCTGGCGGTAACTCAGGCTGTTGCCCTGCAGGCCCGCCGTCTGCAGCGGACGAAAACTGTCGTCGTTGAGCCGTCCCACCACATGCACGATGTCCCGGCTGAAATCGGCCAGCTCTTCCTCGTTGACCCCTGCCGTGTCGCTGAGCACATACCGCTGCTTTGCACTCAGCAGCACGTTCTCATCCATGGCATGGTTCATCTTGTCAATGGCCGTCTGGCAGTCCTTCATCACATCGATGTAGCCAAAGCCCGCCGGGCTGTCCTCCTCCACGAACAGCGGGTCAAATACAAAGGGGTACTGCCCGTGGTCATACAGGCCGCTTTCTGCCAGCGCCGGGTCGTTCTGGCTGGCGTACAGCACCACGCCGTTGCAGAACTTGCAGTAGTGCAGCACCATGCGCCCCGTTTCATCCGGGCGCTTGTAGTACCAGTCCACCACCACGCTCTTGGAGCTGGTGTCCTGCCCTTCATCGTGGATGTATCGGGGCACGTCCAGCACGCTGGCGGTGTGTCCTGCCAGCTGCGGGTACTGCGCGCACAGCCGGGCCGTGTCCTCAAGGCTCAGGCTAAAAAAGTCCGGCGATGCCTGAATATCCGCCACGCCCGGCTCCCAGTAGAGCATCAGCAGGTTCACGCTGCGCACCGCAATGTCGCCAATGCCGCCGCGCATTGCAGGGTCCCAGAAGATGCCGGTCACGCCGGTGCCCTGTTTGAGCTTGCGCCACCAGCAGTCGCTGTACACCTGCTCGTAGTCGGCCTGTTCCAGCACCACCGGCAAAACGCTGGAAAGTGCCCGTGCGGTGTCCTCGTCATCTGCCTCTCGGGGCAGCACGTTCGGTTCCGGGTAGTTGTCCATGGCATCGGCGTGCTTGTTGGCAATGCTGTTGAACAGCCACCCGCTGGAAGGCTGGGCCTTGCCGGGCATCATGGGGTTCTGGTAGTTCTTCCAGTGGCCCATGCGGAACCACAGCTCGTTATCCACAATACGCTTGTCCAGCGCGGCCTTGCCCGCCTTGTACCGCTGCAAGGTCTGTATGGCCTCGGCCACCTGTGCTTCACCCACGGGCAAAGCTTCGTTCTCGTAATCGTCCATTGCGTTTCTCCTTTAAATTCTGTAAAATCTTGCCCGCTTGTGCAGGTTCAGCGGGTCGTCGGGCATGGGCGGCGCAGCACAGCGCACCGGCGGGCTGATAGGGTTCTCCATCAGCACATAGCGGCACTCGTCGTAAATGTGATCCTCCTGCCGGGTGTCGATGTCCTCCACGTTGCTTTCGTCGTACACAAGGTTCGGGATCGTGCGGATAAAGTGCTTGCAGGTATTGAACACCTGAAACATCGGCCTGCCGTCCGCATCAAAATTCAGCCGGTAGTGGAACTGCATCTTGCCCGCAAGCCGGGTGTTGTCGCCGGGGGACCAGCGCAGGAAGTTCGGGCTGCGCTCCATCATAGCGGCAATGCTCTCGCCGCGGCTCTCATCAAAGATGGCCGGATCGGCAATGCCGTGGATCACCCTGCCGCGCAAAAGCGGGTCGTTCTGCTCTGCCTCCCGGATGCGCCGGGCCTGTTCCACCGGGTCGATGCGCAGGCCCTCGTTCGGCCTGCCGGTGCAGCCGTACAGCTCCTTGATGCGGTACAGCCGCCCCTCCTCGTCCGCTGCGTACCACCCCACCGAGAACGGCTTGGAAAAGCCAAAGTCGAACCCGCGGTAGATCTGCCAGTGCTTCGGGATGGTGAACGGTGCGATCACATGGGTCCAGCGCTGGTCTTCGTAGCGGGCCGGGTCGTTGCGCCATTCGGTAAACACCTGTCCGGAAAAGCTGTCCCAGCTGCCGTAGAGCAGCGCCTGCTTTTCTGCTTCCGGCATACTGGCAAGGCTTGCAAGGTAGCCGGGGTCGTTTGCCAGCAGGGCGGGGTTATCAAAAATGCTGGAAGGGATGAACACCCGCGCCCGCTGCAGCTTCTGTTCGGTGCCGTCCGGCAGCTTTACCGTGTATTCCTCGGTGATAGGCGTGCCGGGCGGTGCGGGCGTGATGAACCGTGCCTTCACCCACCCGTGGCCGATGCCGCCGGGATTGGTGGTGGCCCGCATGTACACCCGGGTGCCCGGGCCGGTGGGACGGTTGCGGCTCATCATGTAGCTGTACTCTTCCCATTCAAAGTGGGTCAGCTCGTCAAAGCCGATAAAATCGAAGGCCTTGCCCTGATAATTGGTACGGTCCTTGGTGTACTGCATGGAGCCAAAGTAAATTTTTGCCCCGCTGGGGAAGTTCCACACATGGGCCGTGGCGTTGTACTGTGCCTGCGGGAACGCCCTGTGGTAGTACACCTGGCTCTTGTCCACCAGATCAGAAAGCTGCGGGTAGGTCTTGCGCAGGATCAGCGCCCGGTAGTGCGGAATATGCACCTGCCGCAGCGCTTCGATCACCAGCGCGTCGCTCTTGCCGCCGCCTGCTGCACCGCCGTACAGCGCTTCCGGTTCCGAGCGGCTCATAAATTCGGCCTGCCGCGGCTGGGGCCGCCAGACCACCGGCACTCTTGCTTGTACAATGCTCATGGTTCTTCCTCCACCGTCGGCAGCAGCACCACGCCGCACTCCGCTCCTTCTGCCTGTGCCCCCTGATCGTTCAGGGTCTTGGCTACACCGGCCAGATCCTTGAGCACCGCCGTGGCCTCCTTGAGGTCTTTCATGGTGCCTGCTCCCGATGCGCCTTCCTTTTTTGCCGCCTTCTGCCGGGCATTCAGTTCCCGCACCTGCTGTGCCAGCAGGGTGCTCAGGGTGTCCGTGGCTCGGCTCAGGCTGGCCAGCCCTCTGGCCTGTTTTGTCTGCCCCATGGTGTTGGGTATCAGCTCCTTTCCGCCCTGGTGTGCTGGGCTATGGCAAAAGGATACCACTGGTGCTGCTTTCCCAACAGTGTGCACTTTTACAGGGCCATAACGTATATTTTAAATTCAAAAATCCGATTCGTATACTTTTGTCCCTTGTAATTCATCGCTGTTTCGTATCTTTTCAAAAGCAGTGTTTTTTCTCCATCAAAATTTGTGGCAGACCCGCAGAAAACCTTCAAAGTCATACTCATTTGCGATTTTTGGACAGAAAATGAAAAAAGTGTGTTTATTCTGTGGACAAATGCTTTTGTAAAATGTTACAATAGGTTCTGTTCTTTCTCGTCCCACGCACGGACGGGATGTTTTATCTGAATCAGGAGGTTCCTCATGTTAGAAAACATCTTTCATCTGAAGGAGAACCACACCGATGTCAAGACCGAGATCATGGCAGGTATCACCACCTTCATGACCATGGCTTACATCCTTGCGGTCAATCCCAACATCCTTTCTGCTTCCGGCATGGATTCGGAAGCCGTTCTGATTGCCACCGCGCTGGCATCCTTTGTTGGCACTGCGCTTATGGCTCTGCTTGCCAACTATCCGTTTGCACTGGCACCCGGCATGGGCCTGAACGCCTACTTCTCCTACACGGTCGTTCTCACCATGGGCTACAGCTGGCAGTTGGCCCTGATGGCCGTCTTTGTAGAGGGCATCATCTTCATCGTGCTGTCCCTCACCAATGTCCGTGAGGGCATCTTCAATGCCATCCCCATGACCCTGAAGAGCGCCGTCAGCGTGGGCATCGGCCTGTTCGTTGCTTTCGTTGGCCTGCAGAATGCAAAGCTGATCGTCAACAGCGATTCCACCCTCGTCACCTACCAGCACTTCAAGGGCGACACCTTCTCCAGCGTGGGCATGGGCGCGATCCTTGCCCTGTTGGGTATCGTGATCACCGCCATCCTGCTGGTAAAGAAGGTCAAGGGCGGCATCCTGTACGGCATTCTTATCACCTGGGTGCTGGGCATCCTCTGCGAGATTGCCGGCATCTATGTTCCCAACCCCGACGCAGGCATGTACTCCGTCATTCCCACCGCTTTTGTCAGCTTCGACTTCTCCGCGCTGGGCAAGACCTTTGGTCAGGTGTTCAAGACCGATTTCTCCGGCGTTGGCATCCTGAACTTCTTCGCCGTCATGTTCTCCTTCCTGTTCGTTGACCTGTTCGATACTCTGGGCACCCTGATCGGTGTTGCCTCCAAGGCCGACATGCTGGACGAGGACGGCAAGCTGCCCCACATCAAGGGCGCACTGATGGCCGACTCCATCGCCACCTGCGCAGGCGCTGTGCTGGGCACTTCCACCACCACCACCTTCGTCGAGAGTGCTTCTGGCGTTACCGAGGGCGGCCGCACCGGTCTGACCGCTATGACCACCGGCATCCTGTTCCTGCTGGCCACCATCTTCAGCCCTCTGTTCCTCACCATCCCGTCCTTTGCAACGGCTCCGGCCCTGATCATCGTGGGCTTCTACATGATGGGCTCTGCCGTCAAGATCGACTTCAACGACCCCAGCGAGGGCATTCCCGCCTTCCTGACCATTCTGGCCATGCCCACCGCTTACAGCATTTCCGAGGGCATCGCCATCGGCGTGATTTCCTGGACCCTGATCAATCTGGTCACCGGCAAGGCCAAGGAAAAGAAGATCAGCCCCCTGATGTATGTGCTGACCGTGCTGTTCATCCTCAAGTACGTGTTCCTCTAAGCCGCTGATCTTACCGCAAGCAAAAAAGCTCCCGTCCTGATGATGGACGGGAGCTTTTCTGCTTCCTATGATCCGGAACAGCCTGCGCATTCGCTCCGGGCTGTCCGGCGTGGAACTATTCTTTTTTTAGCAATCGGGGTTATTTGCGCCGCGGGTGGATATGCACTTCCGGGATAGCTACGTTATCGTAGTGGATCGGCTTATCTGCCGCCGGAGTGCCGTCCGCATCCGTATGATGTGCCACCTTGCCGGTATGGATTTCCGGCAAGGCCACGGTTTCTTCCTCATGGGGATGCTCCCGCTTTTTTCCGAGCCACGTTTTCAGATGGTGATAAAGCGACATTGCACGTCTCCTTTCCCGGTGCGGAAACCCGCCCGAACTGTAAAGATCAGCTTCAGATAAAATTGATGAACACCGTAATGACCAGACTGTTCAGAAAGTCCGCAAACAGACTGCCCACCAGCGGGATCAGCAGATACGCCTTGACCGAGGGCGAATATTTATCGCAGATGGCCTGCATGTTGGCCATAGCGTTGGGCGTTGCGCCCATGCCAAAGCCGCAGGTGCCGGATACGATCACCGCCGCGTCGTAATCGCGGCCCATGATGTTGAACACCACCAGCACCACATACAGGATCATGAACAGGGTCTGCCCAGCCAGCAGCACGATCAGCGGCAGGGCCAGCTCTGCCAGCTGCCACAGCTTCAGGGTGATCATGGCCATACCCAGGAACAACGAAAGGCAGATGCCGCCAATGTCATTGATCTCGCCCATATACACGGTGTAGCCGCCGCCATACTCACCCACATTGCGGATGATGGCCGCCGCGATCATGGCACCGATATAGATGGGGAAGGTCATGCCCGTCAGGCTCAGAAGTCTGGACAGCACCGTGCCGATGCCCATGGCGACGATCAGCTGGAAGCTTGCCGCCGGGTACATGGTGGTGTGGCGCTCGTGCTTCATTTCTTCTTCCACCAGCAGGCTGTCATCCTCCGGTACCACCGTGGCCAGCAGGTTGTGCCGCTCAATGAGCATCTTACCGATGGGGCCGCCCATCATGCTGCCCGCGATCAGGCCATAGGTGGCCGCTGCCGTACACAGGGTGGTGGCCCCCTGAATGCCAAAGTCCTCCAGCACCGGGCCAAAGGCACCGGCGGTGCCGTGACCGCCCACCATGGGGATGGAGCCGGTGCAAAGGCCCACCAGCGCATCCACGCCCAGCAGCTTTGCCAGCCCCACGGCTACAAAGTTCTGGCTGACGATCAGCACGATGACCACGCCCAGAAACACGATCATCGCTCTTCCGCCGCTTTTCAGCACCTTGAGGTTTGCCTGGAAGCCCACCGAAGTGAAAAACATCACCATGCAGACTTCCTTTAGAATATCATCAAATGCAAACTCGGCAACGCCGGTCACATAGCACACACAGGTAAAAATGGCGAACAGCACGCCGCCAATGACCGGAGCCGGAATGCAGAAACGTTCCAGCACCTGCACCCTTGCCCGCAAAAATTTGCCCAGCATCAGCACCAGCACCGCAACGGCCAGTGTCTGATACATATCCAATTCGATCTTCATTGCTCTACTTTCCCTCAGTTCCCAGCCGCTTCATCGACCGTAATTCCTGCCGCCTTATAATATGCGGCCGCACCCGCATGGAACGGGATGCCAACGCCCTCTACTGCGTTTTCCTCCGGGTCCAGCGGGATGCCCAGCTGCTCTTCCAGCCCTTCCCGGCTGGAGAACAGAAGCTGTGTCAGCTGCTGCACCTGCTTTGCAGGCAGCGCGTTGCTGGCCAGCAGAACGGCTTTCACGCCCACCGTCTGCACTTCCTCCGTCTGGCCGGGATAGGTGCCTGCCGGCAGCGTAACGCCGCTGTAGGCGCTGTAAGCGCTCTGCAGGCGCTGTGCTGCCGCACCGTCCACCTTCAGCAGCCGGATGCCGCACTCGCCTGCCAGAGCGGTCAGCACCGGGCTGGGCGCGCCCACTGTCATAAAGATGGCATCCACCCTGCCCGCCTTCAGCTGGGCAGCGGCATCCTCATAGTTCAGGTTTACCATGCTCACCATCTTGTCGTTCAGACCATAGGCAGATAAGATCTGCCGCGCGTTCTGCTCCGAACCGGATTCCTCCGCGCCAATGCTCACCGTCCTGCCATGCAGGTCCTCAATGGACTGGATGTCGGAATCCGCCCGCACCACCACCTGACAGGTCTCGGTGTACAGCGCCGCCACGGCACCAAAGCCCCGGCTTTCCTCCTCGTCGGCAAAGATGCCGGTCTGGTCATAGGCATCCTGCACAAGGTCTGCCTGTGCAATGGCCAGCTGCAGGTATTCGCCGGCCAGCAGACGCAGGTTCGCTGCGGAACCGGCGGTAGCCTTCAGCTCCACCTGCCCGTTGTCCGTCTCATTTTCCAATGCTGCGAACCGCTCACCGAACTCCCGGTAGATGCCGCCCTCGCCAGCCACGCCGAAGCGCAGCCGTTTAACGGTCTCCACCGGCGAGCATCCGCTCAGCAGTGCTGCTGCCAGCAAAGCTCCGGCCAGCACCGCCGCGAGCCATTTCTTTTTCAAGATCACCACTCCTCTTCCTGCCGCCGCAGTGCGGCAGAGCTTTTATCCTAAATTATACGCACATTGCGGATGAAATGCAATCACCTGCTGCAGAAAAGGAATGCACTTACCCTCCGAACAGCCCGAAGAAGCTGGTATGGGTCACCCCCAGCACAAGGAACAGTGCGATCAGTGCAAACAGTACCCCGATGATAATATCCATCTGGTGCACTGTCAGCGGAAAATGGTCGTACATTTTTTCTTTCGCATTCACAAAGTTTTTGTCGCCGTTGTTCAGCAGGCTCTTTTTGCCCTCCTCAAAATCCGCCTTCTGCGCGGCCAACTCTGCCTGCTCCTGTGCAAGCTGTTCTTCCCGGGCCGCAAGGGCAGCTTCCCGCCGGGCAAGCTCCTCTGTGAACTGCTCCCTTGTTCGGTTTTCCTGTGCCATAAGCACACCTCCTGATGTTGTTTTTCTTTATGATACCACACAAATGCAAATAAAAAAAGCGGGCCGCCTGCCCAAAAGCAGACGACCCACAGAAAAAGCTCTTACTTCTTTGCCAGATACTTGCGGATATCGATAGCCACAGCCACGATAATGACAAGGCCCTGAACGATGTAGGTGTAGGAGGAGTTCACGTTCATGAACTGCAGAGCCACCTTCATCAGCTCAAAGACCAGAACGCCGACCAGAACGCCGGGAACAGTACCAACGCCGCCGGTGGTGGAAACACCGCCGATGGTGCAGGCTGCGATGGCGTCCAGCTCATAGCCCATTGCAGTGTTGACGGATGCGCCGCCGGACTTTGCAGCCAGCAGGCAGCCTGCCAGACCGAACATGCAGGAGGCCAGAATGTAGATGCGGATCTTGGTAGCGTGCACGTTGACACCGGCCACCTCAGCAGCAGCTTCGTTGCCGCCGATGGCGTACATGTACTTGCCGTGGCGGGTCTTGTTGTACAGGAACCAGAAGCATGCAGCCACCACCAAAGCGATCCAGATCAGCACGGGCACACCGATGATGGTGTTGGAGGCCAGAGAGGTGAAGTTTTTGTTCAAAGAGCCGATGGGGGTACCGCCGGTGTACACAAGGCAGATACCGTAGACCACCTGCTGCATACCCAAGGTAGCAATGAAGGGCTGCACCTTCAGGTAGCTGACCACCAGTCCGTTGCACAGACCCACGATGGCGCAGATGGCAATGACCAGAATGAACACCACGGGGGTGGACAGGGTGGGCATATTGGGGTAGAACTTGCCGGAAGCGCCTTCGGTCTGTGCAAAGATGCAGGCCAGACATGCTGCAAAACCAGCCAGACGGCCTGCGGACAGGTCGTTGCCGGTGGTGATCAGGCAGCCGGAAATGCCCAGCGCGATGATGTAGCGGATGGACACGTTCTTGAACAGGTTGATCATGTTGGTGCCGGAGAAGAAGTTGGGGTGAATGATGCCAACGATCAGAGTGATGGCCAGCATCATCATGATAATGGCGTTGTTGCTGAGCCACTTGCCCACAGCCTTGCCATTCAATTTTTTGGTAGCTTCCACGATAGACAGCCTCCTTAATTACTGATTTGCCGCAGCTGCGTCAGGTGCGGTCTCGAACTGGGTAGCCAGCGCCATGATGTTTTCCTGCGTAGCGTCCTTGCCGTCGATAAAGCCGGTGATGCGGCCATCGCACATGACCATGACACGGTTGGACATACCGATGATCTCGCTCATTTCAGAGGAGATCATGATAATGCTCTTGCCCTGCTTGGCCAGATCGGCGATGATGCAGTAAATTTCATACTTTGCACCGACGTCGATGCCGCGGGTAGGCTCGTCCAGAATGAGAACATCGGGGTTGTTGGCCAGCCACCGGGCGATCAGCACCTTCTGCTGGTTGCCGCCGGAAAGGCTCTTGATCTGGGTCTTGGGGCTGGGCACCTTGATGGCCATCTTTTCCTTGTTGGTAGCCACCAGATCCAGGATCTTCTTGTCGTCCAGCATGATGGGGCCCTTGCGCAGGGCATCCAGCGATGCAATGGAGATGTTATCCGCAACACTCAGCACACCCATGATGCCGGTGGCACGGCGGTCCTCGGTCAGCAGAGCCACGCTCTTCTGGATGGCGTCGCGGGGCTGCTTGATGTTCACCTCTTCGCCCTTGATCCACACCTTACCGGAGGTATGGGCACGCAGGCCGAAGATGCCTTCCATCAGCTCGGTGCGCTGTGCGCCCACCAGACCGGCCACGCCCAGGATCTCGCCTTTTTTGACCTCGAAGCTGCAGTGGCGGAAGGAGCGCGGATGAATGGATGTAAAGTCCTCCACCTTCATCATCACCTCGTCCGAGGGATGGTTCTCCAGCGGGGGATACAGGTTCGACAGCTCACGGCCGACCATCTTTGCAATGATCTCTTCCTTGGTCATGTTGGCAACGTCCCACTTACCGATATACTGGCCATCGCGCATGATGGTGACTTCGTCCGCGATCACCTTGATCTCGTCCATCTTGTGGCTGATATAGACCAGTGCCACGCCCAGAGCCTTCAGCTCGCGCATGATGCGGAACAGCGACTCAACTTCGTTTGCGGTCAGTGAGGAAGTGGGTTCGTCCAGGATCAGCACCTTGCAGTTTGCGGAAACAGCCTTTGCAATTTCCACCATCTGCATCTGTGCGATGCTCAGAGAGCCAAGCTTTGCACGGGGATTGATCTCCAGCTTCAGCTTTTTCAGCAGCTCCTCCGTATCCTTGTACATTTTGGCGTGATCCACCACCGTAACAGGGCCGTACTTTTTGGTGGGGTAGCGGCCCAGCCAGATGTTCTCGGCCACGGTGCGTGCCGGAATCGGCTGCAGTTCCTGATGCACCATGGCAATGCCGCGGTTCAGTGCATCCAGAGGGGTGGTGATGGTAACTTTTTCGCCCTCGTATTCAATTTCGCCCTCGTCCATCTTGTAAATGCCGAACATGCATTTCATCAGTGTGGACTTACCGGCGCCGTTTTCACCCATCAGCGCCATGACCTTACCGGGGCGAAGCTCCAACTGGGCGTGATCCAGCGCTTTGACGCCGGGGAAGGTCTTGACCACGCCTTTCATTACCAGACGGTATTCTGACATTCCGCAGAGCCTCCTTGTCGTTTATCATCGGGCCGCAGAAAAACCTTTTTTCAAAACAAGGCGCGTGCGCGGAGAATATTTCTCGCACGCACGCGCTTTATAGCTTTGCTCAAGCCGTCAAGGTCCACTGCGCACCTTGCATTGTTTCAGGAAAACTTTGGTCTTACTTCGCGTACTCGGAAGCGTTGTCCTTGGTCACCTTCACATAGTCGACCCAGTAGTACTGCTCGACCTTGGAGCCTTCAACGTACAGCTTGGTAGCCTCAGCAGCTGCAGTAGCCTGACCCACGTCGTCGTTCAGCACGGTACCGGTCATGTTGCCATCCAGAACGTCCTGAACAGCCTCTGCCAGAGCATCGACGCCGACCAGATAGATGTCCTTGCCGACGGTGCGGCTTGCCTGCTGGATGGACTGCAGAGCGCCCAGTGCCATTGCGTCGTTGTTGCAGAAGACAACTTCGATCTTGTCGCCGTACTGAGACAGAGCGTTTGCAACGTCCTGCTGAGCGGTGGTCTGATCCCAGTTGTCCAGGTACTCGTACAGGCACTCAACTTCCTTGCCTGCATCGGTCAGGGCCTTGATGGAGTACTCGGTGCGGTACTGAGCATCGATGTTCTCGGGGTCGCCCTTGCACATAATGTAGGTGATCTTGCCGTCGCCGTTGATATCGCCCTGAGTCTCGGTCTCCAGGATCAGCTCGCCCTGATAAGTACCGGACTGACGTGCGTCAGCACCAACGTAGCAGCACTTGTCTGCGTAGGAGTCCAGAACGCTCTTGTCGGGCTCACGGTTGATGAAGACGATAGGAGTCTCAGAGGGCTTGACGGTATCAACGATGGTCTGTGCGGAAGTGGTCTGCACGGGGTTGATGACCAGCACGTCCACGCCCTGCTGCAGGAAGGTGTTAATCTGCTCGGTCTGGGTGTTCTGGTCGTTCTTGCCGTCCATGATGGTGACGGAGTAGCCCATGTCCTTCAGGTACTCTTCCAGATCGGAGCGGTACAGGGTCATGAAGTTATCAGCAAACTGATAGATGCACACGCCGATGTTTGCGGAACCGTTGGTTGCAGCAGCGCTGGAAGCAGCAGCAGAAGATGCAGCAACAGAAGAAGCAGCAGTAGAGGTGCTGGAAGAGCCGCCGCAGGCGGTCATAGCAGCAGTTGCACCAACAACAGCAGATGCCTTCAGGAAGTCACGACGCGAAATCATTTTCATAATAATGTTCTCCTTCAATTCGTATCTCAGCATTTTCACAGGAGCAATCTTGCATGCACCTGTAATTCCTGTTCGTATTATACCCTTGCAGCACCCCACTGTTCAAGAGAACAAGTTCACAAGATTGAAGGAGTTCTTTTGTGCTATTTCAACAAATGCTTTTTGGGCTCGCCAATTTCTTTTCTCGAAACATCACAATTTTTCATACATTTGCAACCTCCCTACAAAAGCAAAAAAATTATGTCATTTTTCTCTCAAAAAGATTACAAAATGTTGCATCGTCCGGTTTTTGCAGCTTTTTTATTTCTTGTATATCTTGAAAAATATTTTCAGGAATAGTTCATCCCTGTTCTTCCGCATTTTTTCGCTTCATTTCTGCAATTTTCTGAAAATCGCCTGCTATTCCCGGTTCCTGCCGCCTGCCTTTTGCAAAGAAAATGCCCGGAAGCTTTCCTAAGCCTCCGGGCATTCCGATCCGAGTATCTTTTACAGATGCAGCAGCATCTTTGCAATGTTGAAGTAGATCAGCAGCGTGGTGGTATCCACAATGGTGGTGATCAGGGGTGAAGCCATCACGGCCGGATCCACATGCAGCTTTTCTGCCGCCACCGGCAGAATGCCGCCGATGATCTGCGAGAGCAGGATGGTGCAGATCAAAGTCAGGCACACCACCAGCGCCACCGGAGCCGCGATGCGGTCAAACACCAGCAGCTTTACAAAGTTGCATACGGCCAGCGTGCCGCCGCACAGCAAGGCCACGCGGCTCTCGCGCCACAGGATGCGGGGCAGATCGCGGGGCTGGATATCGCCCACCGCCATGCCGCGGATGATGGTGGAGGTGCTCTGGCTGCCCGCGTTGCCGCCTGCGTCGGTCAGCATGGGGATGTATGCAGTCAGCACGGTCACAGCGGCCAGTGCATCCTCGTATCCGCGAATGACCAGACTGGAGAAGGTGGCACTGATCATCAGGAACAGCAGCCACGGCGCACGGCTCTTATACAGATCCCACATGCTCTGCTTGAAGTAGGGCTTGTCGGAGGGGCCGATTGCGTTCATCTTTGCAATATCTTCGCTGGCCTCGTCCTGCAGGATGCTGATAGCATCGTCAATGGTCACGATGCCCACCAGCCGGTTTTCCGCGTCCACCACCGGAATAGCCAGAAAGCCGTATTTCTCGAACAGGTTGGAAACATCCTCCTGATCGGTGGTGGTGCTCACGCTGACCACATTGGAATCCATCAGGTCCTTGATAGGCTCTTCTGTGTTCTTTGCCAGCACCAGCGCCCGCAGGGACACCACGCCGATCAGCCTGCGGCTGTCATCGGTCACATAGCAGTTGTTGATGGTCTCCTTGTCAAAGCCATTCCTGCGGATGGCCTCCATAGCCTGTGCCACGGTCATGTCCGGCCGCAGCTCCATCAGCTCGGTGGTCATCACGCCGCCGGCCGAGTCCTCCGGGTACTTGAGCAGCTCGTTGATCATGCGGCGGGTGGTGGGGTCGGCCTGACCCAGAATGCGCTTGACCACGTTGGCAGGCATTTCCTCCACAAGGTCGGTGGCATCGTCCACGAACAGTTCGTCCACAACAGCCTTCAGCTCGGTATCGGTCAGGCCGTCGATCAGCTTCTGCTGGGTCTCAGGGGTCAGTTCGGTGAACACATCTGCGGCCAGATCCTTCGGGCACAGACGGAACAGCACCGGGAGCTTTTCTGCAGGCAGATCCTCAAATACCGCCGCAAGGTCGGGCGCGGGCAGAGTTTCCATCACATCCCGCAGGCTCTGGTATTTCTTGGCATCGTCCAGATTTGCCAGCATGGTCTTGAGGGTATCGATCGAGATTTCAGACATAAAAAAGCTGCCTCCTTTTCAGTGGCAGCTCTCGTTTCTTCTTTTCAGGGAACGCAAACACGCACCGTGTGCATTCACACACAGCAGGGTCTGCGCAAAGCAGAAACGGCGGCTGCCATCATATAAAATAATCGGGGAGAAAGACTGCTGCTACTGCCAGCAGGTTCCATGACAACCACCTCGTTTTCCTGTTGTAAAAAGACACTTTTTGCCTTTTCCGCCCATTACTTTACCACTGCTTTTTTGCCGCGTCAACCCTGCTTTTTAAATTTTTCCGTTTCTTTACAAAAAGTAAAAGTGCCCGATGACATTTTTCGTATCATCAGGCACTTTTATCCTGTCAGAGCATGTCCCGAGCGGGATGGAAGGCTCTTTGCTTACAGGGTCTCTACCGTATGAAACAATTCTTTTGCGGCTTCCACAGCATCCTTGCTGCCAAACACCACCCGCACGCCGTTTGCCATGGCGGCACCCAGCTCTGCGGCCTGCTCCTTCAGCAGTGCGGCATCCACCGCACACAGGGCCTTGCGGTCTGCCGCCATCATTTCATCAGTGATGCCGCAGAAATACCGGCGGTCCGTCTCGCGGGCCTCAGCACGCGGCTTGCGGGGGGTGTCCAGCTTGGCCACAGTACCCACAATAAAATCGTTCAGGTCTTTTTCGGTGTACTCCCGTGCTGCCAGTTTTGCCGGACCTTTTGCAAAGGTGTCGTAGCTTTCCTTTACATGGGGGTCGCGGTAGGTGTACAGGTATTCCACGCCGTCCGAGGAGAGCATTCCGGTGCCGTAAGCACCGCCCACCTCGCGGATGTTGTGCCACAGGTATTCGTAGCTCATCACGCGGGCCAGCGCCTTGCGGTCGCTGCGGCGCTCCATGGGCCATACCTGTACATCGTAGTTCACACCGCCGTCAATGATAAACGCTTCGTTCACCGGCGGTGTCAGCGGCTCCACATAGGGCTTTGCCGCAGCGCGGCCCTCGGCAGCAAAGCGGCTGTCCGGCAGCAGAGTGCGCAGCTTTGCAAGGGCATCCTCGCTGCCGTACAGGCTGACCGTCAGCTCCGCGTGCTGCAGCACCTCTGTGCGCAGGGCATCCAGCTTTTCGCCCAGTGCTGCCCAATTGCCGCGCTCCTGCACGCCGCACAGGAACTTGTAATAGCTCACACCGCTGCAGCGTTCACTCACCGCACCGTCCACCGTGTAGTGGGCACTGGCGCGGGTGGCTGCGTATACATTGCCCTGCTGGATGAACTGCTGTTCCATGTTCAACTTCTGCTGGCTCAGCACCCGTGCAAAAGCAGCTTCTGCCGCCGGGCCGGTAAGGATGGTATCATACAGCCATTCGCCGCCAAGCTCCACAGCCTTTTCCAGACTGCGTTCCAGCAGGCTCAGACACAGGCTCAGCTTGGCATGGCAGGGTGCACCCTCCTGCCGCCCAGTCCAGATGTCCAGCTGGGTGCGGCTGTCGCCCAGCCATGTGCTGCGCAGAGTGTTCAGTTGCTGAGCGGTGTGTTCGGTGCTGTCCAGCTCGTCCAGCACATCGGTCAGCAGGTCCAGATACGGCATGTCCTCAGGCTTCACATTACCGAGGTCATAGTAGAAGTTCAGGTACAGGCTGCCTGCCGAAGGGTGATGCAGCAGCTGTGCCCCGGCCAGAAGTTCCCGCTCGCCTGGGGCCGTCCTTGCTCCGTCGCCAAGGTCGGCAACGGTCAGCGGGTGCTCCAGCACAAGCTTGCCGTCGGTGCGGATGGGTTCGCCCTCCTCTTTTTTAGGCAGGGTGGGCACCTGCACCACCTGCACCGGAGCCGGTGCAAACAGCTCACGCAGCAGTTCATTGAACCAGCCATCGGCCATCTTTTCCCGCAGGGAAGCAAACAGCCTGTCCGTGTGCAGCAGCAGAGTGGGGTCGCCGGTGTGCAGCCAAGCGGTGGAAGCATTGATGGCATCCAGCACGCCGTCTGGCAGGGTGCCCGGGCGCTCCAGCGATGCAAACTCTGCTGCGTTCAGCGAAGCCAACAGCAGTTCCTGCGGGATGCCCTCGGCCAGAATGCCGTCCACCGCCTTGCGCACAGCGGCAGCAAACTTGCGAGCGCTCTCCTCGGTGGCACCGCGCAGCACCAGTTCCAGCACCGGCTGCAGGGTGCTGTCGTCAAAGCCAATGTCAATATCTGCGCCCAGCTTTTCGGCCAGCAGCGCCGCCTTCAGCGGGGAGTTATTGGTGCCAAGCAGGGCATCCAGCAGGATCTCCACGCCCAGCTGCCGCTCCCGGTCTGCAAAGGCACCGGTGTACCATGCCAGAGCACACTGCACCTCGTCCGGCTCCGGGTTTTCGGTATAGTAGGGCAGTTCCACGCAGGCACCCGCCTGCTCGTGCTGCACGGTCAGCTGCGGACGGCTGGTGCCCTTGGGCATTTTGGAGAGATAATCCCTGTCCAGCAGTTCCAGCTTTTCAGCCATATCCATTTTGCCATAGAGGGTAATGCAGCAGTTGTCGGCGCTGTAGTGGCGGTGATATACCCGCTTATACTTTTCATAGGTCAGCGCCGGGATGCTGGCCGGGTCGCCGCCGGAAACAAAGCCGTAGGCCGTATCCGGGAACATGGCCCGTTCCAGTGCATTTTCCAACTGAGCATCCGGTGCAGCCAGAGCGCCCTGCATCTCGTTGTACACCACTCCGCTCACGGTGCCGTCGGCACTGCGGTGCCAGCCCTCCTGCTCAAACACGCTCTTGTCCACCATAGCCAGCGGGCAGAACACCGCGTTCAGGTAGACATCCATCAGGTTTTTGAAGTCGGTCTCATTGGGCGTAGCGAACGGGTAGACCGTCTTATCCGGGAAGGTCATCGCATTCAGGAAAGATGCCATGCTGCTTTTGAGCAGCTGCAAGAACGGCGAGGTCACCGGGTATTTTTCGCTGCCTGCCAGCACCGAGTGCTCCAGAATGTGGAACACGCCGGTGTCATCGGACGGGAAGGTGCCAAAGCCGATGCCAAACGCCTTGTTGGTATCCTCATTTTCCACCAGCAGCACCGTGGCACCGCTCACATCGTGGGTAAGCACGGTCAGGGTTCCGTGCTGTTCAGGGCAGTCCTCGGTACGCACGAGGGTATAACCGGGAAATCGTTCCATTTCGTTTTCTCCTTTGCGGTTTTGAAATCATTGCCTCTATTGTATCATTCGCCGCTCAAAAAGACAATTACCGGTTTGTTAATTATAACCAGAAGGACGATTTAAAATGGCCTCCGTTACACTCTGGCCATATTCAGCGGAAATTTTATTTTTATTTCGCATTTGTCGCGGCCTGCGGGCCGCTCCAAACGCACTTTCACGAATAGAGTCGCTGCCGAAAACTGCATCTTTACTGCGTAATGGCAACAATATGCCGTTTGCCGTCACGCCCCCCTTCCCGTGAAAAAGGAAACAAGCCGGCCCCGCAGGGCTGGCTTGTTTGCAAAATTATAAAATAATATTTCCTCTGATATTGCCAAAGCGAAAGCATCGACAATTTTAAATCGTATTTTTTACACCTGTTTTGCGCCCTCAGTCCGGCAGGACACCCGAAACAGCACAAAGCCCACTGCAAACAGCAGCGCCAGCATCCCAATGCCCACATTGGCGCTGCCGGTCAGCTGGCTGCCCACGCTCACGATCATGGTGCCAAGGAAGGACGCGCCCTTGCCGCAGATGTCGAACAGGCCAAAGTATTCGCCGGATTTTTCAGCCGGGATGATCTTGGCAAAGTGGCTGCGGCTCAGTGCCTGCACGCCGCCCTGGAACATGCCCACCAGCACGGCCAGTATCCAGAACTGCCACTGGCTGGTCAGGAAGAAGGCAAACACCGCAATGCCGGTGTAGGCCGCGATGCAGACCGGGATAAGCTGGCTGGACGGATATTTTGCGCTTAGACGACCAAAGATCAGCGCCGAAGGGAAGGCCACGATCTGCGTTACCAGCAAGGCAAGCAAAAGGCCGGTGGTCTCCAGCCCCAGTGCCGTGCCGTAGGCGGTGGCCATATCGATGATGGTATACACGCCGTCGATGTAGCAGAAGAAGGCCAGCAGGAACCAGAACACCTGCTTATCCTCGCGCAGATGCTTGAGGGTGTGGCCGATGCGCACAAAGCTCTGCTGGATGGCGTGCTGCTCTACCTCCACATAGTTGATCTGCTTATAGTTCCGCAGCAGCGGCAGGGTGGTGCCCAGCCACCACACAGCGGTGATGAGCAGCGCCACGGAAAGGGCGGTCATCTGGCTCAGGCCGATGGCCCCGCTGCCCAGCACCAGCGCCAGACACACCACAAAGGGCACGCAGCTGCCAATGTAGCCCCATGCATAGCCCTGCGAAGACACAACATCCATGCGTTCCGGGGTGGTCACATCGCCCAGCATGGAATCGTAGAACACCAGACTGCCCGAAAAGCCGATCTTTGCAAGGATGAAGATGATCAGGAACGGCAGCCATGTAGTGGCAAGGCCCATAGCACAGCAGCCTGCCACGCCCACGAACAGGCAGAGCATGAAGATGGGCTTTTTAAAGCCTCTGGTATCGGCCAGCGTGCCCAAAATCGGCCCCAGCACTGCCGTGATCACCGTGACCACCGAGCTTGCATAGCCCCAGTAGGCCAGATAGTTCACCGGACTCAATCCCCCGGCCTCGGCCAGCGCATTAAAGAAAATGGGCACCAGTGTGGCGATCATCAGCACAAAGGCCGAGTTGCCCACATCGTACAGGATCCATGACCGCTCCAGCGGGGTCACCTTGAATTTTTCGCTTTGCATTTTTACTCTCTCCCTGCACCGCCGGGCGGTGCACCCTCATTTTTTGTGCCCGCTCAAAACTCCCCGAAGGTGTGGTCAAAGGCCTTGCTCAGGGGCTGGTCCGTGTCCAGCTTTGCCACAAATTCCAGGATCAGCGTTTCTGCCAGCGGAAGCGCCTGCGCATACAGTTCTTCCAGCCGCTTGCCGCTCTCCACGCACTTCGGGTTCGGCTGCGGATCTGCCACAAGGCCGTGCAGCATGTCGTATTTGCCCACCACCTTCATGCCTGTCAGCACCACCCAGCGCTTGACCGGATTGGACGCCTGCAGCAGCCTGTGCACTGAGATCATGCCCTTGAGCGAGTCCAGCGCCACCTGCTCCGAGATGCCCTCGTAAAAGGGCGCGATCGCCTTTGCATTCTGTTCCGACGGGTGGATATGGCTGGCTGTGAAAAACTTCAGCGGGTCGTATCCGTCCCGGCGCAGCAGCATGTTGTCAAACTCGGTCTCGATCTCGCAGTGGGTCACGCCGCTTTCCCGGGTGAACTGCTCCACATACGGGTGGCAGGTGCTGTCCAGCGCAAAGTGGCACACAAAGCCCAGCGCATAGGCCAGCGCAGCATCCCGGTCTGCCTCGCAGTGCACCACCCTGCGCGCCCGGTCAAAAAAGGCCCGCCCCGGCTCCTCGTGCATGGCGTTGCCCAATGCACCCACCGGGTTGGACTTGGCAGCATGGTAATAAAACAGCAGGTCCGGCCCGTGCAGGCCGATATCATAAAGCTCACGGTTCTGTTCCAGCTGAGCACGCAGTTCATCCGGCAGATGTTCCAGCACATTGGTGCCAAAGCGGCGGTGCGCATAAGTTGACGGCATGGCAGATTCCTCTCTTTCTCTCCGACAGGGTGCACAAAACGTCCCCCGGTTTTTGCGTTCTGTTTCAGTATAGCAGAAAGTTTCCCAACCTTCTACCCTTTTACGTCTGATTTTGGTAAAAAATTTGAATTATTTTGTGTTTTCGGCCAGTGGGCAGGCCGCGCAGCAAAAAAGGCACAGCCATCTGCAGACAGCTGTGCCTTCTCCCTTAAAATTCAGACTTTTTCGTAGCCCTGCGGCATCTCGTTCTTCCGGTTGCGGTCCATCAGGGTGCGCAGCGCGTCGCTGGCGCTCATGCCCTCCTTCACGATGGCGTTCACCGTCTGCACAATGGGCATTTCCACATTGTACTTTGCTGCCAGCTCCATAGCGGCAGGCAGTGCATTGATGCCCTCCACCACCATGCCGACCTCCTTCACGGCCTGCTCCGGGCTTTTGCCCTTGCCGATCAGAATACCCGCACGATTGTTGCGGCTGTGCATACTGGTGGCCGTCACGATCAGGTCGCCGATACCGGCCAGACCCGCAAAGGTGTGGATGTTGCAGCCCATGGCCACGCCCAGCCGGGCGATCTCGGCAATGCCGCGGGTGATGAGGGCTGCGCGGGCGTTGTCGCCGTAGCCAAGGCCGGTGGAGATGCCAACACCCAGCGCAATCACATTCTTCAGCGCGCCGCTCAGCTCCACGCCCTTGATGTCGGCGTTGGTGTACACACGCATACAGGTGTTGCTGAACACATCCTGCACATACTCGGCAGCGGCTTCATCCGGGCAGGCCGAAACGATGGTGGTGGGCATGTCCAGCGCCACCTCTTCCGCATGGGTCGGGCCGGAGAGTGCTACCAGCTTTACCCCCTTGGGGCCGCCCTCACGGTTCAGCTCGTCGGCAATGACCTCAGTCATGGTATACAAGGTGTCCGGCTCCATGCCCTTTGCAACGTCCACAAGGATCTGGCCGTCCGGGATGTAAGGCCGGGCCTTGGCCGTGGTGGAGCGCACAAATACCGACGGCACTGCAAACAGCAGCACATCCTTGCCGGTGCACACTTCCTCAATGCTCTTGGTAAACTGCAGCTCTTCCGGGATCTTCATGCCCGGCAGATTGGGGTGCACCCGCGTAGCGGAAAGGTTCTCCACCTCAGCCGGAAGCGCCGACCACACCTGCACATCATTGCCGCTGACACACAGCATCCGTGCCAGAGCCATGCCCCAGGTACCTGCACCCAGAACGCCAATTTTTTTCTTCGTCACGTTCGTGTCCTCCGTGTCTGCACCGCGCAAAGGGCACTGCACCCTCTGCGGTGAATTTGCGCCTGTGCCGGGCCAAGCCCGGTGCGCGTTGTTATGTTCATTGTACACGAAAGCCGGTGCGCCGTCAACCGCTTGCCGCATTGCACAAAGTTTTCCAGATGGGTCGTCCGTTTTTGTACACATCACGCGTTTTGAGCAAACCGTTTGCACTCCATCCGGATTCATGCTATAGTATTCTGGTAGGTTTTGTAGGAATTTTAGAAAAAGCCCTTGACTTCAAGCGCACTCCAAGCCTTATAATACCTTTGTTCTTACGATTTACAAAGTATTTGAATACCGTTCTGAGGGAACATTTTTCATGTTTGAAGCATTTCTTTCCAACCGTACGGTCAGCGTGCTGGCGGAGGCCCTGCCCCGTATCCTTACGGCAGGCCTTACCATGACCATCCCGCTCACGCTGGTCTCATTCTTTTTTGCCATGATCATTGCCGTGGCCGTTGCGCTGGTGCAGTACGCCAATGTGCCGGTGCTGCGGCAGATCGCGCGGTTCTACATCTGGGTCATCCGCGGCACGCCGCTGCTGGTGCAGCTGTTCATCATCTTTTATGGTTTGCCCAGCGTGGGCATCATGCTGGACGCTTTCCCTGCTGCGGTCATCGCCTTTGCCTTCAACGAGGGTGCCTACTGTGCCGAGACCATGCGTGGCGCACTGGAAAGCGTGCCGCAGGGCCAGCTGGAAGCCGGTTACTGCGTGGGCATGAGCTGGTGGCAGATCATGCGCCGCATCGTGCTGCCGCAGGCCCTGCGCACCGCAGTGCCCGCCCTCTCCAACTCGCTCATCGGCATGATCAAGGACACCTCGCTGGCGTCCAATATCACAGTAGCCGAGCTGTTCATGGCCGGTCAGCGGGTGGCCGCCCGCACCTACATCTTCCTGCCCATCTACTGTGAGGTGGCCGTGGTGTATCTGCTGTTCTGCACGATCATTACCAAGCTGCAGGCACTGCTGGAGCGTCGGCTCAACGCCCACGGCTTCCAGTAAGAAAGGAGTGTGGCAACCATGTCCATGTTAGAGATCAAAAACGTCCACAAGTCCTTTTTCACCTACACAAAGCCCCGCCTGCAGGCAGGCATCTTCCACCGGCCCGGTGCACGCAAAGTGACCAGCGAGCTGCAGGTGCTGCGCGGCGTGGACCTGACCGTGGAAAAGGGCGATGTGGTGGCCATCCTCGGCCCCTCCGGCTCCGGCAAGACCACCCTGCTGCGCTGTCTGAACTTTCTGGAGACTGCCGACGCAGGCCAGCTCACCTTTGACGGTGAGACGTTCGACCTTGCCCAGGCCAGCCGTGCCGACATTGCCCGGCTGCGCAAAAAGACGGCCTTTGTGTTCCAGAGCTACAATCTGTTCCGCAACAAGACTGCCCTGCAGAACGTGACCGAGGGCCTCATCATTGCCCGCAAAATACCCAAAGAGCAGGCGGATGCCGTTGGCATGAAGATGCTGGAAAAGGTGGGCCTTGCCGACCGAGCCGACTACTATCCGCGCCAGCTTTCCGGCGGCCAGCAGCAGCGCGTGGCCATTGCCCGTGCGCTGGCCTCCGACCCGGAGATCATCTATTTTGACGAGCCGACTTCGGCCCTTGACCCGGAGCTGACTGGCGAAGTGCTGGCCGTGATGCGGCAGCTGGCCGAAGAGGGCATGACCATGCTGGTGGTCACCCACGAGATGGGCTTTGCCCGCAATGTTTCCTCCAAGACCGTTTTCATGGAGAACGGCGTGGTAGTGGAGCAGGCTCCCTCGCATGAGTTTTTCGCCAACCCCAAAGAGGAGCGCACCCGCGAATTTTTGCGGAAGATCGCTCACACCGAGTGAGGTTTAACCAACTCCCCCAGTCTGCTTCGCAGACAGCCCCCTCCGGGATGGGGCCTTTGGCAAAACCAGAAAGTCTCCTTCTTTGCCTGAAGGAGTTTATTTCACAAATATTTTTATAGAGGAAAGGGAATCCAACTATGAAACGCAGAACCTTTATTTCTCTTATGAGCGTCATGGCCGCTGCCGGCGTGCTGACTCTGTCCGGCTGCTCCAATTCTTCCGGCAGCACCGCTGCTTCCGGCACGGCCGCCTCTGTGGCTCCTGCTGCCGGCGACCAGCTGTCCAACATCCAGTCCAGCGGCAAGCTGATCGTCGCCCTGGAAGGCGCATGGCAGCCCTGGAGCTACCACGACGAATCCGATACTCTGGTGGGCTACGATGTGGAAGTCTCCCGCGCCATTGCCGAAAAGCTGGGCGTGGAGCCGGAGTACGTCGAAAGCGACTGGGACAGCCTGTTTGCCGGTCTGGACGCAGGCCGCTACGACATCGTGTGCAACGGCGTGGAAGTGACCGACGAGCGCGCCAAGACCTATGATTTCACCGAGCCCTACGGCTACATCCACACTGCCCTTGCCGTCCGCAAGGATAACGACGAGATCACCAGCTTTGAGGACCTGAAGGGCAAGACCACCGCCAACAGCCTTGCTTCCACCTACATGGAACTGGCCGAGAGCTATGGTGCCACCGTACAGGGCATCGACACGCTGGAAGAGACCATCCAGCTGCTCACCGCCGGCCGCATCGACGCCACCCTGAACGCCGATGTCTCCTTCTACGATTACCTGAACGTCCACCCGGATGCAGATTTCAAGCTGGTGGCCCAGACCGAGGATGCATCCCACGTTGCCATTCCTCTGCGCAAGGGCGATGCCAGCGCCACCCTGCTGGATGCCATCAACACCGCCATCGATGATCTGCGTGCCGACGGCACCCTGAAAGAGCTGAGCGAGAAGTATTTCGGTCAGGATATTTCTGCGGAGAACTGAATCATTTGAATGCCCTCCGCTTTGCTCTGGGCATTTTCAGCGGAAAATTTATTTTAATATTGCAAACCCCGGCAGACTGCGGTCTGCCGGGGTTTGCCTTTTCACGGGAAGGGCCGTAACCGGCAAATGCATCAATCGCGTTTTCTTCAACTCTGCACATTCATTGCATCTGAATGCAAAAAGCTCTCCCTTTCGGGAGAGCTGGCATCGCGCAGCGATGACTGAGAGGGTTTTATGCATGAAAATAATCGTAGATGATCTGTGCCGTCTGTTTGCCCACGCCGGGGGTATTTTCCAGCTGGTCAGGCGTGGCTTCCTTCACCGCGCCCACGCTCTTGAACTGGGCCATCAGTGCCTTTGCCGTTTTGGGGCCGATGCCGGGGATCTCGGTCAGGGTGGAGGAATAACTCTTCTGCTTCATCTGTTGCTTGCGGTAGGCATTGGCAAAGCGATGGGTCTCGTCCTGAATGGCCGTGATAAAGGTAAAGGTGCCCCGGTTCATATTGATGGCAATTTCCCGGCCATCGCTGTCCACAATGGCGCGGGTGCGGTGGTGGTCGTCCTTCACCATGCCGTAGAGCGGCACATCCGCAAGGGCAGTCCCGGCCAGTGCATCTTTTGCCGCGCTCACCTGCCCCCTGCCGCCGTCCATCAAAAGCAGATCCGGCTTCTGCCCGAACCAGTTGCTGCAGGGTTCTCCCTTTTTGGCAAGCTCTGCGTACTTTTCATACTCTGCCGCCCGCCGGGAGACGGTCTCTGCCAGCGATGCATAGTCGTCAGTGCCCGCCACCGTCTTCATTTTGAATCTGCGGTAGCCCGCCTTGTAGGGCTTGCCGTCCTTGAAGGTGACCATGCCGCAGACGCTGGAGCCATCGCCCCAGTTGGAGATGTCGTAGCTCTCAATGGCACGGGGCGGCTTTGCAAGGCCCAGCACCTGCGCCAGCTCGTCCAGCAGCTTTTCCTCCCGGGCATAGCGGCCGCTCTCCCGGGCAAGACGCTCCACCGCGTTGGTGTGGGCCATCTCCACCAGATGGGCCTTATCGCCCCGCTGGGGCACGTACAGCTGCACCTCATTGCCGCGCTTTTCGTTCAGCGCCTGCTGCAAAGCGTCGCTGTCCGGCGGCAGCTCGTCCACCGCAATGATCTTGGGGATCTGTTCGTCATCCAGATAATACCGGGGCAGAAATTCCTCCCGCACGGCGGCAATGTCCGAGGTATCGTGGAACAAAAACTCCCGCTTATCGGTCAGCCGTCCGTCCCGGAAGCGCAGCACCGCCGCACACACGCTGTCCGGCGTGCCTGCCAGCGCCACCACGTCCATCTCCACATCCGGGTCCACAATAACCTTCTGCCCGGCGCTCACCTTGGTGATGGCTGCGATCTGGTCCCGCAGCAGCGCCGCCGTCTCAAATTCCAGCCGGTCCGAGGCCTCCTGCATCCGCTCATTAAGGATCTTCAGGATGTCCTTTTTGCCGTAGCGGATCAGGTGCACGGCGCTCTTGACGGCCTGATTGTAGTTTTCGCAGCTGATCCTGCCGCTGCACACTGCCATGCACTTGCCGATGTGCGCATTCAGGCAGGGGCGTCCTTTGCCGATCTCCTGCGGGAAGCGCTTATTGCACCTTGGCAGCAGAAAGGCATCCATGGCGGTTTCTGCCATCTGCCGGGCCGCAAAGCTGGAGGTATAGGGGCCGATATACTCGGCATCGTCCTCCTCTTTTTGCAGCACGAAGGAGAGCCGGGGCCATGGCTCCTTTGTCACCTTGATATAGCTGTAGCCTTTATCATCCTTGAGCAGGATGTTATACTTCGGCGTGTGGGCCTTGATCTGGCTGGCTTCCAGCACCAGCGCTTCGAACTCGCTCTGGCACACGATCACATCAAAGGCATAGGCATGGGCGATCATCTGGCTGACCTTGTTGTCGTGGGGCACGCCCTCGCGGAAGTACTGGCTCACCCGGATGCGCAGCCGCTTTGCCTTGCCGATATAAATGATGGTGTCCGTCTTATCCCGGATGATATAAACGCCGGGCAGCAGCGGCAGCATACAGGCTTTCTGATACAGTTCAGCTTTGGTCATGGATTCTCCTTGAAAAACAAAAAGCGGCAGGTTCCCCCGCCGCTCCATTTATAGACACAAATTACTCAGCAAAACCGGACTCCACCAGCTTGATCAGGCCGTCAACAGCAGCCTGCTCATCAGCGCCGTCAGCGATGATGCGGATGGTGGTACCGCCCACGATGCCCAGAGACAGAACGCCCAGCAGGCTCTTTGCGTTCACGCGGCGTTCTTCCTTCTCGACCCAGATGGAAGACTTGAACTCGTTAGCCTTCTGGATGAAGAAGGTAGCCGGACGAGCGTGCAGACCAACCTGATTTTCAACGGTAACTTCTTTCACGTACATAGTAAAGCGCTCCTATCTAATATCGTTTTGGGTATAGAATCTGTATCCTGTGCCTGTTGCGTTACGATTATTTTAGCGCAAGTCGAAACGGTTGTACAGCCCCCCGGCGCATTTTTGGCGGTTTCTCCAATGAAAAGCGGCCCATTTTTCATTATTTATACAAAGATAATAAAATTATTCCCCGAAGGTTAGAGGGTAGATACAAAAGTTTTCAACATTTTTTCGACCATCGGGCAATATCTCGGCCGTTTTTGTGCGTTTCCAGCACCATACCCTCCGGTCCGAGCATCCATTTTCGTGCCTTTTTCGCTGTCCGATGCACCTGCAGCTGCCGCCCGGAGTTACTTCTGTGTGCTGCCCTCGTACCGCATCCAGACCAGCGCGCACTTTTTCACCACAGCCGGATATTGCTCCGGCGTGAACTCCAGCTCGGTGCCGCTGGTCAGCTTCCAGCCCATGCGGGTGTACAGCGCTATGGCGCGGGTGTTGGTGTTCAGCACGCTCAGCACCGGGTGCGGGTGCTCCGGCAGCTTCCTGCGGGCAAAGTCCAGCATCTTCATGCCAATGCCCCTGCCGCGGGCTTTTTCAGTGACGAACAGATGTTCGATGTGCCCCACCTTGTGGTTGATGCTCACGATGCCGTCCGGCACATCCTTGGTGGTGTGCAGGTAGCACACCCAGCCTGCGGCCTTTTCCTGCCGCAGCTGCAAAAGATATTCTTCCTCGTTAAGGCTGGCACAGTATTCCGGGGTCCAGTTCTCGGCACAGGTGGTGCGGCGGCCCTCCACAAAGATGCGGGCGGCAGCAGCAAACTGCTCGTCGGTCTTGACAAGGCGCATGTTCTCGCCGCGCTTCCACTTGGGCAGCTCGGTCACAGGGTGGGTCTCACACCACTTCTCGTACAGCTCCGGGCGGCGCAGGCGGGTGCGCTCCCGGCTCTGTTCCCCGCGCCATGCATCGATCTTCTGGTGGTCGCCGCCCAGCAGCACCTGCGGCACGGCGCGGCCTTCCCACACCTCGGGGCGGGTGTACTGGGGATACTCCAGCAGGCCGTCCCAGTAGCTTTCTTCCTCGTAGCCCTTCTGCTCAGCCAGCACGCCGGGCTTCAGGCGCAGCACACTGTCCGCCACCACAAGGCTGGCCAGCTCGCCGCCGGTGAGGATGTAGTCACCGATGGAGATCTCTTCATCCGCAAAAGCATCGATCACACGCTCGTCGATGCCCTCATAGTGGCCGCATACCAGTGTCAGGTTATCGTACTGGGCCAGCCGCTTTGCGTGTTCCTCGGTGTAGCGCTGGCCGCCTGCCGTCAGGAACACGATATGCGGGGCCGGACGGCCCTGTGAAGCCACTTCCTGCTGCACAGCACGCAGGCAGTCTGCGATGGGCTGAGCGTACAGCACCATGCCGCAGCCGCCGCCGTAGGGGTAATCGTCGGTCTGCTTCTGTTTGTTCAGGGTGTAGTCCCGGATCTGGTGGCAGTGGGTCTCAATAAAGCCCTTCTTTGCCGCGCGCCCGATGATGCTGGCATCCAGCACCTGCTGGCACATTTCCGGGAACAGGGTCACGATGTCCACACGCATTCCCATGGCTCACTCTTCCTCCCGTTCGCTGTCAAAGTCATCGTCCAGCAGGCCCGGAATGGGGGTGACGAGGAGATAGCCCTCCGGCGGGTTGCGCTCTTTCAGAAAAGCATCCACGCCCGGGAACATGTATTCCTTGCCGTTCGGTGCTTTGACGGTGTAGATATCCTGTGCACCAGGGTGATCCACGCTGGTCACAACGCCGTACACCCTGCCGGTGTCGGCATCCCGCACTTCGCACCCGATCAGGTCGGCCACATACCAGCGGCCTGCGGGCAGGGTGGCATCATTGCGGTCAAAGTAGAACACCTGCCCCCGCAGCGCACGGGCAGCATCCATATCGTCCACGCCTTCCAGCTGCAGCAGAGCCATCTGGCCCTGTGCGCGGATGGACACGATCTTATAGGCCCTGCCGCCCTGTGCCGAGGGGTACAGCCTGCCCACCTTTTTCAGAAAGTTGACGCCGTCGCACCAAAGCTCCAGCTTCATTTCGCCGCGCACGCCGTGGGTGGTCACGACCTTGCCCGCTTCCAGATATTGCTGCATAATCTTGCTCCTATAATCAAAAAGGCCCCTTGCCGCAAGGGCAAAGGGCCTGTAGGGTGCTCAGTCGATCTCAACAAGGACCTTTTCATCGACCCGCACAGCAGCCGCGCGCATCACCACACGAATGGCTTTTGCGATCCGGCCCTGCTTGCCGATGACACGGCCCATATCTCCCTCTGCCACGCTCAGGTGGTAGACGATGGTGCCGTCCTCGCGAGGCTCGTCCACCGTGACCTTAACGGCTTCCTTATCCTCCACGAGACCGCGGGCAACTGCCAGCAACAGCTCCTGCATGAGTCAGCCCTCCCTACTTACAGAACGTTGGACTTCTTCAGCAGGACGCGAACGGTATCAGTGGGCTGTGCGCCATTGGCGATCCACTGCTTTGCCTTCTCAGCGTCGATCTTGATCTCGGAAGGCTCCTTGTTGGGATCGTAGGTGCCGATCTCTTCGATGAAACGGCCGTCACGGGGGAAGCGGCTGTCAGCAACAACAACACGATAGAAGGGAGCCTTCTTGGCGCCAACGCGGCGCAGACGAATCTTAACTGCCATGGTAAATATCCTCCAAAAATTGTTTTGTGCGGCCCTTGCGGGCGCATGTTGATTATATTGTACAAACCCGCAAGGGGGTTGTATCACAAAAATTATTTCAGTCCGCGGAAGGCATTGGGGTTGCCCATCATGCCGCCCAGGCGGCGGGCAAAGCCCTTGGGGCTTTTCTTGAACTGCTTCATCATCTTCTGCATCATTTCAAACTGCTTGAGCAGCTTGTTCACGTCGGCCACGGTGGTACCGCTGCCTGCTGCAATGCGGCGCTTGCGCTTTGGGTTGATGATGGAGGGCTTCTCGCGCTCTTCCTTGGTCATGGAATAGATCATGGCCTCGATGCGGTCGAACGCCTTTTCATCGACCTGACTGGGATCGATGCCGCTGCCGCCGGGCAGCATGCTCAGCATCGCGCCTGCACCGCCCATCTTGCGGATCTGTGCGAACTGGTCCAGCATGTCGTTCATGTCGAACTTGTTCTCCATCATCCGCTTGGCGGTCTCTTCGGCAGCCTTTTCGTCGGCCGTCTCCTGCGCGCGCTCGATCAGGCTCAGCACATCGCCCATGCCAAGGATGCGGCTTGCCATGCGGTCCGGGTGGAACACATCCAGATCGTCCAGCTTTTCGCCGGTGCCCTGGAACTTGATGGGCTTGCCGGTAACGGCCAGCACCGAAAGTGCCGCACCGCCGCGGGTATCGCCGTCGGTCTTGGTGAGGATGATGCCGTCGATGCCTACCTTCTCGTTAAAGGTCTTGGCAACGTTCACGGCATCCTGACCGGCCATGGCATCCACCACCAGCAGGGTCTCGTCCACAGGAACGGCTTCCTTGATGTCCACCAGCTCCTGCATGAGCACATCGTCGATCTGCAGACGACCGGCGGTATCCAGGATCACGATGTCATTGCCGTAATCCTTGGCGTGTGCCAGCGCCTTCTTTGCAATTTCCGGCGGCTTTGCGCCCGGCAGGGTGAACACCGGTGCGCCCGCCTGTTTGCCCACCACCTGCAGCTGATCGATGGCCGCAGGGCGGTAAATATCGCAGGCCACCAGCATAGGGCGGCGGCCCTGTTTGATAAAGTACTTTGCCAGCTTTGCGGCGTGGGTGGTTTTACCGTTGCCCTGCAGGCCGCAGAGCATGATGATCGTCTGGCCCTTGTTCTTGATGTTCAGGCGGGCCGCTTCGCTGCCGCCCATCAGGGCAACCAGCTCTTCGTTGACGATCTTGACCACCTGCTGTGCCGGGGTCAGGCTCTCCATGACCTCCTGACCCATGGCGCGCTCGGACACCTTTGCACAGAAGTCCTTGGCAACCTTGTAGTTGACATCGGCTTCCAGCAGGGCCATGCGCACCTCACGCATCGCGGCCTTGATATCTGCCTCGGTCAGCTTGCCGTGACCGCGCAGCTTTTTGAACACACCGGCAAGGCGGTCGGTAAGGGATTCAAATGCCATTGTACGGTGCTCCTTTCACAGGTTTCAGCTCTCGTTCGCTTCGTCGATGGAGCGGATGAGCTTTAACATTTTGGTCAGCTGGTGTTCGTACTCGGTGGTGGTCAGGCCCTGCGGGCCGGTGCACTCGAACCGTGCATCGATCACCATTTGCTCCAGCTCTTCCAGCTTCTGCTGCACGCGGCGGTAACGCGCCGCAAAGCCGACCTTTTCCTCCAGCTCCTTCAGCGCGTTCTCGCCATGCTTGATGGCATCCCGCGCACCCTGACGGGTGATGCCGAAGTTCTCGCCGATCTCGCTCAGCGAAAGGTCATCGTTGTAATACTGGCGCAGCATTTCGCGCTGTTTCTCGGTGAGCACCTCGCCGTAAAAGTCCAGCAGATAGCCCATTTCCAGATCTTTTGCCATCCTCTGATCCCCCGGTTTTGTGCCTGTACTTTCGAGAAGCGATGTAAAGTTCATTTGCTTTACGGATGAAGTATAGCAGATGCACCGCATCCTGTCAAGAGCCTTTCGGAGATTTTTCCAGAAAATCCGCCAAAAATTCGCCGTTTTTGCTAAAACGCATCTTGACGCGCGCAGTCCTTTTGCGTTAGGATAATATTGTTGTATCCCATGAAAGGAGGGTCTTCGTGCCGATCTACCCCAATTTTTACCAGACGCTCAGCGCCTGCCCCATCGTGGAGCTGCGCGGCTATGCTGCCGCCTGCGGGCTGAAGGGACGGCTGTATGCCTATCTGGACTTTGCAGGCCCCACCGGCACGGCCCGGGACGGCCTTGCGGAAGGGATGCTGGCCCTTGCCATTGAAAAAAAGAAGCTGATCTCCGGTCAGCCCATCATTGAAGCGGCCTCCGGCCCGTTTGCCGCTGCGCTCACGCTGGCGGGCCTGACCGCCGGTCACCCGGTGGTTCTGGTGATGCCGGAGGATGCCCCCGCCCTGCGGCAGGAGACCCTGCTGCGGCTGGGTGCGCAGATCCGCCACAGCCCGGCCCGCAGCGGTGTGAACGGTGCCCGCCGTCTGGCGGCACAGACCGCCGCCGCCAACGGCTGGTACTACATGGACTGGCTTGCCAACGATGATAACCCGGAGTACCACCGCCGCGTTACCGGCCCTGCCATTGTGCAGAGCATCGCGCGGGAGGGCAAAAGCGCCGTGGACGCTATCGTGATCGGCGTGGGCAGCGGCGGCACCGTGACCGGCGTGGGCGAGACCATCAAGGCATGGACGAACGATGTGCGCATCGCCGCCGTGGAGCCTTACGAATCGCAGGCGCTGGGCGGCGGCCTGACCGGCCCCCACGGCATCAGCGATCTGGGCTACGGCTTTATGCCGGAAAACTTCAACGCCTATGTGGTGGACAACGTGGTGGCGGTGAACACCACCGACGCGCAGCGGGCCGCGCAAAAGGTGCTGCGCACCGATGCCATCCCGGCTTCGGTGGCATCCGGTGCCGTTTTGCAGGCGGCCGCACAGCTCATCCATGTAGGTGCCAGCCGCTCTGCCCTTGCCATCCTGCCCGGACGGCAGATCGTAAATACGTTATAAGGAGAAATCATAGAGTTCCCATGACAAACGACATGACAAAGGGAGCCATTACTCCGCTCCTGATCCGTTTTACCATTCCGCTGGTACTTGGCAACCTGTTCCAGCTCACCTACAACGCCGCCGACAGCATCATCGTGGGCAAGTTCGTGGGCGAGGAAGCCCTTGCCGCCGTCGGCACCTCCAACCCGCTCATGACTCTGGCCATCCTGTTTATCAACGGCATGTGTCTGGGTGCCGGCATTCTGGTCAGTACCGCATTCGGTGCCGGTAATACCCAGCTGATGGAGCGTCAGGTGTCCACCACCGCCATTGCAGGCACCGTGTTCTCGCTGGCATTCTCGGCGCTGTGCGTCATTCTGGCCACGCCCCTGCTGCAGCTGATGCAGGTGCCCGCCGATATCCTGCCCATTGCGGTCAGCTACCTGCGCATCGTGTTTGCAGGCCTGATCTTCACCTTTTTCTATAACTTTCTTGCCGCCACCATGCGTGCACTGGGCGACAGCAAGAGTGCCCTGTATTTCCTGATGATCAGCTCTGTGCTGAACATCGGCGGCGACCTGTTCTTTGTGCAGGTGCTGAACTGGGGCAGCAACGGCTGCGCCCTTTCCACCGTGGTCAGCGAAGCACTGTGCTGCGTGCTGTGCGTACTGTACATCCGCTGGAAGGTGCCCATCCTGCAGCTGGGCAGGCGTTGGCTGGTGTTTGACGGCAAGCTGCTGCGCAAAACGGTCAGCTACGGCTGGGCCAGCGCCATGCAGCAAGCCACCGTGCAGCTTGGCAAGATCGCGGTGCAGGCCATCGTGAACACCATGGGTGTCAACGCCATGGCTGCCTTTACCGCTGCTTCCCGCATTGACGACTTTGCCTATACCCCGCAGCAGAACATCGGCCACGCCATGACCACCCTCATGGCGCAGAACCGGGGTGCCGGCAAGCACGACCGTGTGAAACAGGGCTTCCACTGCGGTATGCGCATTGAAGCCGCTTACGGCGTGCTGATCGCCGTTGTATGCTTTTCCGGTGCGCCCTTTATCATGAAACTGTTCGTCACCGACCCGGAGGTCGTCCATCTGGGCGTGCGCTTCCTGCGCACGGTTTCCCTGTTCTACCTGATGCCTGCTTTCACCAATGGCATTCAGGGCTTCTTCCGCGGCATTGGCGATCTGAAGGTCACGCTGGTGTCCAGCACCTTCAACATGGTGTTCCGTGTGGCGGCAGCTGCGGTGTTCGTGCTGGTGTGGAAAATGGAGATCGAAGCTCTGCCTTACAGCTATGCGGTGGGCTGGGTCGTCATGCTGCTCTACGAGCTGCCCATGCTGGTTCGGTATCTGCGCAGCCATGGAGACGAATTATGATCGTTTTATTTGATTTGTGATACGAAAAAGGCTCTGCATCGCAAGGATGCAGAGCCTTTTTTCGTATTAAACTTACTTGCGGCTTGCCAGCAGATTCTCGATCTTCTTCAGCGGATCGATGATGCTGGAAACAGACATGTCGTGGTTCAGAGCCACCACAAAGTATGCAGCGTACTTGGAAACATCCACATCCACATACCAGTCGCGGGTGAGCAGCTCAGGCATACGGTAGGTCAGGTTGGTGCCCACAACATAGGTCAGCTTGCCCTCGGCCACAGCCTTGTCGAACTTGTCCAGACCGCTGGTGAACAGGGGGAAGGTTGCGTTGGCGATGATGTTGGCAGCGCCGCGCTCCTTCAGGTTGCTGGCGACCTCCAGCATGCTCTCGCCGGAAGCAATGATATCGTCCGCGATGAAGACGGTCTTGCCCTCCACGCTCTCGCCCAGATACTCGTGGGCCACGATGGGGTTGCGGCCATTCACCACGCGGGTGTAATCGCGGCGCTTGTAGAACATGCCCAGATTGCAGCCCAGCACGCTGGAGAAGTACATGTTGCGGTTCATGGCGCCCTCGTCCGGGCTGACCACGGTAAACTTGCTCTTATCAAAGGAGAGGTCCGGGTCCTTCTTCAGCAGGCTCTTCAGCACCTGATAGGTGGGCATTGCGTTATCAAAGCTCATCAGCGGCACAGCGTTCTGCACGCGGGGGTCATGAGCATCAAAGGTGATGATGTTGCGCACACCCATGGTCTGCAGCTCCTGCAGGGCCACAGCGCAGTCCAGACTTTCGCGCACCACACGGCGATGCTGACGGCCGCCGTACAGGCTGGGCATAATGACCGACACACGGTGTGCCTTGCCGGCCACTGCCTGGATCAGGCGCTTCAGGTTGGCGAAGTGATCGTCCGGAGACATGTGGTTCTCGTAGTTGAACAGCTTGTAGGTCACACTGTAGTTGCCGGGATCGACCACGATGAAGATATCGTCGCCGCGCACCGACTCCTTCACCAGACCCTTGGCATCGCCACTCTGGAAGCGGGGGCAGTCGCAAGGAATAATGAAGGTCTCTTTGTCAATTCCGGCAGCCTTGGCCCAACGGACCAGATGCTTGTCGATCAGGCCGGTCAGTTCCTCTGCACCGGGGCAGGAGATCAGCCGCATATCTGCCACGCTGGGCTGCTCAAAGAACGACTTCGGGGAAATTTCAATAGACATAGTCATAACTCCTTATTGCTGTTTACGATCCGTATCATGCACACAAGAGCGCATATCTGGTTTTATTTTATCACATTTCGTCGATTCTGCCATATCAATTTGTTTCATGTCAGGATTTTCTGCGCCTTGCACAGCTGTTTTTCTTTTTTCTCAAAGAGAATGTGTGTTTTCGACAAAAAGACAGCCGATTCTTTGCCATTTCGCAAATTTCGGCCGATTTTCGTGGAAAAGTAAGACTTTTCTTTGTCTGAGCAGTCTGCCGGGATCGCTCTTCCGGGAGATAAAAATGCAGTGTGCCGGGCAGCAGAGATGCTGCTGTTTTCGCTCGTTCGCCCTCCCCGGCAGAGCCGCAAAAACAAAGGCATCTGCAGCAAATTTGCTGAGCTTCAGAAGCTCAGAAGCGATCGTTGCAGATGCCTTCTTATTTTATATGATTGCGATGGGTGCTTTGTGTTCCGCTTACAGGGCAGCGACCGCAGCCTTCAGGGCATCCACGCGGTCGGTGTTCTCCCACTTCACGCCCAGATCCTCGCGGCCCATGTGGCCGTATGCGGCCAGCTTGCGGTAGATGGGCTTGCGCAGGTCGAGTTCGCGGATGATGGCGGCGGGGGTCAGGTCGAACACCTTCTCCACAGCCTGCTCGATCTTCTCATCCGAGACGGTGCCGGTGCCGAAGGTGTCCACCATGATGGACACAGGCTTTGCCACGCCAATGGCGTAGGCCACCTGCACTTCGCACTGCTTGGCAAGACCTGCAGCCACGATGTTCTTTGCCACCCAGCGGGTCGCATAGGCTGCGCTGCGGTCCACCTTGCTGGGGTCCTTGCCGGAGAAGGCGCCGCCGCCGTGACGGGCATAGCCGCCGTAGGTGTCCACGATGATCTTGCGTCCGGTCAGGCCGGTGTCACCCTGCGGGCCGCCCACAACGAAGCGGCCGGTGGGGTTGATGTAATACTTGGTGTTCTCGTCCAGCAGCTCGGCGGGGATGGTGGCCTTGATGACCTTCTCCATCACGTCAGCGCGCAGCTGTTCCATGCTGACACTCTCACTGTGCTGGCTGGAGATGACCACAGCATCCACACGCACGGGCTTGTTGTTCTCATCGTACTCCACAGTGACCTGGCTCTTGCCATCCGGACGCAGATAGTCCATCTCGCCGTTCTTGCGCACCTCGGTCAGGCGCTTTGCCAGCTTGTGAGCCAGACTGATGGGCATAGGCATCAGCTCCGGGGTCTCATCGCAGGCATAGCCGAACATCATGCCCTGATCGCCTGCACCGCCCACCTGATCGTTGGTGCCCAGTGCGATGTCGGGGCTCTGGCCGTCGATGTTGGAGATGACGGCACAGGTGTCGGCATCAAAGCCGAACTTTGCGCGGGTGTAGCCGATATCTGCCACCACCTTGCGGACGACCTTCTGGAAATCCACATAGCAGTTGGTGGTGATCTCGCCCATGATGTGCACAAGGCCGGTGGATGCACAGGTCTCGCAGGCCACACGGGCATCGGGGTCGTGGGTCAGAATTTCGTCCAGAATGGCATCCGAGATCTGGTCGCAGATCTTGTCGGGATGTCCTTCGGTGACGGACTCAGAAGTAAACAGGTGTCTTGCCATTTGTTTTGCCTCCTAAAGTTTTTACAGCAGGGTGTGTATTTCTTGCTCCAACATTCCGTTCAAGCTTTTTTGCGCGAAAAATAAAAGCGCCCAGAGCCCGAAAGCTCTGAGCGTTGCACTCTTATCTCTCGGTTTCCCGCAGGATTTGGCACCTTGCGCTCACGCGCAGGTTGTCGGGCTTCACAGGGCCTGTCCCCTCAGCCGCTCTTGATAAGTCGGTATTCAGTTGGTACGTTCAGTATTCTATCATTGCTTCGTCAGATTGTCAAGAAGAGTATCACTCTTTTTAGACATTATTCTGAAATTGATGGAGCGTTCCCCTGCTCCGGTACGGCATGGCCGTTCCGGGCGGCGTGGAAGGCGCGCTTTTCCGCATACATCCGCTCGTCCAGTTCCGCCAGAAATTTCTCCACGCTGCCGCCCTCATACTTTGCCACACCGGTGGAGAAAGACAGCTGAAAGCTGCCCGCCGGGGCGGCGGCGTTATAGCGCTGCACCCGCTGCTCGATGGCGGCACAGATCTTATTCAGGATCTCCTCCGAGCCGTGCCGGATCAGCACCATGAACTCATCGCCGCTTATGCGGATAGCTACCGAGTTTGCCGCCAGCGCCCCGGACAGGATGTGACCGATCTCCTGAATGGCACGGTCGCCCGCACCATGACCGTAGGTGTCGTTGATCTCCTTGAAGCAGTTCACGTCCATCATGATGCCGTAAACATCCTTCTCCTGCGTGGCGTGGATGCGCTCCAGACAGTAGTTCATGTACTTGCGGCCAAACAGGCCGGACAGCTCGTCGATATAGCTGCGCAGACTGCGAAGCTGACTGTCCACAAACACAAAGGCGATGGCCACCGACAGCCAGCCGAAGGCCATACCGTAGAACGCACCCTGCAGCACCGTGCCCACCGCACAGGTGATCACAAAGTAGTACACCGAGAAAAACTCCACCGTAACGCCATCGCGCTTGGCCTTATGCACCTGCCACACGCTCTCGGCATAATAGCCGAACAGCAGCAGGTAAAGCAAACTGTTCAGCGGACCGCGATGGTAAACGTTGTCCGCGGAGATGGTAAAGATCCATCCTGTGCCGAAAAGGTTCGCCGTCAGCAGCGCCAGAACAGCCAGCAGCGGCGCGCCCAGGAACAGATGCCTTCTGCGCAGGCGTCCGGTGCTGCGGTAGACCCGGAAGTCCACATACAAACACCACGCAAAGCCCACGCTCACGGCAGCGCCGGTGCAGACGGTGTTCATGAGGTACAGCCAGAATCGGCTTGCCGCGCCGGGCACGCCGTCCAGCAGAAAGCTGATCGTCTCTGTCGCCTGTGCCAGCAGAGTCACCACCAGCATCTGGCAGAACAGCTCACTTCCAACACTGTTTTTACTCTCGCCGCGCACCCGCAGCAGAAACAGAAAGCATACCAGCACCGCCCCTGTGCCATTGGCCACAAGGATCTCGGGTATATTCATTGCATTTTCTCCCCTGCCCGCCTTATCCCATAAGGCAGACAGCCCCTGTTTTATACAGTATCTATCTGTATTATATACCCTGCCGCGCCCTGCTTGCAAGGCTTGGCATCAAAAAGGGCCGCTGCACAGCAATTTGTGCAGCGGCCCTTGGGAAAACCAGACGATCCAGAACAGCCTCCGCGTGCGCTCTGGTTCTGTTCTGCGGAAATATTATTTATAATTGCATTTTTTCGCAGAAAGATCAATAGCCCTTTGCCTGCTCGCCGTTCAGAATTTTGACAGCGCGGGAGGTGCCCAGACGGTCAGCACCCAGCGCAAGGAAGGTCTCCATGTCCTCCACGGTAGAAATGCCGCCGGCAGCCTTGACCTTGCAGCGGCCATGCACGCCCTTGACCATCAGCTCCACATCGTGGAAGTTTGCGCCTGCGGTGGAGAAGCCGGTGCTGGTCTTGATGTAGTCCGCGCCTGCCTCGCAGACGATATCGCACATTTTTTCCTTTTCCTCGTCGGTCAGCAGGCAGGTCTCGATGATGACCTTCAGAACCTTGTCGCCCACCGCCTGCTTCACGGCGCGGATGTCCTCGCGCACGGCATCGTACTCCTTGTTCTTCAGGCGACCGATGTTGATGACCATGTCCACCTCGGCGGCACCATTCTCAATGGCAGTCTTGGCTTCAAACGCCTTGCTGGCGGTATCCATGGCACCCAGAGGGAAGCCTACCACGCAGCATACCGGGATGCGGCCCGCCATATACTCCACCGCCTGCCTGACGTAGCAGGTGTTGATGCAGATGGATGCGGTGTGGTTTGCAATGGCTTCGTCACACAGGGTCTGGATCTGGGGCCAGGTGGCCTCCGGCTTCAGCAGGGTGTGATCGACATGGGAGAGAATTTCTTCACGAGTCATGTTTGTTTCTCCTTTTTACTTGCTGGCACGGCGCACCTTTGCCATGCCGACAGCACTCAGGGCAATTGCAGTTGCTGAGACCGTTGCACCAATAATGCCCAGCACCAGACCGGAAACCAGAAATGCAAAACCTTTCAGACCACGCTTCATAAAACCGTACCTCCTAAATTATATTGGATATTTTCTCCGCCTGCGGCGGAGAAAATATCTCACTTGCGATTTTTAAAGATGATCAGCTTGCTGAACACATAGTTCAGCACGATCACCAGTACATTGGAAAAGACCTTCACGGCAAGGCCCCACAGTGCCTGCGCATTGTAGCGGCTGGTAACGAAGATCGCCGTGGGGCCGTCTGCACCGCCGATGACGGCAATGGCGGCAGAGCCATCCGTGACCCCCGCCGGTGTGCCTGCATAGGAGGCTGCCATCTGGATGGCCGTATCCGGGCCAAGCCAGTGGGCCACCACACTCAGCACCCCCTGCATCAGCTCGTCCATCAGCGCTGCACCCTGCGCAGCCAGCAGATTGCCCAGCACCAGCATAATTGCAGTGTCCAGCAGCATTGTACCCAGACGACAGGTGACGAATGCACCAAATTCCCTCGCCATGGCCTTGCCCTGCGTTTTGCTGCGGAACACAAAGGCGCGGTTGGTGCAGTAGGCAAACAGGATGCAGATGATGTTATCCAGCACATTGCCCCAGCTGTTGGCGGCTGTATAGCCAAACAGCTTGTTGAACAGCGCATACAGCACAATGTTCAGCAGGGTGCACAGCACGCCGAAAACCAGATAGCTCAGCACTTCCCAGTGTTTCTTGAAAAAATTTATCATAGTTCGTCAAACCCTCTCCGTCCGCTCGCGCTGCTCGCGTCCACCTCTCCCGAAGGGCGAGGTTTTATTGCGGGCGCGGCGAGCCTGCCCTCTTTTGCCAAAAGCTCTCCCCTTCGGGGGAGCTGTCACCGCAGGTGACTGAGAGGGTTCTCTCCTTAACAAAAACAGCCCCGCCGCCGTTTTCCCGGCAACGGGGCTGTTGATCGCATTGTGTCAGAAGCTTTTCTTCCGAACGAAAGGCTGATTACTCAGCGTCGTCGTTCAGCAGGGCCTTCATAGACAGGCTGATGCGCTTCTTGTCGAAGTCGACATCCAGCAGCTTCACATCGACCATATCGCCGACCTTCAGTACGTCAGAGACTTTCTCAACGCGGTCATTGCTGATCTCGCTGATGTGGACCAGACCATCAACACCCGGCAGGATGCGGACGAATGCACCGAACTTGGTCAGGGAGACGACCGGAGCATGGAAGGTGCTGCCGATGGGGTAGTTGTTCTTCAGCTGCTCCCAGGGGTTGTCCTCGGCCTTCTTGTAGCCCAGAGAGACCTTGTGGTTCTCGGTGTCGATGTCCTTCACATACACTTCGATGGTGTCACCAACGGAGACGACCTCGGAGGGATGCTTGATGCGGTTCCAGCTCAGCTCGCTGATGTGGCACAGACCGTCCACACCGCCGATATCGACGAATGCACCGTAAGAAGTCAGGCTCTTGACAACGCCGGTGTAGGTCTTGCCCACCTCAACGTTTGCCCAGAACTCTTCACGCTTTGCCTTGTTCTGCTCAGCGGTCACCTTGTTGATGCTGCCGACGATCTTGCGGCCGGAGCACTCGGTGACAACCAGCTGAACGTGCTGGCCAACCAGAGCGGTGTAGTCCTCATCACGGCGCATAGTAGCCTGAGAACGAGGAACGAACACCTTGACACCCTTGACGTTGACCACAACGCCGCCCTTGTTGAACTCGGTGACATCGCCTTCGACGACCTCGCCGGACTCAGCGGCCTTAGCGATCTCTTCCATGCCCTTGCGAGATGCGAGCTTCTTGCGGGAGAGCTGGATGACGCCATCCTGATCCATAACCTTCTCGACGATGAGGTCCAGCTCATCGCCAACCTTCACCAGGTCTTCGACCTTGGCGGAGGAATCATCGGTCAGCTCGCTCAGCTTGACAAAGCCGGTCTGCTTCGCTCCGATATCCACCTGGATCTCGTTGGCAGAGATGCTGGTCACGATTCCTTTCACAATACTGCCTGCATGAACACGCTTTTCCTCGGATGCATTCAGCATCTCCTCAAAGCTCATGCTGTCATTGATTTCTGCGCTCATACTGTTAAGTACCTCCTCAATAATAGACGATGGCGTTGAAGCCCCGGCTGTCACGCCCGCCACTTTAACATCTGCAAACCATTCCGGCCGAAGTTCGCTCGCTGTCTCGACCGTTACGGCACGCGTGTGTTTTGCGGCGACCTGTACCAGCTTTTGGGTATTGGAAGAATGATGACCGCCAATGACAACAATGATGTCGCATTTTTGGCTGAGGTCTTCCGCTTCCTGTTGCCTCGCCCACGTCGCATTACATATTGTATCAAAAATTCGGGCGTTTGTATAGGCTTTTTTGAGAAACTCCGAACTTTCTTGCCATTTTGTAACCTGAAATGTGGTCTGTGCAACTGCAAACAGGGGTTTTTGCGGGTCAGAGGGGCCTTTCCATGCCTTCAACTCGGCCAGATCGGCAAAAACGAACACCTCTCCGCGGGTGTGGCCCACGATCCCCTGCACCTCCGGATGGGTCTTGTCGCCTGCCACCAGCAGCACCGCCCCCGCCTTTTCGGCCTCGGCGGCAATGCGCTGGATCTTCTGCACGAAGGGACAGGTGGCATCATGGTAGGTGATGCCGCGCGCGTCCAGCTCGTCGTACACGGTGCGCGGCACGCCGTGACTGCGGATGACCACCTCGTACCCGGCGGGCACATCGGCGATGGCATCCGCCACAAGGGCACCCTTTTTCTGCATATCCTCCACAGCCTGCGGGTTATGGATCAGCGGGCCGAGGGTGGCCACCTTGCAGCCTTCGTTCAGCAGGCCATAGGTCAGATCCACCGCCCGCTTGACACCAAAGCAGAACCCCGCCGTTTTGGCAACTCGGATCTCCATCTTTTACGCCCCCATCTTTTCCCACGCATCCAGCAGGGCCTGCTTGTTGGCACGCAGCTTTTTGGTGTCGCGGCGGCTCTCCATGGCAAACTGCTCTGCAGGCATCGGCTCGCCGTAGATCACCCGTACTTTGCAGAACAGGTGCATTTTTCCATCCGGCGTATCGTACAGGATGCGGCAGGGCACTACGTCCACCCCGGCCCCCGCCGCAATGACGAACAGTCCGCTCTTGGGCGGCAGAAGCTTCCCGTCCTTTTCGCGGGTGCCCTCCGGGAAGATGAGCAGTGTTTCGCCGTTTCTGCACTTTTCTACGGTCTGCTCAATGGCAGCCATTTCATCCTTTGTGCCGCGCACGCACACCGCGCCGCAGCAGCGGAAAAACCATGTGAGCAGGGCGTTGATCTCGAACAGTTCCTTCTTGGCAAATACGACCATCCGCCTGCTCCACCGGGTGACCACGATGAACACCGGGTCGATGGCGGAGACATGGGTGGGCGCAAGGATGCAGCCCTTTGTCTGCACCTTTTTCAGGTTTTCGCGGCCCTCTACATGGATGCGGAAGCCGATATGCCACAAAAGCCACGCAAAGGGCACTAAGATGTAATATAATATCATTTTATCGTTTTATTCACTTTCTCCGCAATGATCTTCTTCATTGCAGCAAGGCTCTGTTCAAAATCCAGCTCCGAAGTATCCAGCAGCACGGCATCGTCCGCCTGCTTCAGGGGTGCAGCGGCACGGTGGGTGTCCTGATAGTCCCGCTGCTTCACGTCGGCCAGCACCTCTTCATAGGGAGTATCGATGCCCTTGGCCTGATACTCTTTCCACCTGCGTGTGGCGCGGGCTTCCGGTGTGGCAGTGAGGAAGATCTTCACCGTGGCATCCGGCAGCACCACCGTGCCGATGTCGCGGCCGTCCATCAGCACGTCCTGCTTTTTGGCCATATCCCGCTGCAGTTCCAGCAGAAAGGCGCGCACAGCCGGGTTTGCGCCCACGGCAGAGGCAGCCATACCTGCGGCCTCGGTGCGGATGGCGGTGCTCACATCCTCTTCCTTTAAATAAATGTGCTGTTCGCCCTCAATGGAGGCCAGCCGCAGCTCGATCTGGGGAAGCAGCGCGTTCACTGCGTCGTTGTCCTTAGGGTCCTTGCCTGCGCGCAGGGCATACAGGCCGATGGCGCGGTACATGGCACCGGTATCCACATAAATATAGCCCATTTCAGCCGCCAGACGGCGTGCCAGCGTAGATTTGCCTGCACCTGCAGGCCCGTCGATTGCAACAGATACCATGTTGTATCTCTCCTTTTTAAACTGAACGATTTAAAATGGCCTCCGCATTCGCTGTGGCCATCTTCAGCGGAAAATCATTTTAATATTTTTGCGCTCTGCGGAGCGCTCCAAACACATTTTCACCGGATGGGGTCGTAACGGAGAACTGCATTGCTGCTCGTTCCCTTCAGGAACAGTTGCGCAGCGGTCTGTGAGACTATCCCGGCAACAACTCTTTTTGTGAAAACGTATTTTGAAAACGACCGCAGTCGTTTTCAAAATACAAATCAAAAAAATCTATTCCTATAAATATGCCCAGAGCAGCGCGGAGGGCATTTAAAATTGTTTTATCTGTAATTACAGATGATTTGCAAATGCCTGTGCGGTGCAGAAGGCAATCTGCAGGTTGTAGCCGCCGGTATAGGCATCCACATCCAGCACTTCGCCTGCAAAGTAAAGACCCAGCGCCTTTTTGCTCTGCATGGTTTTGGGGTCCACCTCCCGCACCGACACGCCGCCGCTGGTGATCACCGCGTGGGCCAGATCGCCCCGGGCATCAATGGACACCCGCCAGTGCTTCATCAGCTGCACCAGCTCCCTCTTCTGCTCCCGGGTGATCTGGTTTGCCTTGGTAGCCGGGTCGATGCCCCAGCGCGCCACCATCACCGGCTGCATACTGGACGGCAAAAGCTTTACCAGCGCGCCCTGCGCCGCATGGTTTGCCAGCAGGGCAAAATCCCGCGTGATGCGGTCGTAAAGCTGCTCCTCGCTGAGGGCTGGCTTGAGGTCGATTTCCGCATGATACTTGTGTTTTTTCATGTCGCCCAGATGGCTGGATGCGCTCAAAGTCAGCGGGCCGCTGATGCCAAAATGAGTGAACAGCATTTCGCCCTGCTCGTCAAAAATGGCCTTGCTGTCCTCGAACAGGGTCAGGGTGACGTTTTTCAGCGCCAAGCCCATCATCTTTTTGCAGTCCGCGTCATGGCTCACAAGACTGACCAGACTGGGCACCGGCTCGATGAGGGTGTGCCCGGCCTGCTGGGCCAGTTTGTAGCCGTCGCCGGTAGAGCCGGTGGTGGGGTAGCTCACGCCGCCGGTGGCCACCAGCACGGCATCCGCCCGGTACTCCCGGCCGGAGGTGCCCCGCACACCGATGCACCGCAGTGCCGGGCCTGCCTTTTTCTTTTTGGGGTGGCGCGGGTTTTCCGGTGCGGCGGGAGCTGCTTCCGGCTCCGGTGTTACCTCTTCCAATAGCAGCTTTTTCGCGCCGTCATGCACGAGTTCAGCATCCTGCGCATAGCGCAAAAGAGCCTGCCGGATCTCCTCGGCCTTGTCGGATACCGGGAACACCCGGCGGCCGCGCTCCACCTTCAGCTCCACGCCAAGGCCCTCGAACAGTTCCATGGTCTTTGCCGGTGGAAAGGCCCCCAGCGACGAATACAGAAAGCGCGGGTTGGTGCGCACATGGCGCAGAAACTCCTCTGCCGGGCAGTCGTTGGTCACATTGCAGCGGCCCTTGCCGGTGACAAGGATCTTCTGGCCGGGCTTGTCCATGTGTTCCAGCACCGTCACCTGATGCCCCTGCCGCACGGCGGCACCCGCCGCCATCAGTCCTGCCGCGCCTGCGCCGACGATCAATACTTTCGCCATCCGTTTTCTCTCCCATCGCCTAATAATACGAGTATATCATACCAGAATCGGCACGCAAAAGCAATGTTCTGCCGTATTTCTACCAATTACAACAGCTGGGCAAGGATGCTGTTCTGCACGATGAGACCCGCCGGGGTCAGGGCAAGGGTACGGCCGTCAAAGCTTGCATAGCCCGCCCGGACGCAGTTTTGCACAAAGGCCAGCTGTGCGGTGGAAAATTCTTTCCCGTAAAGTTTTTTGTATGCATCCAGCGAAAGGCCTTTGCGCAGACGCAGCTGTAAAATAAGGTAGTCCTCTGCGCCGCAGCTGCCGTCCATCACCGGGGCGGCGGCATCGTTCAGAAAAGCGGCGGTGTCCGGCGGGTAGTAGAACCGTCTGCCGCCCATGCAGGAGTGCGCCGCCGGGCCAAGGCCCAGATAGTCGCCGCAGTCCCAGTAAATGAGGTTGTGTCTGCCCTCATAGCCGGGCTTTGCAAAGTTGGAGATCTCGTACTGTTTGTAGCCGTGGTGTTCCAGCTGTTCCACTGCATAAAGGTAAAAATCGGCGGCTTCATCGCCGGTGGGCAGGCCTTCGGGCGGATGTTTACCAAAGGCCGAATCCGGCTCGATCTTCAGCAGATATGCCGAAATATGGGTAGCCCCACCACCCTCGATCAGTTCCAGCGTTTCGTCAAACTCGGCTTCGGTGTAGTGCGGCAGTGCCAGCATGATGTCGCCGCTGATGTTCGCAAAGCCTGCGCGCTGCGCGGCGGCAAATGCAGCCCGCGCCTGCTTTGCCGTGTGCGGTCTACCCAGTGTGCGCAGCTGGGTATCCCGGGCAGACTGCACCCCGAAAGAGATGCGGTTCACGCCCGCCTCCCGGAAGCCTGCAAGGCTTTCTTCCGTCACCGTCTCCGGGTTTGCTTCCAGTGTGATCTCGGCCCCCGGCATCGGCCGGGCCGCATCGATCAGCCGTTTTGCCTGCTCCGGGCGCAGCAGACTGGGCGTGCCGCCGCCAAAATAAAGGGTGTCCGGCTGCAGAGGTGCTTCCGGCGCAAAGCGGGAAAGCTCCCGCAAAAGAGCATCCACATAAGCTTCCGGTACACCGCGCTCACCGGGATGGGAATAGAAATCGCAGTATCTGCATTTGGAAAAACAGTACGGAATGTGTAAATAAAGCCCAAGAGACATACAATATCACAGCCTTTTTCATGAAACGTTCATTTCTATGCAGTATACTATATTCCGTAGACCGGAGCAAGGAAAAAGTGTTCCGGCAGAAAGAGACTGGAGGAGTCCCATATGGATTACAATTACAATGGTTACGATCGAGGCTACACGGAGCCTGCCATGACCTCGGCTGACTATATGAACCGCACCTATCGCTGGATGGCGGTAGGCCTGCTCATCACCTTTGCAGCGGCGTTCGTTACAGCCGCTACCCCGCTGCTGTACGTTGTCAACTCGCTGTATCTGGTGTTCACCATCGCAGAGCTGGTGCTGGTATATGTGCTCAGCTCCCGCGTGCAGAACATGTCGGTGGGCGGTGCAAGAGCTACCTTCTTTGCCTATGCACTGCTCAACGGCATGGTGCTGAGCTACTACTTCCTGATATTTGATCTGGGCACTCTGGTGCTGGCCTTCCTTGCCACCTCGCTGTACTTCGGCCTGATGGCGGTCTACGGCACTACTACCCACAAGGATCTGTCCGGCTGGGGTCCCAAGCTGATGATGGGCCTGTTCGCGCTCATCATCACCGGCTTTGTGGGCATGCTGTTCGGCATGAGCTTCCTTACCACGGTGCTGTACAGCGCTGTCGGTCTGGTAGTGTTCATGCTGCTGACCGCCTATGATACCCAGAAACTGAGCCAGATGTTCTCCTACTACGCCTATGACGGCGAGCTGGCCGAGAAGGCTTCCATTTACGGTGCACTGACGTTGTATCTGGACTTCATCAACATTTTCCTGTATGTTGTGCGCCTGCTGGGCATGAACAGCCGCCGCCGCAACTGATTTTTGATCCGCAAAGGCTCTCCCGAAAAGGGAGGGCCTTTTTGTTTGGTAATATCATTTAGAATATCCTCCGCTTCGCTCTGGGCATCAACACAGAAGGCCACAGAGGGAAGATGCATTTTCCGGCTGCGGCCCTTCCTGTGAAAGTGCAGCCCAGCCAGACCCGCAGGTCTGGCTGGGCTGCTATATTACAAAATATCATTTCCTCTAAATATGCCCAGAGCAACGCGGAGGGCATTTAAATAAAAGAATGCATAAAACCTGCCCTGCTGTCCCACACTAAGCCCAGAAGCAATGCGTACACAATGCAGCAGATGGGAGTAACGACAATGGAGCAGATCAAAAAGTTTTTGCGCAGCAGGGGCTTTACACTGGCACTGCTGGCCTGTCTCGTCGCAGCCGCAGCGGCGGGCGTGTGGGCAGTGCGCACCGTGCGGGATGAACTGAAAAAGAGCTACGACGACCTGACGACCCCGCAGGAAGAACCTGCACCGGAGCCGCAGCTCACCCTTGACCCACAGGAGGACGATGTATGGCAGCAGCCCGTGACCGACGCCGCAGAATCTGCGGCAAATGTACCCAAGCCCGCATCCTCTGCGTCCTCTTCTGGGGCGCAGTCTGGCTCTGGTTTGGTGCACGAACCCTCCGCACTGCAGGGCGCATCCTCGCCTGCCAGCAGTTCAGCTGCGCCTGCCTCCACGCAGCCCGTCTCAGGCAGGGTCTTGAACGCCTACAGCGGCGATGAGCTGGTGTACAGCAGCACCCTTGGCGACTGGCGCACCCACAACGGTGTGGACTACGCCTGTGCGCAGGATGCACAGGTGTGTGCTCCCGCCGCCGGTAAGGTGACCGCCGTGGACACCGATAGCCGCTGGGGCAGTGTGGTGTGCATCGAGGACAGCGCCGGGCACCTGTGGCGGGTGTGCGGCACTGCCGACCCCACGGTGCAGACCGGCGATGAAGTGAGTGTGGGCCAGATACTTGGCCGTGCAGGCAGCATTCCCAACGAATGCGCCGAGGAGACGCATATCCATCTGGAAGTACTGCAGGGTGAGCAGTATCTTGACCCGGCAAAGCTGCTGAACTGATGCAGTTCGCCGTATCCCCTGCGTATTTTTCAGTAAAATATTCCAAGCAGCAAAAAATCGGAAAGGCCGTTCTGGTCTTTCCGATTTTTCATTCTATAGGATCGATGCAGGCTCAGGCATTTTCCAGCTCAACCACCGGCCAGCCCAGAAGGCGGATGGCTTCGCGGTCGTGGGTAGCCAGCAAGACAGGCTTTTCTCCGCAGCGCTCCCGCAGCAGAGCCGCAGCAGCGGCAAGGGTGTCCGGGTCCATTCCGGTAAAGGGTTCGTCTAACAGCAGCGTATCGCTGGCGGCCCACAAAGCCCGCAGCAGAGCCGTGCGTCGCTTCTGTCCACCGGAAAGCCGTGCGGCAGGCAGGGCCAGTGCGGCAGCATCCATGCCAAGCTGTTGAAAATCTTTTATGATTTGCTCCTTGTATTGTTCTGCACTGCCGGGCAATACCAGCGTCACGTTCTGCACAGCTGTCAGCTGCGGGCAGAGCCGGTCTTCCTGAAACACTGCTGCCACCCGGCCAACGCCCTGTACTATGCCAGAAGTGGGTTCTTCCAGCCCCATGAGGATGCGCAGCAATGTGGTCTTGCCCCAGCCGCTGGGTGCCCACAGCACCGCCGGGCCTTCCACCGTGAGGCATAGATCCCGGAAAAGCGTTTTCTCCCCGAACTGTTTTGTCAGATGCTCGATGGTCAGCATTGCGGCACCTCCCCGGTCACGGCGCGGGTCACGCAGTCCAGAAGCAGCAGGAACAGCTTTTCAAACCCGGCGCTGAGCAGGATGATCACAAACGTCCATGCGAACAGCTCCCCGGTGGAAAGGGTAATCTTGGCTCGGTAGAGTGCATCGCCGATGCTGCCATTGGGCAGGCCGATCACCTCAGCGGCAACGCCGCTCTTCCAGCAGATGCCAAGGGCCACGCTGCATCCCTGCCGGAAGGCCGGCAGCACCGCAGGCAGCCACACCGCCCGCAGCCGTCGGCCCAGCGGAAGGCGAAACACCTTCGTCATCTCCAACAGCTGTGGGTCTGCGCTCTGGATGCCGGTGCGCACCGCACCGTACAGCACGGGCAGCACCATTAAAAAGCTGATGAGCACCGAAAGCGATGCCCCCCGCACCCACACCAGCGCCAGAATGATAAAGCTTGCCACCGGCGTGGCTTTGACCAGCTGCAGCACCGGAGCAAGCAGCACATCTGCCGTGTGCCACGCCTGTGCGGCCACAGCCAGCACGATGCTTACAGCCACGCCCAGCCCAAAACCCAGCAGAATGCGCCCGGAGCTGAAACCCACCCGCTGCCAGAACTCTGCCTGCGGCAAAAGCTGCAAAAGAGTGCGCACCGCCTGCACCGGCGAAACAAGGAACACCTCCTGTCCCACCGCCATGGCGGCGCACTGCCACACCGCCAGCCAGAAGGCCGCAGCGCCCAGCCGCTGAAAAAATTGTTTATGTTGGTTCATGGTTCTTTCCTGCTCCTGACGGTCTGAAATGGCCTCCGCTCTGCGGATCGTATAAGTATCATACCACATCTTTTTCCAAACGCCAATGACCCGTGCATCATGATGCATAAGAGCTTATCATGCCTGTCATTACTTTTCTTCATGTTTTTCTTTCTTGACATGAAATCAATAAAACGATAAACTGAACTGTATGAATCTCTGTCATCTTTGATGCAGGAAAGAAATGAGGTGTCTGTCCTATGCAGAAGCTTTCCGGCAAAAATCTGCTTCTGGTCGGCTTTACACTGTTTTCCATGTTTTTTGGTGCAGGCAATCTGATCTTCCCACCGCATCTGGGCGCGCAGGCCGGTACCAGCCTCTGGCCTGCCTTTGCGGGCCTTGCCGTCAGCGCCGTCGGCCTGCCCATTGCGGGCGTGGTGGCTGTGGCACGGGCAGGTGGTCTGGATAAGCTTGCCGGCCGGGTGCATCCGGTGTTCGCCATGGTGTTCACCATTCTGGTGTATCTTTCCATCGGCCCCTGCCTTGCCATCCCCCGCACGGCAAGCACCTCGTTCCAGATGCTGGTGCCGTTGGTGGGCGGCGGTACCGGGCTGCAGCTGGCCTACTCGGTGCTGTTTTTTGCAGCGGCCTTTCTGGTGGCGCTGCGGCCGGAAAAGCTTACCGACTGGCTGGGCCGCATCCTCTGCCCCTGCCTGATCGTGCTCATCGTGGTGCTGTTTGCCGGGTGTCTCATCCATCCGCTGGCGGCACACTACGGCACACCCAGCGCAGAGTACGCAGCCCTGCCCGCTGTGCAGGGCATCCTGTACGGCTACCAGACCATGGACACGCTGGCCGGGCTGAATTTTGGCGCGGTCATCGCCCTGAACATCCGCGCCCGGGGTGTCACAGAAAGCCGTGCCGTGGAGGGCGGCACCATCCGGGCCGGTTTTATTGCAGGCGGGCTGCTGCTGGTGGTCTACGCCATGCTGGGCCACGCCGGGGCCGAGACCGGCACGGTGTATCCGGGCCTTGCCACCGGTGCCGAGGTGCTTACCGCTCTGGCACAGCAGCTGTTCGGCCGGGCGGGCCTTGTACTGGTCGCAGCCATTTTTGTGATCGCATGCTTCAACACCTGTGTGGGCCTGATTGCCTGCGTGGGTCAGTATTTTCATCAGCTTCTGCCCCGCATCCCCTACTCTGCCATCGCAGCTTTTTTTGCTGTGGCCAGTATGCTGGTATCGAACCTCGGCCTTGCTGCCATCATCCGGCTGTCCACTCCGGTGCTGAACGCCATTTATCCCGCAGCCATCGTGCTGATCCTGCTTTCCTTTATGCCGGGCCTTGAAAAGCACCGGGCGGTGTATCCGCTGTGCATGGGCCTGACCGCCCTGCAGAGCATCGCCGCTGCGCTGCCGCTGGGGGCAGTATCTGCCGCCGCCAACGCTCTGCCGCTGGGCAGCATGGGCTTTGGCTGGGTGCTGCCTGCGCTGGTCGGGCTTGTAGGCGGGCTGCTTTTAAACAAATCTGATCTGCAATAAAATAACCTGAAAGGCCCGGTTCCCATGTTACAGGGAGCCGGGCCTTTGCTATTTACTGCAGTTTTTTGCGTTTTTCGTAGTCGTTCAGGGCGGCAAGCGCTTCCTTTGCCATGGGCACCAAGGCTATCATGTTGAAAATGGTCATCAGGCCAATGCCCACGTCGCCCAGATCCCACACCACCGTGTAGGCCTGCATACCGCCGATCACCAGCATGGCCAGCGCGATCAGCTTATACACGGTCTGGCTCCACCAGTTGTCGCCGCACAGATAGGCCACATTGCCGCGGGCATAGTACAAAACGCCCAGAAAGGTGGAAAAGCTGAACAGCGCCAGCGTGAACGCAATGAACACGACACCAAAGCCGCCCAGATGGTACTGCAGGGCAGTCTGCAAAAGGTCCATGCCCGCAAGTCCTTCTGTGATCTCCTGCGGCACCAGCAGCATCAAAAAAGCCGTGCAGCTGCAGATCACCACCGTATCGATCAGCACGCCCAGTGCCTGCACAAAGCCCATCTTGACCGGGTCGTCGCACTCTGCGGCGGCAGCTGCACAGGGTGCCGAACCGCTGCCCGCTTCGTTGGAGAACAGGCCGCGCTTGACACCGTTCATCAGCACAGCACCAAAGCCGCCAGCCACGGCCTGCCGCAGACCGAACGCTTCCGCAAAGATGCGCCCGAACACCGCCGGGAGCTTGGGCAGGTTGAACAGCACGATGCCCACGGTGATGACAAAATAGCACACCGCCATGATGGGCACCATCACGTCCAGACTTTTCACGGTGGCATTCTTGCGCAGCACGATCACCGCCGCAATGGCCGTGAGCACCAGTGTGGTAGTAAGCGGCGGAATATGGAACGCATTTTCAAACGCAGAACTGACCGAGTTGGAGATCACCTGACTGATGCCGCACCAGCAGATGAGACCAGACACCGCAAACAGCGCCGCTACCACAGAGCGTTTGAGCTTTTTGCCGCGCCTGCGCTCCGCCAGCACATGCAGATAGTAGGCCGGGCCGCCGCGCCAGCCGCCGTACAGCGGGTCGGGCTGGCGGTATTTCTGGGCAAGGGTGGATTCGATAAAGGAGGTGGACGCACCCAGAATGGCAGTGACCCACATCCAGAACACCGCACCGGCACCGCCTGCAGAAACAGCGGCCACCACGCCCACCAGATTGCCCATGCCCACGCGGGTGGCGGTGGAAATGACCAGCGTCTGGAAGGAGGAAAGGCCGTCCCTGCCCTGCTTTTTCTCGCACACGGCGGCGATCATATCCCGGAACAGCCGCACCGGCAAAAGACGGGTGCGGCAGGTGAACCAGATGCCCGCCGTGAACAGCAGCACCACCATGAAGGAAATGCCGATGCCGCCGCCCAGCGGGATGGTGAACAGGTCGCCCCACAGCAGGCGATAGACGGATTCGATAAGATTTACCAGCAAGGCAGATTCCTCCTGTAGATCAATGGAATGAAGACGATAACTTCATTATAGTACAGTACAGAAGAATTGTAAAATCTAAAATATTGATAGAAATAATCGATGGAACAGGATAACTTGACAAATCACATAGCTTCGATTATACTACAAACAGAAGGGGCGCTGACTGCAAAGGTCAGCTTTCCATCCCGTTAGTCAAAAAGATTGACCGCTCGAGTTGGGGAACTGTGAGGCGGTCAATCTTTTTTGTTATCATCGCTTTTCATCTGGGAAAACTTTGCCATGACCTCAACGGTCAGACGGATCACATCCACGACCAAGCTCAACAACGCGAGAATGAACGTGAGCAATGCGAGAGTCTCCAGCAGATTCATTCGATATCCCTCCCTTCGCCTTCAAGGCTCCGGGCAGGGTACTTTCAAAAAAGTTTCCTCCCGGACCTCTGCTTGTTCTATGTAGAAATAGAAAAACCAGCGATACGGGATAGAAAGCATGACCACCAATTTTGCAATCAGCGCCTTATTGTTATTTTAACACAATCTTTTTGGAATTACAACACAAAAGCCGCCCGGCGGTCATACCGGGCGGCGGAGGAAGATGCGCGCTGCTGCGCGCAAAACAGAAGATTTTTACAGAATGTCGATGTACTCACCGGCCAGCGCCTTGTTCATGCTACGCACGGCACAGAATTTGCCGCACATGCTGCAGGTGTCGCTGTGGTCGTCCTCCGGCAGGCGGGCATCGCGGATGGCCTTTGCGGTCTCCGGATCCAGTGCGCAGGCGAACTGTGCATCCCAGTCCAGCACACGGCGGGCATCGCCCATCTTATCGTCGATGTCCCGGGCGTGGGGGATGCCCTTGGCGATATCGGCGGCGTGGGCAGCGATCTTGGAGGCCACGATGCCCTGCTTCACATCGTCCACATTGGGCAGAGCCAGATGCTCGGCGGGGGTCACATAGCACAGGAAAGCTGCACCGCTGGCTGCAGCCACAGCGCCGCCGATGGCAGCGGTGATGTGGTCGTAACCGGGGGCGATATCGGTGACCAGGGGTCCCAGCACATAGAAGGGTGCGCCCATGCAGATGCTCTTCTGCACCTCCATGTTGGCAGCCACCTGATTCAGGGGCACATGGCCGGGGCCTTCCACCATCACCTGCACGTTGTGTGCCCATGCGCGCTTGGTCAGCTCGCCCAGACGCACCAGCTCCTCGATCTGGCACACATCGGTGGCATCAGCCAGACAGCCGGGACGGCAGGCATCACCCAGCGAGATGGTCACATCGTGCTCGGCGCAGATCTCGCAGATCTCGTCAAAGTGCTCGTAGAAGGGGTTCTCGTTGCCGGTCATGCTCATCCATGCAAACACCAGAGAGCCGCCGCGGCTGACAATGTTCATCTTGCGCTTGTGCTTGCGGATCTGCTCGATGGTCTTGCGGGTGATGCCGCAGTGCAGGGTGACAAAGTCCACACCGTCCTCTGCATGCAGGCGCACCACATCGATGAAGTCCTGTGCGGTCAGCTCAGCCAGATCGCGCTGGTAGTGGATGACCGAATCGTACACCGGCACGGTGCCGATCATCACCGGGCACTCGTGGGTCAGCTTCTGACGGAAGGGCTGGGTGTTGCCGTGGCTGGAAAGGTCCATAATGGCTTCGGCACCCATGTTGACGGCGCTCATCACCTTCTGCATCTCCACGTTGTAGTCCTTGCAGTCGCGGGAGACGCCAAGGTTCACGTTGATCTTGGTGCGCAGCATGGAGCCGACGCCCTCGGGGTTCAAACACTCATGGTGCTTGTTGGCGGGGATGGCAACCTTGCCCTCGGCGACCCACTGGCGGATCTCCTCGGTGGTGCGGTATTCCTTTTTTGCCACGATCTCCATCTGCGGCGTGATGATGCCCTTGCGGGCAGCATCCATCTGAGTGGTATAAGTCTGCATACGCTCTGTTCCTCCAAATGACAGTTTATCTCTGAACAGCAGGGTGCTGGTCATACAAGGGTAGGGAAAGGCAGCCGTCATTCAGAAAAAACAGAACGTTCTGGATGCCGGCACCTGCGCAAAATACGCTTTTCATGTTGGTTTTCTCCATGAATTTTATAACGCGGCCCAAGGTGGTGTCCCCGGTTTGCCGCGGGATCGGTCAGATGATCTGCTCGGAAAGCGCCTTCAGCTCCCGGCACTCGGTCTCGATGTCGTCTGCTGCAAAGATGGCGCTCACAAGGGCCACGCCATCCACACCGGTACCCTTGAGCTGCAGGATGTTCTCCTTGTGGATGCCGCCAATGGCCACCACCGGGATGTCCACGGCATCACCGATGGCCTTCAGGGTCTCGTGGGGCAGAACATCCACATCGGTCTTGGTGTGGGTGGCAAAGGCTGCGCCCACACCAAGGCAGTCTGCGCCGTGCTTGACGGCTTCCCGTGCTTCCTCCACACTGTGGACGGAAACGCCGATCATCATTCCCTCGCCCACACGAGCGCGCACCTGCGCTGCGGCCATATCCTCCTGCCCCACGTGCACGCCCTCGGCGTGGCAGCGGATGGCAATGTCCACATTGTCGTTCACAAAGAACGGCACGCCGTAGCGCTGGCACAGAGCATGGATCTCCACAGCCTCTTTCAGAAAAGCTTCGTCGTCCAGCTCTTTTTCACGCAGCTGCACACAGGTGACACCGCCTTTCAAGGCGCTCTCCACCTGTTCATAGAGGGTCTGTTTGCCCACCCATGCGCGGTCGGTGACGGCATACAGAAGCATGTTCTGCTTATCGCACTTCATAGTTTGCTCCTTCTTCCAGCTGATCCGGGGTCATATTGTAAATGGCATCGATGATATAATTGCGGTAGGTGGAGTTGCCGTCCAGCGGGGTCAGGCGCTTGTGGGCGGTCTCGCCCGCAAGGCCCATGGCGCACACTGCAGCTGCAGCGGCTTCCAGCGGATGGCCGGGGTTGGCGGTGACGAACGCCGCCGTCAGGGCCGAAAGCTGGCAGCCCGTACCGGTGATGCTGCTCATCATGGCATTGCCGTTGCGGATGCAGTAGGCTTTTTCGGCATCGGCCACGATGTCGATGGCACCGGTAATGGCAATAACGGCACCCGTCTGGGCTGCAAAGGCCTTGGCAAAGGCCACGGCAGAATCCAGATTTTCCTCAGTAACTTTATCGGCCACATCGGCATCCACGCCCTTGGTGGTTCCCGCGCCGGAGGCCAGCGTTTTGATCTCTGAGATGTTGCCGCGGATCACGGTGAACTTTACGTCCCGGAGCAGGCGGAAAGCCGTGTCGGTGCGCAGGCGGGATGCACCCGCACCCACCGGGTCCAGCACCACAGGATGGCCCAGCTGGTTTGCCTTTTTGCCCGCCAGTAGCATGCTGGTGATGGTGCGGCTGTTCAGGGTGCCGATGTTGATGTTCAGACCGCCGCAGATGGTGGTGATGTCCTCCACCTCGGCAGCATCGTCGGCCATGATGGGCGAAGCACCGCAGGCCAGCACCATGTTGGCGCAGTCGTTCACGGTGACGTAGTTGGTAATGTTATGGATGAGCGGGCAGGTGCGGCGCAGGTTCTCGAATTCTGTTTTGAACATTCGGGTGCCCCTCCGTCAGGAAAGACTGTTCTGCATGGAGCGCAGTGCGCCGGAGCGCTGCAGGCTGTACACCAGCACGCCCGCAATGATGGAACCCACTGCAGTGGAGATGAGGAACGGCACGATGTAGGCATAGAACGCGATGTCGCCAGCGCTCTTGCCCATGAGGAAGATGGCCACCGGGTAAGCGCACAGACCGCCCAGAATGCTGGTGCCGAACACCTCGCCCACCATGGTGGCAAGGATGTTTTTGGTCTTATGGTACACAAGGCCGCACAGCAGTGCGCCGAACATGCTGCCGGGGAAGGCCATCAGGCTGCCCAGACCCAGCAGGTTGCGCAGCAGCGAGGCCACAAAGGCCACGCCCACGCCCCACCACGGGCCAAGCAGCACCGCGCAGGTCACATTGACCATGTGCTGGATGGGTGCACATTTGCTGCCGAACATGGGGAAGCTGAATACGCTGCCCACCACGCACAGAGCGCACAGCATGCCGGCCAGCGCCAGCTTTTTCACAGAGAGTTTTTTCATAAGGCAAGGCTCCTTTCCAAACCTGCGGAAGCAGCAAAAACCATACAGCGCCTCCGCAAACAGCCCGCACCCGGTGCCAGACCCGGCGCAGGAACTATAAGAAGCGGTCGAGACTTGCTGGTCTCCTCTCACGCCGGAACACGGCTTCCCATCGCTGACGGTCACAAAGCTCAGGGCGCTCCCCCTCAGCCCGCTGCGGCACTTCCGCAGAAAAGTACAAGGTATCCTCCTTAATGGTAATAGGTACACAACAAAAAACAGGAGACACCTTCCGCGGTGCCTCCTGCAAAAAATCATCCATTCTGACTTCCTACGGCGGCATTATCCGCATCAGGTAAAAGGGTCGAAGTTTGGATACTTCCTCTCAGCCTGCTTCACAAGCTCCCCTGTATTTGATTGTGACTGTATTCTACACCCTTTGCGCACAAATTGCAAGAGGGGGCAAAGGCGCGCACAGCGGTGCAAAACGTTTTTCACGCAGTTTTTGGGGCGTTTCACGCAGGTTTTATTGAAAAAGAAGGTGAAATATGGTATTTTCAAGGTGGACGCAGCACGGATATTGTTCTGGTCTGCACCAATGATACACGAATGGACGGTGGCCTGGGCCTTACCATTACGGGTATGCGCAATGTTACAATCACGGGAAGCAATGCAAAAGGCTCGATGCTGGTGTGGAACACCGCAGGCAGGCCCGAACCCGCAGGCGCACCCGCCTTTGCGGATGTGACCGACCCTGATATGGCCAAGGCCGCACAGTGGTGCACCGAGCAGGGCACCATGGCTGCCAAGGGCGACCGCTTTGAGCCCGAAGGCTGGGCCCCGAAGTTCAAGGTGATCGAAGTGTGGAACAAGGCGTTCCCCGCAGCCTGATGCCGGCAGTGTGGATGCCGTGCTCGGTTCGGACCTTTTCCGTGAAAATGGGGCTGTTGCAAAATAGCTCTCTGAAAAAATCATGAACAAAACCCGGAACCTTTTCTCGGCCAAAACGGCTCAAAAAGGGTTCCGGGTTTTTGATATTATGCTATTTCCACCTTATCCGTTCCACCCTCTGGCAGAGGGGTCCAGCATTTCGGTGGCAGAGTAAATGAGGGCGTTGCAGATGGCTGCAGCTACATTGCTGCCGCCCTTGCGGCCCATGGCGGCGATGGCAGGCACGCCGTATCGCTCGCAGGCGGCAAACAGTACTTCCTTGCTTTCCACCACATTCACAAACCCCACCGGCACGCCAATGACCAATGCAGGCCGCAGACCGGCTTCCATTTCCTCCGCAATGGTCAAAAGGGCCGTGGGCGCATTGCCAATGGCCAGAATGGCCCCCGGGTGCTCCCGAGCAGCGCGGTGCATGGCGGCAACGGCACGGGTGGTGCCCGCCTGCTTTGCGGCTTCGGCCACAGCGGGGTCTGCCATGTAGCAGATGGCTTCACCGTTCAGTTTTTTCAGGCCCGGCTTTGTGATGCCCGCAAGCGCCATATTGGTGTCGGTAACGATGAAAGCACCCGCGTGCAGGGCCTTGACTGCGGCTTCCACCGCGCCGGGTGTAAAGCGCAGATTTTTGGCATAGTCGAAATCCGCGGTGGTGTGGATGACCCGCTTGACCACCGCAGCCGTCTCCGGCGGCGGGGTCAGGCCCAGCTCGTCCAGTTCCCTTGTGATAATGGAGATGCTCGTCCGTTCAATGTCGGCGGGCAGATGATGCTGCGGTGTCATGTGTTGTCTCCTTTTTGCATTCCCATGGCGGCATAGATAGCGGGCATATCCAGTGCCGCGCGCACACCATCGGCAAGCAGATCAAACTGCTGCTGACGGTACTGCTCCATGGGGATAAGCTCGGCCCCGGCCGGATCGATGCCCTTCCGTTTGCACAAAAATGCGGTCAGTTTTTCGGTCAGTTCGCCGGTGTCGAACAGGCCGTGCAGGTAGGTACCGAATACACCGTCCTGCACACAGCCCTCCGGCGTGCCGTCTGCAAGGATGCAGAACGCACTGCCCCGCACCTCGGTGCGGCCTGCGTGGATCTCGTAGCCCGTCAGCTTTGCGCCTGCAAAGGGTTCTGTGGTCACACAGGCTGCGGTCTGGGTCAGGTGCTTTTCGGTGCCGAACACCGTCGTGGTGGGCAGCAGGCCAAGGCCCCGCAGGGTGCAGGGGGTGCCGCTCTCCTCCCCTGCCGGGTCGCAGAGCTGTTCACCCAGCATCTGGTAGCCGCCGCACACGCCCAGCACCGGCGTACCGGCTGCCGAAAGCCTGAGCACCGCCGCTTCCAGTCCGCTTTCCCGCAGCCAGCGCAGGTCGTCCATGGTGTTCTTGGTTCCGGGCAGGACGACGAGATCCGGTGCACCCAGCTGGCGGGTGCGCTGCACATACCGCACGCCCAGCAGCGGGTGCTGTTCCAGCGGGATAAAGTCGGTGAAGTTGGACACATGCGGCAGGCGCAGGATGGCGATATCCAGCGGTTTGACGGTGCTTTTTGCTTCCAGACGATCCGAGAGAGAATCCTCGTCCTCGATCTCCACCCGCAGGTACGGCACCACGCCCAGCACGGGCAGCTGCGTTTTTTCTTCCAGCATGGCAAGGCCGGGCCGCAGGATCTCCACATCGCCCCGGAACTTGTTGATGATGAGCCCCCTGATGCGGGCACGCTCGTCGGCTTCCAGCAGCTCCACAGTGCCGTACAGCTGCGCGAATACGCCGCCGCGGTCGATATCGCCCGCCAGCAGCACCGGCGCATCCACCAGCTTTGCAAGGCCCATGTTCACGATATCGTCGGCTTTCAGGTTGATCTCTGCCGGGCTGCCCGCGCCTTCGATCACGATGATGTCGTTCTCGGCGGCAAGGCTGTTGTAGGCTTCCAGAATGTCCGGGATAAGGCTGCGCTTCATTTTAAAGTAGGCGGCGGCAGGCATCTGGCCCCGGGCCTTGCCGTTCACGATCACCTGACTGCCCACATCGCTGCTGGGCTTGAGCAGGATGGGGTTCATGCGCACATCCGGCTCCACGCCTGCAGCCTGTGCCTGCACCACCTGAGCACGGCCCATCTCTGCACCGTTGCGGGTGACGAAGCTGTTCAGGGCCATGTTCTGGCTTTTGAAAGGGGCCACGCGGTAGCCATCCTGCGCAAAGATGCGGCACAGCGCCGCGCACAGCAGGCTTTTGCCCGCACCGCTCATGGTGCCCTGCACCATAATGCATTTTGCCTTGCTCATTGTGCCACCTCCGGCAGGGTTTCGGCCAGCAGTGCAAGCAGCTGCCGGTTCTCGTTTTCTGTGCGCACGGCGGTGCGGTACCAGCTGGCATCAAGGCCCGGATAATTGCCGCAGCTGCGCAGTACCGCACCCTTGCGGCGCAGCGCTTCGCCCAGCGCTTCCGGCGCGCGGAACAGCAGATAGTTAGCCCGGCCCTCGATCACCCGCAGGCCCAGCGCCCGCAGGCCGTCTGCCAGCACAGGCCGCTGTGCTTCGATCAATGCACGCACCTTCGCCACATATTCCGTCTCGTCCAGCGCAGCGATGCCCGCCGCCTGTGCCAGACCGGAAATCGCCCACGGCTGGCCCGCTGCCCGCATCCGGGCAAGCAGCTCTGTATCAGAGCACAGGCAATAGCCCAGACGCACGCCTGCCATGCCGTAAAGCTTGGTGAAGGCTTTTAAAATAATCAGTTTTTTGCTGTTTTTCAGCAGATGCTTTGCCGAAAGGCCTTCGCCCTCCGGCAGAAAATCCAGAAAGCATTCGTCCACGGCCAGCACCGCACCCACGGCCTCGCATCTGCGCAGCAGCGCTTCCACAAGGGCAGGCTCTGCCAGCTGGCCGGTGGGGTTGTTGGGCTGACAGAGGAACACCATATTTGTACCCGGGTGCACCGCGTTCAGGAGATCTTTCGTCACCGTAAAATCGTTTTCTTCCCGCAAAAAATGCCGTTCCACCGTGCAGCCTGCCGTTTCAAGGGCGGTGGCATACTCGGCAAAAGTGGGGGCCGTTACCAGTGCAGTGCGGGGCTTTGCAGCCAGCGCCAGCCGGAAGATGAGGTCTGCCGCGCCGTTGCCGCACAGCAGCCATTCGGCGGGCACTCCCTCAGCCACCGCCAGTTTTTCACGCAGGGCCCGGCACAGCGGGTCGGGGTAGCGGTCGGCCGTGGCAAGCGCTGCCGTAATGGCCTTTGCCACCCCTTCCGGCAGGCCCAGCGGACTGACATTGGCCGAAAAATCCAGCGGGTCGCGGCCAAACTCGGCGCGGTAGCCCGCCCAGTCGCCGCCATGGGTCAATTGTTTCATGCAAGGAACCCCCGTATTGCTGCACCCCATGCCAGCGCAAAGCCGCTTGCCACATACATCATGCGGTTGGCGCGCAGGATGTCCTGCGGCTCAATGGGGCGCAGGGCATCACCGATGGTAGGCTTGGGGTAATATTCGCCAAAATAGTAAGCCGGGCCGGCCAGCTGCACGCCCAGTGCACCGGCGCAGGCGCTTTCGGTCTGGGCGCTGTTGGGGCTGGCGTGGTTGCGCCGGTCCCGCCGCCAGATGCGCCATGCGCCCTTGGCATCGTTGCCGGTAAAGGCCGCAGCGGCCACCCACAAAAGGGCGGCAATGCGGCTGGGGATGTAGTTGGCCACATCGTCCAGCTTCGCGGCTGCACGGCCAAAATAAAGGTACTTCTCGTTCTTGTAGCCCAGCATGCTGTCCATGGTATTGATAGCCTTGTAGGTCAGCGCCAGCGGTGCCCCGCCGATGAGCATATACAGCAGCGGCGCAATGACGCCGTCGCTGGCATTTTCGGCCACCGTTTCCACCGCGGCCTTGGTCACGCCCTCGGCGGTCAGGTCCTGGGTGTCGCGGCCCACGATGCGGCTCACGGCTTTGCGGGCAGCGGGCAGGTCGTTCCGGACCAGCTCGTTATACACATTTGTGCTCTCCTGCGCAAGGCCCTTGGCTGCCAGCGCCTGCCCGCACCAGAACATCTGTACGGCAAGGCCCAGCCACGGGCTGAGCTTTACCGCCGCCAGACACACAAGGCTCGTGACCAGAAAGGTGCCCACCGGCAGGCAGAACGCCGTCACGGCACCGCCCAGCAGCTCGCCCTGCGGGGTGCCGGGCAGGCGGGCGCGCAGGAACTTTTCCAGCCGGGAAATGCATCTGCCCATGAGCACCACCGGGTGCGGCAGCCACGCCGGGTCGCCGAAGAGGGCGTCCAGCACAAAACCGCCGACAACTGCCTGAAGGATCATGCCTTGCTCTCCTTTGTGTACTGGACGGTCTTCACGAGATACAGCAGATGCTTTTCCGTCCAGTCCTTTGCATCCAGCACAAAGCCGCCCGCGTTAGGTCCGCACCATGCATAGTAGTCCCTGTGGGGGACGGCAAATCGCTCCATGGCGGCCATCTGGGTGCCGCCGTGGGCCAGAATGACCAGCCGTTCTTCGCCTGCGGCAAGAGCTTTATCGATCAGCTCTGCCACGGTGCGGCAGATGCGGTCTGAAAAATCCGTCTTGCGCTCTCCATCCGGGCAGGGGCTTTCGCAGTTGGCCTTCACCCATGCCTGATACTCGGGGTCCTTTTCCATCTCGATGAAATTGCGGCCCTCAAAGCTGCCAAAGCACATCTCTTTCAGGCCGTCCACCGGCACAAGCTTTGCCTCCGGGAACAGGATGCGCGCCGTCTGGCTGGTGCGCTGCAGGGTGGAAACATAGACCACATCGGGGTCAAAATCTGCCCGGCGCAGCTGGGCAGCGCCTTCGGGTGAGAGCGGGATATCGCGCTGGCCCTGATAACGCTTCTGGGCGTTGTATTCCGTCTGGCCATGACGCAGAAGATAGATCAGCATTGAGACAATTCTCCTTTCAAAACCGTGGGGATGCCGCAGAACATCTGCACCACGCACTCTGCCCGTGCGGCCAGCAGGCAGGCAAGCCTGCCCGCCGCCTCGCGGTCTGCACGCTGTTTGACATCCATCGGCACAACACCGCCGCCTACCTCGGTGGCGATGAGGATATCGTATTCATGGGCAAGCTTGTCTGCCAAGGCAGGCAGGTCGGCGGCATCGGCAGCCAATACCTGCACGTCCGAAAGACGCTTGCCGGGAAGTGTTTGCGCAAAGGTGCGCTTGCCGCTGTAGAGCGGCCCGGTAATAAAGATCATAGCAGCCCTCCCCACTGGCAGGCACACAGCGCCGCCAGCATCCAGAGCTCGGCCTTTTGCAAAAACCACCCGGCAAGGTCGCCGGTGATGCCGCCGAACTGCTTCCAACTCACGGCATGGTAGCGCCAGAGCACCGCCAGCGCTGCCAGCACCAGCGCCCAGCCGCCCAGCGCCGCCATACCCACGCACAGCACTGCGGCCAGCACCGCCAGCACCCGGCGCACCACAGTTTTGTCTGCTGCAGTGGCAAAGGTGTGTGCAAGACCGGTGTTTTTTGCCATGGGGAACGATGCCACCGCAAGGCCCGAAAGCGCCCGTTCCAGCACCAGTGCCAGAACCCACAGCACACCCACGCGGGGTGTAAAACTCACACAGGTGCACAGGGCAAAATAGGCCAGAAAATAGCTGCACAGTCGGATGACCGCAAAGGCACCGCAGTGGGGGTCTTTTAATATTTCCAGCTTCTTTTCTCGGTCGCCGTAGCTGGAAAGGGCATCGCAGGTGTCGGCATAGCCGTCCAGATGGATGCCGCCGGTGATCCATACCGGGATCAGCGCAAAGCCCGCCGCCTTGGCAAGGCCCGGCAGGGGCAGCGCGCCACACGCACACCACGCCGCACCAATAACGACACCAATGAGCGGGAAGGCGCACATGGCGTAGCGCATATTTTTTTCGTTCCAGTCGAACTGCGGCACCGGGATGGCCGAAAACATGGCAAAGGCCACCGCAATGGTCTGCAAAACGATCATTTTTCCACTCCTTTATAGTACACGGGGATGCCACATACCACCCGCACCACATTGTCGGCCCGGGCGGCAAAGGCATTGTTCACCTGCGCCAGTGCCAGCAGATAGCGGCCTGTGTCACCGGCATAGTCGGCCCCGCCGCTGAACACCTCGTTGGAAACAACGATGAGGTTTTCGCACTGGGCTGCAAGGCTTTCCAGCCCGTGCAGGATGGCTTTGGCCGCGTTTTCCCCTGCTCCCGCCGGGTCGTACAGCTCGTTGGCGGCAAGGTTGCCCAGGTCTTCCAGCAAGGCAGTGCCCCGCGCAGGCAGGCGCACATTGTCCAGATGCAAGGGACACTCCACCGTTTCAAACTGCTTTGCGGCCCGCATTTTGCGGTGCTTTTCTACCCGGGCGGCACACTCGGCATCCCACACCTGCATGGTGGCAAGATAGTAGCGGGGGCCGGTGGTCCTGAGCACAAGGCTCTCGGCGTATTCACTTTTGCCGCTGGCCGCGCCGCCCAGAACCAGCGTCAACATTGGGGCGTATACGGCGCAATGCCGCCCTCCGCAAAGGAGTAGCACCCGCCGTATACGGCCAGCGCCATATCCCACAGCGGGATGCTGGCCACCGCGCCGGTGCCCTCGCCCAGATGCAGCCCCGCCGTAATGATGGGTGCCTTGCCCAGTGCTTCCAGCACGATGCGCGCGGCAGGCTCTGCCGAGCAGTGGCTTGCAAACACAGCCTTTGCCGCCGCCGGGCACAGCCGCACGGCGCACAGCGCGGCCACCCCGCTGATAAAACCATCTGCCAGCACCGGCACCCCGGCCAGCGCCCCGCCCAGAAAGATGCCGCACAGGCCCGCGATGTCAAAGCCGCCCAGCTTGGAAAGCACATCCAGCGGGTCCTCCGGATCCGGCTCATTCTTCAGGATGCCGCGGCAGATGGCATCCACCTTGCGGGCAAGCCCTTCGTCCGAGAGGCCCGCACCGCGCCCGGTCATAAGCTCCACGGGCTGGCCCAGCAGCACTGCCGCCACCGCGCTGGAGGTGGTGGTATTGCCAATGCCCATTTCACCGGTGGCAATGAGCCTGTAGCCATCCTCTGCCAGTTCCCGGGCAAGGGCAATGCCCTCCCCAACGGCCTGCACCGCCTCAGCCCGGCTCATGGCAGGGCCTTTGGTAAAATCCGCCGTGCCTGCGGCAATGCGGCAGCTGCGCACGCCGGGCACCGGTTCGCCTGCCATGCCCATATCCACGGGCAGAACATCGCAGTGGGCCGTGCGGGCCATCTGGCACACGCTGGTGCGCCGCATGGCAAGGTTTTCGGCCACGGCACGGGTCACTTCCTGCCCGGTCTGGCTCACGCCCTGCGCCACCACGCCGTTATCCGCGCAGAGCACCACCACCACCCGGCGGGAAAGATCAAGCTCCGCACTGCCGGTAAGGGCGGCGGCATCCTCCAGCATGGTCTCCAGCCGGCCCAACCCGCCCAGAGGCTTTGCAAGGCTGGCCCAGTGGGCGTGTGCCGCCGCGCGGGCAGCTTCGTTGGCAGGGGTGATACCCGCCAAAAGTGCATTCAGTTCCGTTTCGGTCATTTTGGTCATCCTTTTGTTTTGCTGTATCGTTCTGCCGCGCGCACAAAGCGGCCCGGCAGGGGCGTGCCCGCCCAGTATAAATGCGGGAAGCCCGCATAGAAATTCTCGTTTGCAAAGCCGCATTCCCACTGCATTTTCTCGTTTTTACGGGCCGTAAATGCAGTGCCGTTTGCGGTGGAATCCCAGTGGTGGAATTCGTGGATGGGCAGCGTTTCTCCGGCGCAGAAGAGCATACTGTCTGCCTTGGCGGTCATTTCGGCATAGCCAAAGCGCACCAGCCTTCCCACCCGGATGCCATCGCCCGGCAGAACGTCTGCCATGGGCCACGCCTTACCGTCGGCATCCTCAAGGCTCCGGCCCAGATACAAAAAGCCGCCGCATTCGGCCGCTGTGGGCAGGCCCGCCTGCACGGCCTGCCGGATGGAAGCCAGCATGGTTTTGTTTTCACTCAGAGTTTTGGCGTACAGCTCCGGGTAGCCGCCGGGCAGATACAGCCCGCCTATATTTTCCGGCAAAACCGCATCCTGCACCGGGCTGAAAAGCACAAGCTCCGCCCCGGCATCCCGCAGTGCGTCCAGCGTTTCGGCATAGGTAAAGCAGAACGCCTCGTCCTTTGCCACCGCAATGCGGACGGATGTGGGTGCAGCTGCTCCCGGCAAAGCTTCCGGCGCAGGCTTTTCGGTCAGCACGGCAAGGCGCTGCCAATCCAGCACCAGTGCATCGGCCAGCAGAGCGATCTTTTCCTGCAGGTCGGCAATTTCATCTGCAGTCTTCAGGCCGAGGTGTCGGCTTTCTACCGCTGCCTGCGGCAAATGGGGCAGATAGCCCAGCACCGGCAGGCCGGTCTCCCTTTCCAGCAGGGCCTTGAGCATTTTATACAGCTTTTCGGAACAATCATTGAGCAGGATGCCCGAAACATGGCTGTTTTTGCGGAAGTTCACAAGGCCCTGAATTTGCGCGGCCAGCGTCACGCTGGCACCCTTGGGCTGTACCACCAGCAGCACCGGCAGGCCCAGCGTATCCGCCAGTTCCCAAGCGCTGGCACGGGTGGTCAGGCCCTGACCATCATAAAAGCCCATAGCGCCCTCGCACACGGCGGCACCATGCCCGGCGGCATAGCGGGCAAAAATGGCCCGCACCATATCCCTGTTGGAAAGAAACAGATCCAGATTGTGGCTGTCCACCTGCAGAGCCGAGCGGTGGAACATGGGGTCGATGTAGTCCGGCCCGCTTTTGAACGCACAGGGGTCGGCCCCGCGCTTTTTCAGCGCCGCCAGCACTGCACAGGCAACAGTGGTCTTGCCGCTGCCGGAAGAAGGCGCGGCGATGAGGAATTGCATCATTTGCGTGTACCCGTAATGAGGAAGATGGGGTTATTGGCCATGAGCAGGTGCAGTCGGCCCGCCGGTTTTGTGCGGCTGACGGCGATCTGCGTTACCTCTGCGGTCAGGCCCCGGGCCGTGAGGGCGGCAATGGCAGCGCCCAGCGTTTCCAGCGCAATGGCCGAAATGCAGATGCGTGCGTTCGGATTCTTGCCGAGCACTTCATCCAGCACGGCTTCCATGCCGCCTTTTGTGCCGCCGATGAACACGGCATCCGGCGCAGGCAGGTCTGCCAGCACATCCGGTGCGCGGCCCTCGATGAGGATGAGGTTGCAAGCATGGAACTTTGCCCGGTTTTTACGGATCAGTTCACAGGCATCCGGTTCACACTCCACGGCGTAAACGCGGCCTTTGGGTGCCGCCAGCGCAAGCTCCACGCTCACACTGCCGGTGCCTGCGCCCACATCCCACAGAGTGTCGGTGGGCATTACCGCCAGCTTTGCCAGCGCAGCAGCGCGCACCTCCTGCTTGGTCATGGGCACCTCGCTCCGGATGAAGCTTTCGTCCGGGAAGCCCGGCGCACGCAGCTGCGGCAGATCAAAGTTTTCCACCAGAAACACGCTGAGTGGTGCAAAGCTCTGCCCCGCCAGCTCTGCAGCAGAGCCGTAGCGGATGGCTTCCGCCTCGGTGCCAAGGTTTTCGCCCACCACGCCGTGGGCTTTGCCCATACCGGCATCGGTCAGCTTCTGGCACAGAGAGGCGGGCGTTTCAGTGCCGCCGGTGAGGAAGAACACCGAACGGTTCATCATGCACTCGGCCACCGGGTCGCAGGCGCAGCCATGGGCCGAGACCAGCTTCCAGTCCTGCCACGGTCGGCCCAGCGCCGCTGAAAGCAGCTGGATGCTGGAAACGCCCGGATACACCCGCGCGGGGATGCCCAGCGCCCGCAGCGGCGTGAGCAGACCGGACGCACCGGAGTAAAATCCGGTATCGCCGCTGTAAAGCACGGCAGCATCCTGCCCGGGGTTTTGTGCCAGTGTTTCCAGAATGTCAGCGGGCTGGTAGAGCGCGAACTGCCGGGCCGTGCAGTCTGCAGGCAGGCCCGCCAGCAGCCGCTTTGCACCGAACACAAGGCCCGCGCTGCGCACAGCCTGCTGTGCCTGCGCCGAAAGGGCTTTCCATTTTCCGCTGCCCATGCCGATCAGTGTGACCATTGCAAAATCTCCTTGCAATACGCTAAAATTTGTGTTTCCGTCTCGCCAGTTTCCGGCGGGCGGCGCAGCACCACCAGCTGTGCGCCGGTATCGGCAGCGGCCTGCACCTTCTCGGCAAAGCCGCCCGCTGCGCCGCCGTCCTTGGTGACGAGATACCGGATCTGGAACTGTGTGATCAACGCCTTATTCAGCGCCAGACTGAACGGCCCCTGCATGGCAATGATGTTCCGGTGCGGGACATTGGCCGCTTCACAGGCGGCAATGCCCTCCGGCGTGGGCAGGACGCGCGGGTAAAGCCGCGCCGGTTCCAGCCCGGCAAACACAGCCAGCTCCTTGGCACCGGTGGCAAGCAGGATATTGCCCTCTGTCCCGGCCAGATATTCTGCAGTCTGCGCTGCTGTTTCAAACACCGCACAGCCGGGCGGCAAGGGGCTTTGCGCACGCAGCAGGCGGCGGTATTCCACGCCCGCCTGCACCGCTGCAGCGCGGATGTTCCTGGTGGCATCCACTGCATAAGGGTGGGTGGCATCCACGCAGAGATCAGCTCCCGCCAGCAATGCCGCCATGGCATCCGGCTGCAGCCGCCCGGCGTGCACCGTGATGCCCGCCATTTCGCCCTGCTCCTCGGCACCCAGCGGCGTTGCCACGCACACCGTTACCGCAACGCCAAGCTCTGCCAGCTTTTTGGAAAAGCGACGGCCCTCGGTGGTGCCGCTGAACACGACCGCCTTCACTTACGGTACCCCCGCGGCGTGACCATCCGGCCCGAAAGGGCGCGGGTATTGCTGTTGCCGATATACACGGTGGTGAACATATCCACCGGCGTGTTTTCCAGCTCGGCCAGCGTCAGCACCCGGGAACTCTGGCCCTCGCGGCCAATGTTGCGCACAAGGCCGCAGACGGTATCATCCGCCTTGCCGTTTGCGCGCAGGATGCGCACTGCCTTTTGCAGGTAGTCCGGCCTGCCCTTGGAGGAGGGATTATAGAGTGCAACACAGAAATCTCCCTGCGCTGCGCAGGCCAGCCGCTTTTCGATGACCTCCCACGGGGTAAGCCGGTCGGAAAGGGAGATCACGCAGAAATCGTGGGCCAGCGGCGCGCCCAGCACAGCCCCACCGCTGAGGGCGGCCGTAAGGCCGGGCACCACTTCTACGGCAACGTCCGGGTAATCCTGCGCCAGTTCCAGCACAGGGCTGGCCATGCCGTAAACGCCTGCGTCGCCGCTGCACACCATCACCACGCGCCTGCCGGTATCCGCCTTTTCCAGCGCCCAGCGGCAGCGGTCGATCTCCTTGGTCATGCCGGTGGAATAATATTCCTCACATGGGAACTCCGGCTCGATCAGGTCAAGATAAAGTTTATAGCCGCAGATGGCATCTGCGTGTTCCAGAACGTTCTGGGCTTCCTGCGTCAGGTAGTAAACATCTCCGGGGCCAATGCCCACCACGTAGACTACCTTTTCCGGTTCGTCGATCTCAAATTCCATCGGGTCAAACATTCTGCCACCTCCAGTCCGGGGCATAGGGCCGCACGGCCAGCGCAAAGGTCACGCCGGTATGGGCATATTTGTGAAAAACGAGTGTCCCGCCTGCGGCCAGCACTGCCGACCGTTCACAGACATTGTCCACGCCGGTAACGCTCTGCACAAAGGCCGAAGGCGTAAAGCTGCCGGGGGCGGCACGCAGCTGTTCCGCTGTGAAAAACTGCACCGGCCAGCTGTGGCTCTTACAGAAGGTCAGCAGGCCCGTCTCGTTTTGTTTTAAGTCGATGCTTGCCGCCGCCGTGATGCATTGCGGCGCAAGGCGGTTCTGGGCACAGAAAGCTGCAAAGGCTTCGGCCAGCGTTTCGGTGCTGGTGCCGCGTTTGCAGCCCACGCCCAGCACGCCGATGTGCGGCACCAGATGCAGCGCATCCCCCGCCGGGCAGAGGGTGAGGGCAAAGTCCGGGGCATCTCCCGCCGTGATCCCATCAGGCGGTGCACCCGCAATGGGCCAGTCGGATGCAAACTGCACCGTTTTGCCCGCCAGCAGTGCACCGCTGACAAGCTTGATGCGCTCCGGCTCCAGCACGGTGCAGTTCTGGTGCTTTGCCCACTCGTCCACCGCAAACACACCGTTTGCGTCGGTGGCTGTGGTGATCACCGGCACCGCACCGCACACAGCGGCAAGCGCCCGGGCAAGGTCGTTGGCACCGCCCAGGTGGCCTGAGAGGATGGGCACGGCAAAGCGGCCGCACTCGTCCAGCACCACAACGGCAGGGTCCTGCGCCTTGCTTTGGCAGTGGGGCGCAATGGCCCGCACCGCAATGCCCACAGCACCTACAAAAACAAGGGCATCGCTCCCGGCAAACTGGCGGGCCGTCCAATCGGCAAGGTGCACCTGCCCGGCTTCATGGCCGCAGCGGGTCACACTGCCGGGATATGCCGCCGCCAGTTTTTGGGCCAGTGCAAGGCCCTTTGCCGTAAAGGCCAGATAGGCGCGGGTCACTGGTCTGTCCCCCTGCGGAACTCGGTGGTAAAGGCCGGGTCGTACAGCTTGCTGCGCTCATAGTTCCGGCCCAGAAAGCCGCCTGCCACGATGAGCGCCGTTTTGGTGATGCCCGCTGCATGAACACTTTCCGCCAGCGTACCTACGGTGCAGCGCACCGTTTTTTCTTCCGGCCATGTGGCCTTATACACCACCGCTGCCGGGGTATCCGGCGTATAGGCACCGCCTGCCAGAAGCGCCTGCTGTACTTTGTCCACAAGGCCGATGGATAGGAAAATGACCATCGTTGCCCCGTGGGCGGCAAGGCTTGCCAGCTTTTCTTTTTCCGGCACCGGGGTGCGGCCCTCCATGCGGGTGATGATGACGGTCTGGCTCACGGTGGGCAGCGTGTACTCTGCATTCAGTGCCGCCGCTGCACCGCAGAAGCTGGACACACCGGGGGTATCATCGTAGGGAACGCCCTCGGCATCCAGCACATCCATCTGCTCCCGGATGGCACCGTAAAGGCAGGGGTCGCCGGTGTGCAGGCGCACGGTGATCTTACCCGCAGCTTCCATCTGCCGCATCACATCCAGCACCTGCTCCAGCGTCATTTCAGCGCTGTTATAAATGGCGCAATCTGCCTTTGCAAGGCCCAGCAGGGCCGGGTTCACCAGACTGCCCGCATAGATGATGCAGTCGGCTTTCTGAAGCAGGGCCGCGCCCCGCCGGGTGATGAGGTCCGGTGCGCCGGGGCCTGCACCAACAAAATGTACCATAACGTTACTCCTTTACCAAAACAGTGGCAAAATAACCGGCCTGTTCCTGCGGCCGCTCAAGGGAAAGATCCGGGTAGACCCGCTCGTCCGGCAGACCGCAGTTGCACACAAGTGCGCTTTTTTTCAGCTTATCTGCCTGCTGCAGGGTATCCAATAAGACAGGCAATTGCCTGCCGGCTTTCATCAATACCTTGGTGCCGGGCATTTCCAGCACGCGGTCTGTCCAGCCGCCGGGCGCAATGGTAAGCGGCGTATCCATGCCGCCGGTCAGCGGCACATTCAGCCGCGCCGCCGCCGCACAAAAGCTGGGCACGCCTGCCGCCATGGCGGTGGCATAACCCCCGGCCTGCAAGATCTCCTGCAGGTAACCAAAGGTGGCATAGATGGAAACATCACCGATGTTCAGCATGGCAACGTCCTGCCCGGCATCCAGATACTGCCGCACCGCGGCGGCGGCTTTTTCGTGCGAAGCCGCCAGCACGGCCGGGTCACGGCTCATGGCAAAGTACAGCGGGACGATGGTCTTGCCGTCCAGCGCTTTTCCCAGCGCACTGCGGGCGATGTCCAGCGCCAGCATCTGGCCGGAAGCAGTCTGCGGCGCGGCCAGCACCGGGCACTGCCGGATGAGCCGCACAGCCTGCAGCGTCATCAGCTCCGGGTCGCCGGGGCCGACGCTGACACCGTAAAATGTACCTTTCAGTTCTGCCATTCCTGCATCAGCTCCTTTGCCGTTTTTGTCTCGCCCAGCGGGCCGTGCTGGTTGGAGAACAGCACCGCGCCCACCCGGAAGGCCCCGCCTGCCCGTCGGTCCAGATGCATCTGGATGGCGGCAAGGATGCTTTCCAGCACCGGTGCACGCAGCTGTGCGCCGTCCAGAATGTCAAGGCAGGCATCCGTGGTGGCGGCATCCATCAGGGCGGCGCACACCTCATGCGCGGCACCGCACAGCGCCGCATGGGCGCAAAACACTTCAGCGCGGCCATCCGCCGTGTGGGAGTGGGTGTTCATGACCCCTGCTGCCAGCTTGCAGAGCTTGCCCACGTGGCCTACCAGAAGCACTTCCTCAAATTTGGCCGTGGCAGCCATATCCAGCGTATCCCCGATAAAGTTGGAGGTCTTGACCACCGGGAACCGCTCGAACTGCGGCAGAGCGCTGGCCAGATAATCCAGCCCGTAGTTGCCGGGGGCCAGCACAAGCCGCCGGGGGCCGGGGGCATTTTTTGCACGCAGTGCGGCCTGATTCATTTCCAGCTGGATGGTATCCAGAATGGCCTGCTGGCTCATGGGTTCCACGATGCCGCTGGTGCCCAGAATGGAAAGCCCGCCCTCCACCCCGATGTGCGGGTTGAAGGTGCGCTTTGCCGTCTCGGCACCGCCTTCCACAGAGATGGTCACCGCAAAGCCGCCGGTGTAGGCAGCATTTTCAGCTTCCCGTTCCAGCGCCTCGGCGATCATCTGGCGGGGCACATGGTTGATGGCGGCTTCGCCTACGGGCTGGTCAAGGCCGGGCTTCGTCACCCGGCCCACCCCCTCGCCGCCAAGGATGCGCACGCCGGGGGCATCCGGTTCCAGCACCACCGATGCAATCACCGGCAGGCCCGTGGTCACGTCCACATCGTCGCCGCCGTCCTTGCGGATGGCACATACCGCACCGGCATCCGTTCTGCGGCAGTAAATGGGTGCCACCTCCACCACAATGCCCTTGGGCGTGCGCAGAGCCACCGTTTCCGGTTCGCGGCCGGTCAGCAGCAGACGCGCCGCCCCTGCAGCCCCCAGCGCGGCACAGGTGCCGGTGGTATAGCCGCAGCGCAGCAGCTTCTGCCCGCTGCGGACGTAATGCTCAAACTGAGGTTTTCCGGCGGGTGCCTTTTCGGCTTCCGGCTCCGGTGTGCCGAACAGAGCCGTGTACTGCTGTTCGGTCAGGCCGTACAGGGTGCGGATATTCTCCGGCTGAAACGCCTGTTCCGGGGTCAGCACGCCGGAAACACCGCCGGGCGAAACGCACACCACCGTGTCCGCTATTTTTTCGGCCAATTCCAGCTCGTGCAGGCTCAGGATCACCGCCAGCTGACCGGTATGGGCCAGCTCCTTTAAAATGGTGAGCAGCTCGATCTTGCCCTTGATATCCAGAAAAGAGGTCGGCTCGTCCAGCAGGATCACTTCCGGCTGCTGGCACAGTGCCCGGGCCAGCAGGATGCGCTGGCGCTGGCCGTCGCTGATGCGGTTAAAATCCCGGCCTGCCAGCTGTGCCGCGCCCACCAGCTCCAAAGCTCTGTGCACCTGCTGCCTGTCCTCAGCAGACAAAATACCCAGCCGTCCGGTGTAGGGATAGCGCCCCGCCGAAACAAAGTCAAAGCAGGTGGTCAGCTCCATCCGGCGGCTGTGGGGAGCCATGAGAGCCAGCTTTTTGGCCCGCTCCGTTCCGGTATAGGCAGTAAGATCCTTCCCCGCCAGCAGCACTGTGCCGCCCATGGGGGCCAGCTGGCCCGCCAGTGTTTTGAGCAGGGTGGATTTGCCTGCGCCGTTGGGCCCGATCAAGGTCAGGATCTGGCCCGGCTGCACCCCGAGGCAAATATCCGAGAGCAGCGGTGTCTTGCCGTAGCCGATGGCAAGCTCCCGCGCAGTGCAAAGTGCTTTTTCGTTCATCATGCGCCCTCCCGCTCTGAATTGCGCCGCACCAGCAGCCAGATGACCACCGGTGCGCCGAACACGGCCGTGACCGAGCTGATGGACAGCTCCGTGGGCGCGAACAGACTGCGGGCCAGCAGGTCGCAGAACAGGCAGAAAGCCGCACCGCCCAAGCAGCACCCCGGCAGCACATACAGCGGCTTTGCGCTGCCCAGCAGCTGCTTGACAAGGTGCGGCACCGCGATGCCTACAAAGGAGATCGGCCCCGCAAAGGCGGTGACGCAGGCCGCCAGCAGGCTGGATAGCAGCACCAGCGCTGCCGAGAAAGGCTTGACATTCACGCCCACGCTGCGGGCATATGATTCGCCCATCTGGTAGGCGGCCATGGGCTTGGAAAGCAGAAAGGATGCCGCCAGCGCAGGCAGCACCACCAGTGCCGCAGCCTGCACATTGGCCCATGTCACGCCGGAAAAGCTGCCCTGCGACCAGTTGTGCAGATTGACGATGTTGGAATCCTGCGCAAAGGCCACCACGATATCGGTGATGGCGGAGCAGATATAGCCGATCATCACACCGCAGATGACCAGAATGCTCATGCGCTGCACCCGCCGGGCCACCGCCAGCACAAAGGCCATGGAAGCCATGGCACCCGCAAAGGCAGCCGCGATCATCGTGGCCGAGCTGGTCAGCATCCCGCGGTCCAGAAACACCACCATGGTCAGGGCCACCGCCAGCTTTGCGCCGCTGGAAACGCCCATAACAAATGGCCCGGCAATGGGGTTTGCAAAAAAAGTCTGCAGCAGGTAGCCTGCCGCGCTGAGGGCTGCCCCCAACAGCGCCGCCATGACCGCGCGGGGCAGGCGCAGCTGCAGGATGATGTTCCCCGCAAGCGCATCGCCGCCCTTGCCCAGCAGTGCCGTCAGCACCGCACCCGGTGCAAGGGATACGCTGCCCCAGAACAGGTTCAGCGCAAAAAGCACAGCCACGGCTGCCGCAAGGGCAATATAGGCGGCTGCAAGGCGTCTGGTACGGGTCATAGGCTTTCCTTTCTGTAAAATTTTCATTCTTTAATCCACATGGGTGAGGAATTTCAGGGTACTGGCGGCAGGTGTGCCCTTGGTAAACACCCGGTTCATATCCACGATCAGGTCTGCCAGCTCCATGCTCTGCTGGAACAGGCTCTGGGTGGTGCACCACACCTGCCCTTCCTTCACCGCTTTGAATTCGTTCAGCAGCGGAAAACGCTCGGTCAGCTGGCTCACCGATGCGATCATGCCCTCGATGGCGCTGTTGTAGATGAGCACATCGGCATCCTTTGCACCTGCATAGAAGTCCTCAAGCGGCAGGTTCATGGTAGCAAGGCTGTTACCATTGTCCGTCAGGTCCGCAAAGACATAGCTGCCGCCCGCCATCTCGATCATGCGGGCCACATAGTCACTGCCCTTGCGCACAGTGGCAAGGTTGTTGGTGGTCAGCGAGAAGAAGGCACAGCTTTTTCCCGTGGGTTTCTGCGAGAGGATGGGCTGAACGGCTGTCTCCTGCGCGGAAAACACCTGCTCGGCCTGTTCTTCCCTGCCCAGCAGGATGCCGTAAAGCTTGATCCACTCCATGCGGGCCAGCGGGTCGCTCTCGTAGCTGGAACGCTCCACCAGCACCGGGATGCCAAAGTGTTCCAGCTGCTCCTTTACCTCCGGCGTGTGCAGGATCATGGTATTCTCAATGGCAAGGCGGCAGCCCGCTGCCAGGATCTGCTCGTAATCCGGGGCGCTGTACTTGCCTGCATACGCGATTTTTCCCTCTTCCATGGCCTGCTGCACCGCGGGCAGATACCAGCCCTCGGCCTTGGTGCCGGAAAAGGCCACGCTGTCCAGTGCGTCCAGATGCAAAAGCAGATCCATCACCGAGGTGGAGACCAGATAAATATTCTCCACCGGCTGGCGCAGCACAGTCACATCAGCAGGCAGACCGTCCACCTCCGCAGCATCTTCCGGCACAACAAGGAACCGTGCATCCGACTCCGCGATGGTCAGCATGGTATAGCCGCCCTCATAGCAGTCCGCTGTGAACTGCTGTGCATAGTCCAGCTTGTAATGATGGGAAAAAACAAGACTTTCCGTATTGGCAGGTTGAGCCTTGCTGCCGCAGCCGGTCAGCGTCAGCGCCGCAGCAGGGATCAGTTTCAGAAATTGGTTGCGAGTGATTTTCATTCAAATATCCGGACGTTTGTCGTTCCGACCCCTCTTGTGAAAAGGCGTTTGGAGCGGCCCTGCGGTTGCGCAGCAATGAAAGCCCCAGTGGGTCTTTCAAGCAGGCGAGCGATCGGCGATAGCAGATGGAAGGGCTTTGCCCTGACAAGCGTCGGAGCCGCGACAAACGCGAAATAAAAAATTGATTTTCCGCTGAGTATGCCCAGAGCGTGAGCGGAGGGCATTCTCAATCGTTAGCCTTCAGACTTGCGGAATCAAAGGTCAGCGTATACTCGATCTCGTGGGGGGTGCTCATGGCAACGGTGTCGGCGGTGACATCCAGTGCGGTATCCAGCGCCGATACCGGAATTTCAAAGGTGGAATTGCCCTCGGTGTTGGTGGGCAAATACTTCTCGCCGTCCACGATCATATAATCATAGTTCGGGCTGCTCCACACGATGGTGGCGGTCATCTTGCCGTCTGCCACGGTCAGGGCTGCGGGGCTCTCCACGGTGGCACGGCCGGAGCCGCCTTCCAGCGTCACATCACAGGTGTAGGTGCCGTCTGCCGGGGTCTCGGCTTCCGCAGCCTTTTCCACGGCATCACGCACGCTGACGACATGGTCGTACCACTTGCCCTTGGTGCCCAGAATAGCCAGATCAAAGTCGGCATCCACAGCAGAGACCGGGATATCGAAGCCGTACACCTCCTCCGAGGTGCCGTCGGAATAGGTAACGGTATCTGTGGTGGGCTGCAGCCAGTCGGCCTCGTGGTCGGCGGCATCGGAAGCCTTGCCCAGATACAGGTTGACGATATGGGTGGAAGCAAGGCTGACATGGAAGGTCATCTGGCCGTTCTCCACAGTCAGGGTGCCCTTGCCGTCGCAGGCTTCGTTGGCGTGGAACATGCTGCTGTCGGTGTCAAACTCGGCGGTATACACACCATCCGGCAAAGCGGCGGTCTCAGCGGCAGAAGAAGCCACAGAGGATGCCGCCTCGGAAGAAGCAGCACTGGAAGCTGCAGAAGATGCCGTGGAAGAAGCGCCGCAGCCCACCAGCAGACTCAATGCCAGAGAAGCAGCGACAACACAGGAAAAAACGCGTTTCATAGGAAATACCTCTACATTATAAAAAATCAGCTTTTATTATACCATTGTTCAGATAAAAAATGAACCCTCTCCACCGGATGCCGCAAAGCGGCCGCGAGACGGAGAGGGTTCTTGAAGATCAACCGTTCAGAGAATCAATGGCAGCCTTGGTGTGGGCGACATACAGGTTCTGGACATCCTCGATCCCACCCAGACCAGCGATCTGGCAGTCGATGCTGTCGAAAGCACCGGAAGCCTTGAACTGGCTCAGCCAGGAGTCGGCATCTTCACCGGCCATATCGTTGTTGGCGTGATCGCCGGCAACCACCATCAGCGGGCGCAGGATGACCTTGGTGTAGCCCGCAGCCTTAACAGCCTCGATGACGTTCTCGCAGGCAGTCTCTTCCGGCTTGCCCTCAACGGTGCCAATGAACACATTGTCGTAGCCCAGAGTCTGCATAGTGGTCTGCATCTGGCTGTAGCTCACCTTTGCGGTGTGCGAGGTACCGTGGCCCATAAAGACAAAGGCGACCTTGTCCGCAGCAGCGGCATCCAGACTGTCGTAGCCGGCTTCCTTCACGGCAGCAGCGGTGACAGCCTTGGCAACGTCTTCCTTATCCTGATTGATGATAGTGGCATCGGAACCGACCTCGCCCAGCAGGGGCTCAGCCACAGCGACAGATTCAAACTTGTCGCGGTAGGTGTCGATCATTTCCATCATCTCGTCGTACTCAGCACCGTGCATCAGGTGGGTGGGCTGGACGACCAGATTCTTCACGCCGTTTTCCACAGCGCGGTCCATGGCCTGCTGCATGTTGTCGATCTTTTCGCCGTCACGAGCCTGCACATGGTTGATGATGATCTGTGCGGTGAATGCGCGGCGCACAGACCAATCCGGGTATGCGGCCTGCAGAGCATCCTCGATGCCCTTGATGTCCTTCACGCGGCTGTCGTTGAAGGAGGTGCCGAAGGAGACCACCAGCAGCTCGTTGTCGCCAATGTCGTCCTGATTGCGGGCATCGTCCTTGGAAGCATCGCCGGTGTCACGGCCAAAGTAGTCGGGGTCGGCGTTCTCACCTTCCACCAGTTCCTTCTGGGTGTCGGTCAGGGCATCCCATGCAGCCTTGGCGGCTTCGCACTGGGCATCGGTATCCTCATTGCGCTCCTGCACATAGATGGCATCGATCAGGTCTGCCACGTTCTTTGCTGCCATTTCGTCAGCCTCCTCGCTGCTCGCTTCGCTGGAAGCGGAAGACGCAGCGGTGCTGGATGCAGTGCCGGAAGCAGCACCGCCGCAGCCGGTGAGCACGCCGGCGCACAGAGCCAGAGCCGTAACAGCTGCGGCCAGCTTTTTGGTTTCGATCTTTCTCATTGTTCTTGTCCTTTCCTGCTGGATAAATTGCGGTTTGAACCAAACAAAGGGTACAGGAAAGAGAGATGAAAAAAGAGGCCCTTCTGTCCTGCGGATGGCATGACAAAAAGACCTCTGTTGTTTCAGGGCTTTTTGGTACAACCAATTCCTCGTGATCTGGGGTTTGCACCCCCGTACCAACAGCAGGCAGGTTTCCTGACTGAAAGATCGCCGCCCGTCATCTCCTTCCCAGAGCAAAAGCTCCAGTGGCTGGTGCAAAGCACCCTGATGCGGACTCCCTTATCACAGTGACGAGATCGTGCGGGATCTGCACCCGCTTCCCTTTTACCCTTTCCGCCGTGCAGTGCATCGGCAAAAGGCACCTGCTGTTTTTCTGTTCAGTTCGTCCGGCATTATATCATAAAACTGCGCAGAATGCAATAAAAAACGGCATCCTGCCTTTTTATAAGGAAGGATGCCGTTTGGAGATCGAGCCAAATGCGGAGCTTACTGGAGCGCACGGATCGCATTGATGGTGATTTTGTACTGGCAGGTCACGCTGTCAAACAGCTCCTTGGTACCTTCCAGTGTGCCTGTGCGCAGCACCTCGGTCAAATCGTAGGTGGGCTGATACAGGTTGGTAAAGCCCAGGTTCTGGCACACGCCCTTGAGCGTGTGTGCCGCACGGAATGCTTCCTTCACATTTCCTTCCTTCAATGCCTGCTCCAGTTTCGGATAGCTGTCGTCGTTCAAAAACATCAGCGTAAATCTGCAGATCATACCTTCGTTGTAAAGCCGCTTGAGCACGTCCTCATAATTTGCGCCCATCTGTCTATAACATTCCTGAATCGTCATGGTTTGTCGCTATGCCTTTCTTTTTCTACTGATCCCGCCTGATTTGCCACAGAGTGACAAAAGCGCCATCCATTTTGTTGCACTTTGTTGCGTTTTAAATATATCACGCCTTCCTGCGTTTTTCAATGCAGAGACAAAAAGTCTTGCACTTTTCACATATTGTCCCGAGTTTTTCTTGCAATTTGCTTATCAATTTCTTCCGGCTGGCTTTTTTCTCCGACTTTGCCGTGCCTGCATGGCTGCAGGGCTTTTCCCGCCTTTGCTCTGCCGTTTCTCTGCACGGAAAACGCATTTGAAGAAAAAGGTAAAAAAACAGTTGACAAAAGCCTTTCTGCATGATAGAATAAACAAGTCGTCCGGCGAAGGACACAAAAAGTGAATATGGGCGTGTTCCCGAGTGGCCAATGGGGACAGACTGTAAATCTGCTGCTTTCAGCTTCGGTGGTTCGAATCCACCCGCGCCCACCAAAAAACCTCAACGTATGAAAGTACGCTGAGGTTTTTGTTTTGCGACAAGGCTAAACTCGTCGGGCGGGTGGATTCGAACAGCATCGGCCCGCCGAATAGTCCGGCGGGCAAAAAAGCCCCTGCGGGGCTTTTTTAGATGCGCGGCTCGCGACATCCACCCGCGCCCACCAAAAAACCTCAACGTATGTAAGTACGCTGAGGTTTTTGTTTTGCTGCAAAGCCAGACTCACTGGGCGGGTGGATTCGAACAGCATCGGCCCGCCGAATAGTCCGGCGGGTAAAAAAGCCCCTGCGGGGCTTTTTTAGATGCGCGGCTCGCGACATCCACCCGCGCCCACCAAAAAACCTCAACGTATGAAAGTACGCTGAGGTTTTTGTTTTGCGACAAGGCTAAACTCATCGGGCGGGTGGATTCGAACAGCTGCGGCACCGTTCAGCAGGACGATCTCCAGCAGTACAAGGATCAGCAGAACAATAAGAACCGTAGTAACCATCGTGTACTGTGCATCATAATATTTTGCAACGGTATTCAGGTTGGTACTCTGTGCATTGATTTTTTAAATTTTTCTTCAAAAAAATCATTGACAATGCTTTCTGTGCATGATAAAATCACATTTGATTTTGAGAGACAAAGCATGGCAGAGTCTTTTCAAAGCAATTTACCATGGACCGCCCAGCGGGGCTAAGGCCATACGGACAGCCGGGTCCACTGCCGACCGGCGGCACAGCCGCCATTATTGATTGAGTGTAGCAGCTCAAATTTTATAAGTTGGTTCCTTTACAACCATGAAATTGCGCAGTCAGTGTGCAGACTTGTGAAACGGTCAATAAAGAGCAGTAAAAGCAGAATTGCTATATAGACTCTCATAATCCCGTCTTTTTTGAATCATGCGAAGCGGCCTTTGTACTCTGGTGTTTCTTCCGGGGGTCTTTGGCGGCGCATTCAAATGCTTTTCAAAGCGCAAGTCTGCACTTTTTGTGCGGTACTTGCGCTTTTTTGTTTGCATCGGGATCAGGGACGGAGGAAAAACATGAGTGAGAACCGAACACGGTTCCGGCTGAACCAGAACCGTGCGCCCATCTATGAAGCGCTGGAACAGTTCCGCAAAATGCGGGTGGTGCCCTTTGATGTGCCCGGCCACAAGCGGGGCCGCGGCAACCCGGAGCTGACCGCCTTTCTGGGCCAGCAGTGCGTGGGTGTGGATGTGAACAGCATGAAGCCGCTGGATAATCTCTGCCACCCGGTATCGGTCATCCGGGAAGCAGAGGAGCTGGCCGCAGATGCCTTTGGCGCTGCCCACGCATTCCTCATGGTGGGCGGCACCACCAGCAGTGTGCAGAGCATGGTGCTTACCGCCTGCAAGCGCGGTGATGAGATCATTCTGCCCCGCAATGTGCACCGCAGTGTGCTGAACGCACTGGTACTGTGCGGCGCGGTGCCGGTGTATGTGAACCCCGAGGTGGATAAGCGCCTTGGCATCTCGCTGGGCATGAAGCGGGAACAGGTGGAAAAGGCCATTAAAGAGCATCCGAATGCTGTGGCTGTGCTGGTGAATAACCCCACCTACTACGGCATCTGCTCTGACCTGCGCGCCATCGTAAAAATGGCCCACGATGCCGGGATGCTCTGCCTTGCAGACGAAGCCCACGGCACCCACTTCTACTTTGGCGGCGGCCTGCCGGTGTCTGCCATGGCGGCAGGGGCTGATATGGCATCCGTCTCCATGCACAAGAGCGGCGGCAGTTTAACGCAGTCCAGCCTGCTGCTCATCGGCCCCAATGTGCACCCGGGCTATGTGCGGCAGATCATCAACCTGACCCAGACCACCTCCGGCAGCTACCTGCTCATGTCCAGTCTGGATATCTCCCGCCGCAACCTTGCGCAGCGCGGGCGGCAGGTATTCCACCAAGTGGCCGACATGGCCGAGTATGCCCGAGAGGAGATCAACGCCGTGGGCGGCTACTACGCCTTTGGCAAGGAGCTGTGCAACGGCGACTCCGTTTTTGACTTTGATACTACCAAGCTCAGCGTCCACACGCTGGATATCGGCCTTGCAGGCATTGAGGTGTACGACATCCTGCGCGATGAGTACGACATCCAGATCGAGTTCGGCGACATTGGCAACATTCTGGCCTACCTTTCCATCGGCGACCGCCCGCAGGAGGTGGAGCGTCTGGTCAGCGCGCTGGCCGAGATCAAGCGCCGCTACCAGACCGATGGCTCCGGCCTGCTGAGTCAGGAATACATCGACCCCGTTGTGGCTGCCAGCCCGCAGGAGGCGTTCTATGCCCCCAAAAAGAGCCTGCCGCTCCGGGAGACCGAGGGCATGGTGTGCAGCGAGTTCGTCATGTGCTACCCGCCGGGCATTCCCATTCTGGCCCCTGGCGAGCGCATCACCAAGGAAATTTTGAACTACATCGAGTACGCCAAGGCCAAGGGCTGCAGCATGACCGGCCCCGAGGACCCGGACATCGAGCGGCTGAACGTTCTGGCATAAGGAGGGAATGCAGATGGAATTTTGGTTTTCTGAGTTTCACACCCCGGACGTGAAGCACAGCATCCGGGTGAACAAACAGCTCTACTCCAAGCAGAGCGATTACCAGCGCATCGATATTTTTGAAACGCCGGAGTTTGGCCGGGTGCTCACATTGGACGGCAATGTGATGCTGACCGAGCGCGACGAATTCATCTATGACGAGATGATCGTGCATGTGCCCATGGCGGTGCACAAGCAGGCAAAAGACATCCTTGTCATCGGTGCCGGTGACGGCGGCGTGGTGCGGGAGCTGACCCGCTACGACCGGGTGGAGCGCATCGACCTTGTGGAGATGGACCCGCAGGTGGTGGAAGCCTGCCGCGCCTTCCTGCCCAGCAACGCCTGCCGCATGGATGACCGCCGGGTGCACATCTATTTTGAGAACGCCCTCAAGTATATCCGCCGCTGCGAGGAGGAGTACGACCTCATCATCGTGGACTCCTCCGATCCCTTCGGCCCATCCGAGGGTCTGTTCACCCGCGAGTTCTACGGCAGCTGCTTCAATGCCCTGAAAGCGGACGGCATCATGGTGAACCAGCAGGGCAGCCCCTTCTATGCCGAGGATGCCAGCGCCATGCAGCGCAGCCACAAGCGCATTGCGTCCACCTTCCCCATCAGCCGAGTGTATCAGGCACACATTCCCACCTTTGCGGCTGGGTACTGGCTGTTCGGCTTTGCCAGCAAAAAGTATCATCCCATCGATGATCTGGATGCAGACGCATGGAAGGCGCTGAACATGCGCACCCGCTATTACACCGCCCGGCTGCATGTCGGCGCATTTTACCTGCCGGCATTCCTTGAGGAAATGCTGCGGGAAGTGGAGGAACACTGATGCAACCCAACATTGAAAACTTCATCGGCTGTGACAGCAGCTACCGCGCCGCCAGCATCGTGCTGTACGGTGCGCCCTACGATTCCACCACCAGCTACCGCCCGGGCGCACGGTTCGGCCCGGCGGCCATCCGACACGAAAGCTATGGTCTGGAGACCTACAGCCCCTATCAGAATGCCGACCTGACCGATTTTGACATCTTCGACAGCGGTGATCTGGAGCTGTGCTTCGGCTCCAGCGAGAGTGCCCTTGCGGACATCGAAGCCCGCGCAGAGGAGATCCTGCAGGACGGCAAGTTCCCGTTGCTGCTGGGCGGTGAACATCTGGTGACGCTGGGTGCCGTGCGGGCTGCTGTGAAGAAATATCCGGATCTGCACATCGTGCACTTTGATGCCCACGCCGACCTGCGGGACGACTACCTTGGTGCAAAGCTGAGCCACGCCTGCGTGCTGCGCCGCTGCCATGAGCTGGTGGGCGACGGCCGCATCCATCAGTTCTGCATCCGCAGCGGCGACCGCGCCGAGTTCGAATTTGCAGCCCAGCACACCGAGATGCACAAATTCGATTTTACCGGCCTTGCCGAGCTGACGGAACAGCTGTGCGAGAGCAAGGTGCCCGTCTACCTGACCATCGACCTCGACTGTCTGGACCCCTCCTGCTTCCCCGGCACCGGCACGCCCGAAGCCGGCGGCGTGAGCTTTTTGCAGCTGCTGGATGCCATCCGCACCGTGACGAAAGCCAACATCGTAGCCGCAGACCTCAACGAGCTGGCTCCCACGCTGGATACCACCGGCGTTTCCACCGCCACCGCCTGCAAGGTGCTGCGCGAAACGCTGATCGCGCTGGACAAGGGCTGGCCCGGCTTTCAGGTCTGACCGAATTTGCACACATTGACATAAAGGAGAAAAATCATGAGCAAAGTTCTGATCATCGGCTGCGGCGGCGTGGCCTCCGTTGCCATCCACAAGTGCTGTCAGGTACCCGAGGTGTTCACCGAGATCTGCATCGCCAGCCGTACCAAGTCCAAGTGCGACAAGCTGGCTGCAGAACTGGCCCCCAAAACCGCTACCAAGATCACCACCGCACAGGTGGATGCCGACAAGGTGGACGAAGTGATCGCCCTCATCAAGGCTTATCAGCCCGACCTCGTGATGAACATTGCCCTGCCCTATCAGGACCTGACCATCATGGATGCCTGTCTTGCCTGCGGCGTAAACTACATGGACACCGCCAACTACGAGCCGGAGAACACCGACGACCCGGAGTGGCGTGCCATCTACGAGAAGCGCTGCAAGGAAGCAGGCTTCTCCGCCTACTTTGATTACAGCTGGCAGTGGGCCTACGCAAAGAAGTTTGAGGAAGCCGGCCTGACCGCCCTGCTGGGCAGCGGCTTCGACCCGGGCGTGACCCAGGCTTACTGCGCCTACGCCAAAAAGCACGAGTTCGACACCATTGACACCATTGATATTCTGGACTGCAACGGCGGCGACCACGGCTATGCCTTTGCCACCAACTTTAACCCGGAGATCAACCTGCGCGAGGTGTCCGCTCCCGGCAGCTACTGGGAGAACGGCCACTGGGTGGAGATCCCGGCTATGAGCATCAAGCGGGAATACAACTTCGATCAGGTGGGCGACAAGGATATGTACTTGCTGCACCACGAGGAGATCGAGTCCCTTGCCAAGAACATCCCGGAGGCAAAGCGCATCCGCTTCTTCATGACCTTTGGCCAGAGCTATCTCGACCACATGCGCTGTCTGGAGGATGTGGGCATGCTGTCCACCACCCCGGTCAACTTCAACGGGCAGGAGATCGTGCCCATCCAGTTCCTCAAGGCTCTGCTGCCGGACCCCGCCAGCCTTGGCCCCCGCACCAAGGGCAAGACCAACATCGGCTGCATCTTCACCGGCAAGAAGGACGGCAAGGAAAAGACCTACTACATCTACAACGTCTGCGACCATCAGGAGTGCTACAAGGAGGTGGGCAGTCAGGCCATCAGCTACACCACCGGCGTACCGGCCATGTGCGGCGCACTGATGCTGCTCACCGGCAAGTGGACCACCAAGGGCGTGCACACTGTGGAAGAGTTTGATCCGGACCCGTATCTGGACGCTCTGGACAAGTACGGCCTGCCCCGTTCCGAGAGCCACAGCCCGGCGCTGGTGGACTGATGCGGCTGGCCGATACCCGCCCGCCCTTTGCGGGCCTTGCAAACCTTTCTTGGGAAACGCTTGCCTCTCTGCCCACCCCCTGCTACCTGCTGGACGAAGGGCAGCTGCGCCGCAACGGCGAACTTCTGCTGGGGGTGCAGCAGCGCACCGGCTGCAAAATTCTGCTGGCGCAGAAGGCTTTTTCCAACTTTAATGTTTACCCGGTGCTGGCTCCTTATCTGGCGGGCACCGAGGCCAGCGGCCTGTACGAGAGCCGCCTTGGCAAAGAAGAGCTGCCGGAAAAAGAGAACCATGTGTTCTGCGCGGCCTACCGGGCAGACGAGTTCGCGGAGCTGCTGCAGTACGCCGACCACATCGTGTTCAATTCGCCCAGCCAGCTGGCAAAGTTCGGCCCGGCAGCAAAGGCGGCGGGCAAGAGCGTGGGCCTGCGGCTGAACCCGGAGTGCTCCACGCAGGAAGGCCATGCAATTTACGACCCCTGCGCCCCGGGCAGCCGCCTTGGCACCACCCGCGCCCAGTGGGATGCCGCCGTGCAAGCAGACCCGACCCTGCCCGAATTACTGGACGGACTGCACTTCCACACCCTGTGCGAGCAGGATGCCGATGCACTGGCCCTGACGCTGGCGGCGGTGGAAGCAAAGTTCGGGGGTCTTCTGCCCCGGATGAAGTGGCTCAACTTTGGCGGCGGGCACCATATCACCCGCCCCGGCTACCGCCTTGCCACGCTGGAACAGTGCATTACCAAAACACAGAAAAAGTACGGCGTGCAGGTGTATCTGGAACCGGGCGAAGCATGGGCGCTGAACGCCGGGTATCTTGTTACCACTGTGCTGGATACTTTGCAAAATGGCGAGACGAGCCTTGCCATTCTGGACATGTCTGCGGCCTGCCACACCCCGGATGTGATTGAGATGCCCTACCGCCCGCCGCTGCTGGATGCCGGGGACCCCGGCGAAAAGCCGTACCTCATCCGCCTTGGCGGCCCCACCTGCCTTGCCGGGGATGTGGTGGGCGACTACAGCTTTGCCTCCCCGCTCACCGAGGGGCAAAGGCTCATTTTCGGCGATATGGCCATCTACACCACCTGCAAGAACAACACCTTCAACGGGATGCCGCTGCCGCCCATCTGGGCAATGGACGAAAACGGCACCTGCCGGGAGCTGGTGAAGTTCGGCTACAGCGATTTCAAGATGCGGCTGGGACGTGCAGCGGATTAAAGTATGACCCTTTCGGCAAATCTGTATTCGGTCAAAAGACAGTCTGTATCAAAACCGCCCAAAATGCACGCTGTTCAAGTACAGTTTCTTTTTATCATCTGACGAAAATTTAAAAAAATTCAAATTCAGCCTAGACAAGTTCCTTTTCATGTGCTAAAACAATGCTAAGAAACCCGCAACGATGCAGGATCTGAGGATCACTGCGCCGTTGCGGGTTTTTCTTGTTTTATCTGGGAAAGTGTTAAGAAATAATAGAGGAGGCAATTCTTATGAAAGCATTCATTTCGCGTCGTGATTTCCTGAAAGCGGCAGGCATCACCGCCGCAGCAGCAGCTTTGGCAGGCTGCTCTTCTTCTGGCGGTTCCGCAAGCGGCTCTTCTGCAGGCGGCAAGACCATTAAGATCGGCGTGTTTGAACCGGCTTCCGGTGATAACGGCGCAGGCGGCAAGCAGGAAGTGCTGGGTGTCGAGTACGCCAACAGCCTTGCTCCCACCGTGGAGATCGGCGGTGAGACCTATAACGTGGAGCTGGTGGAAGTGGATAACCAGTCCAGCACCGATAAGGCCGTGACTGCTGCACAGGAGCTGGTCTCCAAAAAAGTCTCCATCGTGCTGGGCAGCTACGGCTCCGGTGTTTCCATTGCAGCCGCTCCCACCTTCCAGTCCGCTTCCATCCCGGCCATTGGCTGCTCCTGCACCAACCCCGCCGTGACTGAGGCCAACCCCTACTACTTCCGTGTCTGCTTTCTTGACCCGTTCCAGGGCTCGGTCATGGCAAACTTTGCAAAGGATGAGTTCAGTGCTGCCAACGCCTACGTGCTGAGCATGCTGGGCGAGGACTACGGCTCCGGTCTGGCCACCTACTTCGTCAACGCTTTTGAGGATCTGGGCGGCACTGTTACCAGCGAGCAGTTCCCCGAGGGCACCTCGGACTTCTCCGCCTACATCCAGAACGCCATCAACGCCGGTGCAGATGTGATCTTTGCTCCCTGCGCTACCACCTACGCAGCCCAGATCATCACACAGGCTGCTTCTGCAGGCTTTGACAAACCCATTACCGCAGGCGACACATGGGAGTCCAGCGTTATTCTGGATGCACAAAAGGGCACCAGCGTGCAGGTGTATTGCTCCACCTTCTTTGATGAGAACGATGATTCCGGCGCAGCCAAGGAGTTCGTGACCGGCTTTAAGGAGTGGCTGAACGCCGACAGCCAGAAGCTGACCAACAACGGCGGCAATGACATCGTGGCAGCTGTTTCTGCACTGGGCTACGACGGCTACATGGTGGCTCTGGAAGCCATCAAGGCAGCAGGCAGCACCGACGGCACCGCCATCCGCGATGCTCTGTACGGCGTAAACTACGACGGCGTGACCGGCAACATCACCTTTGATCAGACCACCGGTGATGCCAACAAGGATATGGCTTACATCAAGAAAGCTGCCGACGGCGCGTTTGAGTTCGTCAAGACTCAGAGCGTGGACGGCTGAACAAAATTTTAAACTCCCTCCGTCAACGAGGGAGCCTTTTTGTAGCTTTCCGGCAGGTTTGGCCCCCTCTGGGAGGGGGCTGTCACCGGAGGTGACTGGAGGAGTTTATTTTATTAAATGTTGTAAGAAATGGAGGGTCCCCCTTATGGCTGCAAAGTTTCTGCCCTATTTGCTGGCAGGTATCTCGGTGGGCGGCCAGTATGCATTGATCGCCATTGGCTACACGATGGTGTACGGCATCCTGCGCCTGATCAACTTTGCCCACGGCGATATCTTTACCGTAGCCGGTTTTCTGATGGTGTACGCTACTGCTTCCCTTCCGCTGACCATTTCCATCCCGCTGGTGGTGGTGGCAACGGTACTGCTGGGCATCGCAGTGGAAAAGATCGCCTACAAGCCCCTGCGCACTGCGCCGCGCATGTCGGTAATGATCTCCGCGATCGGTATGTCCTACCTTTTGCAGAACTCGATGTGGTATGTCACCGGCGGTCTGGCCAAGCAGTACCCTGCCCTGCCGTGGATCAGCGACACCGTCACGGTGCTGGGCTGCCAGACCAAGCGGGTGACGGTGGTAACGCCGTTCCTCGTCATTGTGCTGGTGGCAGCACTTGTTGCCCTGATCCAGAAGACCAAGATCGGCATGGCCATGCGCGCCGCTTCCCGCGATTTTGAGACCGCTCAGCTGATGGGCATCAAGATCAACAATGTCATCTCCTTTACCTTTGCGGTGGGCAGCTTTCTTGCGGCCATCGGCTCCATGATGTATTTTTCCAACTACACGGCAGTCACCCCCACTGTGGGTGCCATGCCCGGCCTGAAAGCCTTTGTGGCTGCGGTGTTCGGCGGCATCGGCTCCATTCCGGGTGCTGTCATCGGCGGCTTCATCATCGGCATCTGCGAAAGCCTTATTAAAGGTGCAGGCGCTACCACCTTCAGTGATGCGTTCACCTTTGCACTGCTGATCGTGGTGCTGGCCGTCAAGCCTACCGGCCTGTTCAGTGAAAACCTGACCGAGAAAGTGTGATGACCATGAAACAAGAGAAAAAACGCATCTATCTCCGGGCCGCACTGGCGCTGGCCGCTCTGCTGGTGGTGCTGCTGGCACTGGATAACCTGAGCTTTGTGCCCTCCATGCTGCTCACCGTGCTGCGCAAGGGTGCCATCTATGCACTGGTGGCTGTCTCCATGAACCTGCTGAACGGCTTTACCGGCCTGTTCAGTCTGGGTCAGGCAGGCTTTATGCTGCTGGGTGCCTACACCTACGCCATCCTCACCATTCCCGCCGCTTCGCAGAAGTCCATCTATCAGCGCTATGCAACCGGCGGCATCGGTTTCTCCATCCCGGAACTGCTCTCCAAACCTCTGGGCGGCTTCGGCCTGCTGCTGGGTGTTGTGTTCTGCCTGATCCTGGCCGGTTTTATCGCAGCGCTGTTCGCCTTCCTCATCGGCCTGCCGGTGCTGAAGCTGAAAAGCGACTATCTTGCCATTGCTACACTGGGCTTTGCCGAGATCATCCGTGCCGCCGTGGTTTACGAGGGCTTTGGCCCGCTGACCAACGGCTCCAACCTTCTGTACGGCTTTACCAGCTTTGCCAGCTTCAACCTTTCGCTGGGCGGCACGACCCTGCATCTGGAGACCGTGATGCCCTTCCTCTTCTCCGGCATCTGCATCGCCATCATTCTGCTGCTCATCAACTCCACCTATGGCCGTGCCTTCAAAGCCATCCGTGATGACGAGATCGCTGCCGAAGCCATGGGCATCAACCTTGCCAGCCACAAGCGCATGAGCTTTATCATCAGCAGCTTCTTTGCCGGTATCTCCGGCGCAATGCTTGCCATGTATCAGGCCAGCGTGCAGGCCACCACCTTCAAATCCAGCATGACCTACGAGATCCTGCTGATCGTGGTCATTGGCGGCATTGGCTCGGTGTCCGGTTCCATCATCGCGTCCTTCCTGTTCATCGCCAGCTCCGAGTGGCTGCTGCGCTTCCTCGACAACGAGACCTGGATCGGCGGCTTCCGTGTGCCGCTGCTGCGTTCCGGCTTCCGCATGGTGGTGTTCAGCATCATCATTATGGCGGTGGTGCTGTTCTTCCGCAAGGGCATCATGGGCGACCGTGAATTGTTCCAGAAAAAGCCCGCATCCACTGCAAAAACTGCCAAAAAGGAGGCGCGTTCCAAATGAGTGAAAACGTATTGACCATTGAAAACGCCACGATGCAGTTTGGCGGCGTGGTGGCTGTGGATAATCTGAACCTGAAGGTGGATAAAGATCAGATCGTCTCCCTCATCGGCCCCAACGGTGCCGGCAAGACCACCGCGTTCAACGTTGTCACCGGCGTGTATGCGCCCACCAACGGCGCGGTGTGGTTCGAGGGACGCAAGATCATTGAGAACACGCCCCACGGCAAGATGAAAAAGCTCTATAAGGGCCAGAACGCGAGCAAGTATTCCCACATGATCGCCCCCACGCCCGATAAGATCACCCAGATGGGTATTGCCCGCACCTTCCAGAATATCCGTCTATGGAAGAGCCAGACCGTGTTTGAGAACGTGCTCATCGCCAAGCACTGCCGCCGCTCGGCCAACCTGCTGAGCGCTACCTTCCGGCTGAATGCAGACGAGGAAAAGCGCCAGCGCGAGGAGTGCGAAAAGCTGCTGCATGTGCTGGGCCTTGAGGATGTGCGCAATGAACTGGCTACCGGCCTGCCCTACGGCCTGCAGCGCCGGGTTGAGATTGCCCGTGCGCTGGCAACTGAGCCAAAATTGCTGCTTCTGGATGAGCCTGCTGCCGGTATGAACCCGCAGGAGACCGAAGAACTGACCGCCTTTATTGACCGCATCCGCACCGATTTCAGACTGACCGTGTTCATGATCGAGCACCACATGGATCTGGTGATGGATATTTCCGACCGGGTCTATGTGCTGGACTTTGGCCGCTTGATCGCCGAGGGTACGCCCGCCGAGGTGCAGAACGACCCGCGGGTGATCGACGCTTATCTGGGGGTGGACGAAGATGCTTGAGATCAAGGATTTACATGTTTCCTATGGCGGCATTCAGGCCTTGCGCGGTGTGTCGCTGAACGTGCCGGACGGCAAGATCGTTACCCTGATCGGTGCCAACGGCGCAGGCAAGTCCACCCTGATGCGCACCATTTCCGGCCTTGTAAAGGCACAGAGCGGCTCCATTTTGTGGAACGGGCAGGAACTGCTGGGCAAGCCCATCGACCAGATTGTGGCCAGTGGCATTGCCATGTCGCCGGAGGGCCGCCGGGTGTTTGCCGACCTGACTGTGCTGGAAAATCTGAAGATCGGCGCATACCTGCGCAAGGATAAGGCCGAAACCGAGAAAGATCTTGAGTGGGTGTACAGTCTGTTCCCCCGTCTGAAGGAGCGCAGCTGGCAGAGCGCCGGCACCCTTTCCGGCGGCGAGCAGCAGATGCTGGCCGTGGGCCGCGCCCTGATGAGCAAGCCGAAGCTGCTCATGCTGGACGAGCCAAGCCTCGGCCTTGCACCCATCGTGGTGCGGGAGATTTTTGATATCATCCGCACCGTGAACCAGCAGGGCATCACCGTGCTGCTGAACGAGCAGAACGCCAACATGGCCCTGAAGGTGGCCGATTACGCCTATGTGCTGGAGACCGGCACCCTGACCCTTTCCGGCACGGGTGCTGAACTGCTGACCAATGAACAGGTCAAAGCCGCATACCTCGGCAAAAAGCGCGTTGACCGCACCTGAAACTTTATAAGAACCGCTAACGGCAGAGAGGGGCTGTTGCAAAACAGCTCCATGAAAAAATAACGCATAAAAATGCCTCAGTATGGCAGGCGGAACAGGCTCATCACACTGCCAACAAAGAAAAACAGGGCGTTCCCGACGGGGAACGCCCTGTTGTACATATCGCTTGTCTGTGGTCTTTTGCAGGGTGCGTCCGCAGGGCGCACCCTGTTTTTTTCTATGCTTCATCATTTTCTGCGCGCAGCATCCGGTATCCGACACCAACATGGGTCTGAATCAGATGCGGCGCATCCGGGTATCGTTCCAATTTTTTGCGCAGGGATGCCATGTAAACTCGCAAGGAAGCAATGTCATTTTCCTGCGTACTGCCCCATACTTTCTGCGTGAGGGAGGTATGCGTCAGCACCTTGCCCACATTATGCGCCAGCACACACAGCAGTTTGTACTCGATGGGGGTCAGATGCAATTCATTCTCACCCAGCCAGACGCACCCGGCCGAGAAGTCGATCTTCAAAGGACCATTGACAAAAACCGGACTGTTTATGCCGTCAGAAGCCAGCAGATTCAATCGGCGCTGCGTTACACGCAGTCTTGCCAGCAGCTCGTCCACGGAAAACGGCTTTGTCAGATAATCGTCTGCGCCGTTGTCCAGTGCCTCGATCTTATCAGAATCTTCGCTCCGGGCACTCAGGACAATGATGGGCAGGTTCGACCATGTGCGGACGCTGCGGATGACCTCGATGCCGTCTATATCGGGCAGCCCAAGATCCAGCAGCATGATGTCCGGATTGTGGCTGGTAGTCATCATGATCGCCGTTTCCCCATTGGAAGCAGTCAGATATTTATAGCCGTGGGTCTTCAGGGTCGTTGTGATCAGACACCGTACAGGAACATCATCCTCTACGACCAGAATGGACGGCTTATTCATGAATGTTCACCTCGCTTTGCGGCAATGCAAAGGAAAAGACACTGCCATTGGGAATGTTGTCACGCAGGGTCAATGTTCCGCCGTGAGCCGTCAAGATTGCACGGCAGAGGGGCAAGCCCAAGCCAAGGCTGCGGTGGCTGTCTGCGATGCGGCTCTGCCCGGTATAAAACATCTCGAACACCTGTGCTTTTGCGCGATCCGGAATACCGGGGCCGTTATCTGCCACTTCCACTACGACCTGATGGTCTTTCCGGTAAGCCGAAATCTGAATGACCGAGCCCACGGGGGTGTATTTGATGGCGTTATCCACCAGATTGACAACGACCTGCATGATCAGCCGTGCATCCACATTGACCAAGAGGATCTCGTCCCCATACTGTGTTGTGATGGTGTGTTCGCAGCTTTTCCGGTTGACATGATGCAGCGCTTCTTCGATCATTTCGTCCATCAGCTGCGGTGAGATCTGCAGATTCATCCGTCCATCTTCAATGCGGGTGATGGAAAGCAGATTTTCCACCAGACCGATCAGCCATTGTGCATCGTCAAAAATATCGGTGCAGATCTTGTTCCGGGTCTCTGTATCCAGCGTTTCTCCGTTGGAAAGCAGATTGCTGGCATTGCCGGAAATGGAGGTCAGCGGGGTGCGCAGGTCATGCGAGATCGTGCGCAGCAGGTTTGCCCGCAGCTCTTCATTTTTTGCCTGCACGGTTGCCTGCTCTTTTTCCAGCGCATTTCTGCGGTTTTCGATGGCCAGCGCACCTTCGCCCAGAATGGAAAGCAGCACACTGTTTTCAAAGGCATCCAGCGGTTTTTCGGACAGATCGATCCCGATCACTCCAAACACGCCGCCTCCGGTCCGAAGTGCAAGATAAAGTCCCTTTGCATCCGGGTAGCTATCCGTGCCTGCACCGGAACGCTTTTTGTTGGCAAACGTCCAGTTTGCTGCATCCCGTTCTTCCGGTGCAGAAAAGATGTTTTGCGCCGTTTCCCCGTCAACTCCAAAAACCTGTTCTGCCCCAAGACCTCCGTTTTGTTCCAGGTAGACGATCAGACTCCGGTTCAGCAGCTTCATCAGCTGGGAAGCTGTCAGCGAAAAGATTTCTTCTTCACTTTTGGCTTTCTGTAAAAGCTGATTCGTATCAAATAGTACTTTTGTCCGGAATGCTGCCTGCGCAGACATTTTTGCATGGTCTTTCAACCGTGTCGTCAACGTACAGGTAATAATTGCGGAGGTCAGCATCAGGGCAAACGTAACCTGATAACCGGGGTCATACGCATGGAATGTCAGGCGCGGTTCCGTCAGAAAAAAATTGTACAGCGCAACACTGGCAACAGAGCCCAGCACACCGCAGGTGTAACCGCTGGTACACAATGCGGTGAACAGCATTCCCAGCATATAGAGCATAATAATGTTATAACGCGCAAAGTCCAGCTGCAGGAAAAAGAAGCCGATGAGCGTGATGCAGCTCAGGATGCCTGCGGTGATCAGCAGATCACGGACAGACGGCAGAAGCGGACGGGTGAACAGCTTCCGTCCTGAACCGTAGCCGTTCTCTGCAGAAGCATCCGGGATGATATAAATATCCAGATTAGGCGCAGTCATCGTCAATTTTTCAGTCAGTGACGGTCCACTCCAGAAATGGCGGCGATGTACGCTGGAGCTCCCCAGTACGATTTTTGTAATGCCGGAGATGCGGGCAAACTCTGCGATCTGCTGCGGAATGTCATCCCCATAGATCGTAGAGATGTCGGCACCTGCCTGCTCTGCCATACGAATGTGCTGCTGCAAGCGCCGACAGTCTTCTTTTCCCATCTGATCCGAATCCGGAGTCCGGACATACAGAGCTGTAAAGGTCCCTCCAAACGCCTTTGCCATTGTTGCTGCCGTCCGCACGATCTTTGCATTGGAGGGAGAGGACGACAGACACGCCAGAATATGTTCAGTGGGTGGGTCGTTCTGATTCATAAAAATCACCTGCCTTGCCCACAGTATAGCACAATTTGATGGTCACGACCACCAGCCACGTCTTTTTCCTTCCTGTTGAAGGATCTCCTTCCGCATGTGATCCAGCGCATCTGCTGCCCAAAAACCACTCAACATGACTCCAAGAACCATCAGTAACAAAACGACATCCATATGATCCGTCCTATCTTTTCAGAGCCGGAAACACTTCTGGATCGATGCGTATTTTCCCAAAACCAGCATACTTTCGTCCCGGCACAGCTGCGTATCCGGCGTAATGCTCATATCGAGCTTTCCGTCTTTTTTCAGCGCAAGAATGTTGATGTTATACTTTTTTCGGATATTGATTTCACCGATCGTGCGATCCATCCATTCCGGCGGAATAGTCACTTCCATGATGGCATGGTCGTCCTGCAGCTCGATATAATCCAGAATGTGTTCAGAGCTGTATCGGATCGCTGCCCACTTTGCCAGCTGCTTTTCCGGGTAGACCACTTCATCCGCACCGTTGCGCAGCAGGAACTTGGCTTGTACATCCCGCTCTGCACGCGAGACCACAAGCTTTGCTCCCAGCTCCTTGAGCAGTGATGTTGTTTCCAACGAGCTTTGAAAATTGCCGCCGATGGTTACGATACACACATCAAAATTGCCAACACCAAGGGAGCGCAGAAAGTATTCGCTGGTGCTGTCACCAATCTGTGCATTCGTCACATAGGAAAGCACGGCGTTCACACGGTCTTCGTTGCTGTCGATCGCCATGACCTGATGACCCAGCTCATTCAGTTCCTGCGCAATATGGCGGCCAAAACGGCCAAGCCCAATCAAAAGAATCGATTTCATACTTGTCTCCTTTATCCGATTGCGATTTTCTCCTGCGGCAGACGAGAGTGGGCAGGGCTGCTGCCAAATGCCGCATAGATCAACGTCAATCCACCAACACGTCCCAAAAACATCAGTGCGATCAGCACCCCCTGCGAAAGGATGCCCAACTGCGGCGTGATGCCCAATGTCAGACCCACCGTTGCCACAGCCGAAGCAGTCTCATACAGACAGACTGACATCGGCAGCTGCTCGGCCGCAGCAATGACAAAGGCTCCGAGGAAGAACAGCGTCAAATACATCCCTGCGATCGTGGCAGCATTCTTGACCGCAGAACCATCTATGCGCCGCCCGAAAAATTCGGCATCTTCTCTGCGGCGGAAGGTCGCCCACATATTGGCCAGCAGAACGGCAAATGTTGTGGTTTTCATGCCGCCTGCCGTAGAGCCGGGCGAACCGCCTAACAGCATCAGAACCACCATCAATGCCTGTGAAGTGCTGCCCATCGCAGCAAGATCGGCGGTGTTAAAACCGGCAGTACGGGGGGTAACGGATTGAAACATCGACAATAAAATGCGCTGCCGGGCAGAGCCTGCCGTGAACTCGAAGCAATAAAAGTACAGCGTCGGCAGTACCAGAAGAAATGCCGTTGTGACAAGGATCACCTTGCTCTGCATCCGATAGCGGTGAAAATCAAGGCGATATGTACAAATATCCTCCCATGTCAGAAAGCCAAGTCCGCCAAAGACGATCAGGGCCGCGATCACTGTGGTAAGCAATGGGTTTCCTGCATACCGTGTCAGCGAAACAAATTTTGCCCCCTCTGTTCCCAGCAGGTCAAAGCCGGCATTGCAGAACGCCGAAATGGAATGAAACAACGCGTACCAGATCCCGCGCAAACCATAATCGGCGCAGAACGTCGGCAGCAACAGTGCAGCACCGACCAATTCAAACAGGGCGGTGATCCGCAGAATAAAGCCTGTCAGCCGCACGATGCCGCCCATCTGCGGGGCAGCAGTAGCTTCCTGCATCGTGCTGCGCTGCTTGAGGGAGATCTTTCGCCCGGAAAGCAGCGCAAAGGCAGCGCCCACTGTAATGACGCCCAATCCTCCGATCTGGATCAGAAGAAGGATCACGCTTTGCCCAAAAGCCGACCAGTAGCTGCCGGTATCCTGAACCACAAGTCCGGTCACACAAAGGGCAGAGGTGGAGGTAAACAGTGCCTCATGGAACGGTGTGACGCACCGCTGCTGTGCAGCGATCGGGAGCATCAGAAGCAATGCGCCCACCAGATCGACTGCCGCAAAGCCTGCAATAATAACCTGAAAAGAAGAAAAACGGTGCCGCTTGTAACGAGGATATTGAATCATAAAAGCTCCTTTACCTATCCGTGTGCATAAAGATTAGCATGGAATAGATAAAAGAGCCGTAAAGAAAATTGTAGAAGTATAAAGATTCCATTAAAATGGATCGATCAACACCAAATAATAAATGTAGGAGATTGAGCCGACCACGACAACATCCTTGAACTGAATATACGCACCAAAAAGTACCCATGCGGCTTCAGCGCAAAATCTCCAGCAGACGCCTGCCGGCTTCCTGCTGCGATTCCCCAAACGCCACCGCCAGCTCCTCCCGCAGGACGCGCTCTACCATCTGGTAGAAGTAGGTATCCATAGCGTTGATCTTCCGGCCACGGCTTTGCTGCTGGGTCTGTTTTTGTCCCAGCTCCTTGAACAGGGTCAGATACTGGTAAAAATCATTGGTGTGCAGCAGTGCCTGATAGTGTTCTGCCAGCGCCGTCTGAATTCCCGTAGGGATGGGCAGCGTCTCCGCTTTGATCCGTGCAAGATCGGCTGCTGCCTGCTGTGCCGGGGTCACCGGGCGCAGAACACCCTCTTTTGCCGTGGGGATATAGCTGCGGTCGTGGGAATCCGAAAAATAGGGCCGGAGGGTGTAATACTCTCTGGCGGGCTCATCGCAAAAGCGCCGCAGCCCGACCCCTTCCACCTCGTGCACTCCCAGATTTCCGTAGACCACCAGCGCTCCCGCCTGAAACCGTGACATGGTATTGCCTCTTTCCCTTGTATGAAAAGGCTGCAAAAACAGACTTTCCAGCGTAATTTTACTCTTTACTTTATTGTACCACGGTAGGTTGGCGGGCTTCAAAGGGTATCTTTCACAAAGTTTTCCTCGTGCAATCTGCGCAGAATGCCCAGTACAATTCTTGTGCAAAACTGCCTTTGCAAATTCCAGACAGGCAGGCTATAATGATTTCGTACAACGAGTAGCACTCATGCGTAAAACCGGTTGCATGAGGGCTGCCCGTTTTTTTATCGCAATTTTTTGCAGAAATGACTTACAAAACTGCATATTTGCGATATGCAGTTTGCGGATGTTGTCCGGGCATTGAAAGCGCAAACTGCAATGTTTGCCCCAAAATGGAAAGGTAAGGTGAATCCCATGGAAAGCTCCAATCAATTTCTCGGCACGGAGCGCATCAGCAAGCTGATGCAGAAGTATGCGATCCCGTGCATTATTTCGCTTCTGGTCGGCGCACTGTATAACATCGTGGACCAGATCTTTATTGCAAACGCCAGCTATCTTGGCTCTTATGGCAACGCCGCCAACACCGTTGTGTTCCCGCTTACGGTTGTGGCACTGGCTATTGCCGTGATGATCGGTGACGGCTGCTGCGCTTTTGTCAGTATCAGCCTTGGACAGAACGAGGTCCCCAAGGCAAAGCGGAGCGTCGGCAATGCGGTGGTGATGTGTCTGGTCAGCAGCATTGTGCTGGCTGCGCTCTATCTGATTTTTGCGGACAACATTCTCGCCATGTTTGGCGGAACGGTCAACGCCGAGACCTACCACCACTCCCAGGAGTATTTCTTTTATATCACGCTGGGCGTGCCCTTTTATATGTTTGGGCAGGCCATGAACCCCATCATCCGCGCGGATGGCAACCCACGGTTTGCCATGATCTCCACCCTTGCAGGTGCGGTGCTGAACATTATTCTGGACCCCGTTTTCATTTTCGGCTTGCGCTGGGGCATGATGGGCGCGGCGGTGGCTACTGTGATCGGTCAGCTGGTCACCGCAGCGCTGGCAGTGTGGTATCTGCTGCACATGAAGATCATCCGTCCTGAAAAGGGCGACTACCGGCTGAAAGGCTCCATCTGCGGCCGCACCCTGACCCTTGGCATGACCAGCTTTCTGTCCCAGATCAGCCTTGTGGCGGCTATGGCAGCCATCAACAACATGATCCGCAAATACGGCACACTGGACACCGTGTTCGGGCAGGAGCAATACGCCCAGATTCCCATGGCGGTGGTGGGCATCGTGATGAAGTTCTTCCAGATCGTCATCTCCATCGTGGTGGGCATGGCGGCCGGCTGCATCCCCATAGTGGGTTTCAACATGGGCGCAAAAAAGCCTGACCGTGTGAAGGAACTGTTCACAAAACTGCTGCTGGCAGAAGCGGCCGTGGGCGTTGTTGCGCTGGTGCTGGTGGAGGGCTTCCCGCGGCAGCTGATTGCCCTGTTCGGTGCTGCCAACGAGAGCGTCTACTACACAGACTTTGCCGTGAAGTCCTTCCGCATCTACCTGTGCATGATCATTCTGGCCTGTGTCAACAAGGCGTGCTTCATCTTTTTGCAGGCCATGGGCAAGGCAGTGGAATCCACCGCCCTGTCCATGGTGCGTGAGGTGGTGTTCGGCGTGGGCTTTGCCCTGCTGCTGCCTCGGTTCTTCGGGCTGGACGGCGTGCTGTACTCCATGCCCATGTCGGATATCCTCACCTTCCTGATTGCAGGCTATCTGATCTGCAAAACCTACCGTGAACTGAACCAGAAAGGAGAAGTCTAATGGAAAAACATATCATTACCATTGAAAGTCTTTCATAATTTCCGGCAGTCTCAGAGCCGATAGTGCAAAACGCCGCCCGCCTGCGTTCCGTTACGCAGGTCAGCGGCAGCCTCCCGGTAGACATTCCTACAGGTTGGGAACCGCAGCGGAATCTGGTGGTCAGGGCCTTACGGGTTGCGTTTGCTGATTTTTCTGCAGCCCCTTGGCAGGGCTTTGAAAAATCAGAACGCGGCCCCAACAACTCCTCCCTGTTTCAGCCGCTGGCTGCGGTCGTCGTCGTTGCTGTTCAAGTCCTCTTCCGCACCGAAAAAGAAAAACCAGTACACAATGTGTACTGGTTTTTCTTGGTGCAGTAAAGCAATCCAAATCCGAACCATTTCCCTTTGATGCGGCTTCTGCCGCTTCCCCAAAGGTGACGGTCTGTGTTCCTTCTTTATAGTTGAAGGTTATCAAAACCTTATCATCATACAGGTAAATCGCATTGATGAAGGTATCCACTAGTGCCTGCCGCTGGTCTTTCAGGCTCATGTCCAGCTTACGGAACCGCAGCAGCCAAAACCTGATAAATTCTTCGGTCACTTTCGGCTTCGCCAGCTTTTCTTCCGCAATGCGTGCTTCAAGCTCACGCTTGGTTTCTTCCAGCTGCTCCAACCGCTCCTTGGTGGAGCTGGTCAGGATACCGGCCTGAATCGCATTGAGCATATTCTGGATACCGGATTCTGCATCCCGGAGCTGCTTTTTATAAAGGGGAATGTTGGTATTCTCCTTGTTTTGCAGTTCCATCACCTTGGCGATGATGGATTCCATAGCGGCATCGTCTTTCACAAGCTGCATGGTCTGGTTGACCACCAGATCTTCCAGCCACTGTTTGCGGACGGTCTTTTTCTTGCAGCCCTTGTGCTTTTTGGCAGTGGCACATTTATAGTAGCGGTGGACTTCACCCGTCCGGCTTGTGCCGCTTTCGCCAAACATCAACGCCCCACAGTAGCCGCAGAACAGCTTGGTGGTGAGCAGGTAGTCATCCTCTGCCTTTCTACGGGCAGGGGCTTTTTTGTTTTTGGCGATCTTTTCCTGCACATCGTTGAAAAGCTCTGCGGACACAATGGAGGGAATCGCATCGGGAATCAAAACATCACGATATTTCAGCTCCCCGATGTAGCGGCGATTGTTCAGCATATGCTGAATGGTGTTGAAGGTCATCAGCCCGCCACGCTGGTTCTTGACGCCCTTTTCGTTCAGCCAATCCCGAATTTCCCGCATGGTCTGGCCATCGTTGTACCGCTGGAAGATTTCTGCCACAAAGGGAGCAGTCAACGGGTCGATTTCAAAGCGGTGGTCTGCGTTGATGATGTAGCCAAAGGGAATGGCACCGCCAGTGAACTTTCCCTTCAGTGCGTTTTCGGTCATGCCACGAATGACCTTTTCAGACAGGTCAGCGGAATAATACTCGGCATAACCTTCCAGCACCGATTCCAGAATGATGCCCTCCGGTCCCTCGGAGATGATCTCGGTGGCAGACATGAGCTTGACACCGTTCTTCTTCAGCTGGGTCTTGTACCGGGCACTGTCGTAGCGGTTCCGGGCAAAACGATCCAACTTCCAGACCAGCACGATGTCAAACAGCTTCTTGTCACTGTCCTTAATCATCTGCTGAAACTCCGGGCGGTTGTCCGTCTTGGCAGAGATAGCACGGTCAATGTAGTGCTTGACGATGGTGATGCCGTTCTTTTCCGCATAGGCAGTGCATTCACGAATCTGGCCTTCAATGGATTCTTCGCGCTGGTTATCCGATGAATAGCGGGCATAGATCACGGCGGTCATGGCAGGCACCTCACTTTACACATCATTGAACGGTGGAGTGTTCTTTTAAAGCAATGTTTCGTATAATGGATATACCACATTTTACAGATGATTGCAAGCTTTTTATACGCTTTTCACGAGATTCAGTAAAAAACATGAACTCCTATGAAAGCAAAATATTCACATTCCATGGTTCTATGAAGGTGCCCGGAGCAATTGTGTCATTTTGACACAATTCCTTATTTCTCCATAAACCATAAAAATTCAACTTTTTAATGCAGCAGCTACAACGTTGGATTGCATATCGCAAATATACTATTTGAATATTGCGCTGATTTTTGTCTTGTTACGGTTTCGCAATAAGACCAAAGTGGTGGGTATCACGATGATACCCACCACTTTAGCCAAGTAAATTTTTATTTTTGAATCGTAAAACGGAACGAGGTTCCCTTCTCCACCGCAAAGCAGGCGTCTGCATGGGGCTTTGCGCCCCAGCTGTTGTCGCCGCCCACGCCGCGCTGGAAAGCAGCGCAGCGGACGACCGTCTTATTGTCGTCCCGGGGCAGCTCGTAAAGGTGGCGGGCGTTTTCCAGTTCATGGGGCGTGTAGGGCAGCGCCGAGAAGGTCATGCCGTCCCCTGCAAAGCCGATGCCTATATTCAATCCGCTGCCGGTGACAGTTGCACTGTACACGCCGGTGCGGCTGCCGCACTCCTGCGGGTAGACCGGGGTGTTCTGGGCAAAATCCTGCCGGACGTTGTAGTTCCACGCACCCATCTTGCCGCCTGCAGTGCGGTCGGCGGTGGTCTCCCGGGGGCCAAGACCCAGATAGGAGACTTCCGTCAGCTCCCGACGCAGCGGGAAGAGCAGACCGAACTCCGGCAGCTCAGTGCGCGTGCCCTGCCATGTCATGGTGATATCACAGCGGCCTGCGCCGTCAATGGCAAAATCAATGGGCAGCGTCTGCCCATCTGGCAGGGTGTAGTTTGCGCGGGCGATGACGAAATCGCCCTTTGTTTCAGCGGTCAGGTTATCGCAGCGGGCGTAGAGACCGGCGGTTTTCCAGAAGGCAAATGTAAACGGCTCTGCACAGCCCTCGTCGTTGTTGGTGGGCGCACGCCAGAAATTGGGGCGCACGGTATCGTCCAGCAGCTGCACGCCGTTATAGCGGATGGACACCAGCCCCTTGCCTCGGCCAAAGATGTACTCGAAGCCCTCGCCCTTTACGCCGACGTTGCAGTCCATCTCCACCAGCTGCGGGGCGGGCAGGGTCAGCCGGGCGACGGCGTAGTTGTGCCATACCTGCCCCAAAGCGGCTTCATAGCCCGCCGGGATGCCGGGCAGTGCAGCCCGCTGGATGGCGGTAACGGTCATGCAGGCAAGCCCAGCCTCCGGTAAGGCAAAGGGAAACGGGATGTGCTCCGTCCCGCCCGGCTTGCAGTCTGCCCGCAGCACCGCCCGGCGCTCCGGCTTGCCGTTGACCGAGGACGCAAACACAAGGTCGTAGGCGTTCAGGTCGGTAAAGAGATTCCGGTTTTCAATCACGGCTTCCGTGTCGGTCAGGGTGATCTTCAGCGGTGCGTAGGCCGCCTTGACGGCGTCCATTTTGGGGGTGTTACGGCGGTCGGGCAGCACAAGGCCGTCCACGCAGAATTCCCGGTCGGTGGGGCGGTCGCCGAAGTCGCCGCCATAGGCAAAGCCGGGCTTGCCGTCCGGGCTTGTCACTGCAATGCCGTGGTCCATGTACTCCCAGATAAACCCGCCCTGATACAGGGGCTCTTCGTAGGCATACTCGGTGTAGTCGGTGATGCCGCCGCAGCTGTTACCCATGGCGTGGCTGTACTCGCACATGATAAAGGGCTTTTCCGGGTGCTCTGCCAGAAACTTTTTGATGTCTGCCACCGGGGTGTACATCTGGCTTTCCATATCGGAGGTGGCGGGGTACTCCCGGTTCCAGAAAATGCCCTCGTAGTGCACAAGGCGGCTGGGGTCGGTGTTGCGGAAATACTCGCTCATCTCCCACAGGGTCTTGCCGCCGTGGCTCTCGTTGCCGCAAGACCAAATGAGGATGGCCGGGTGGTTTTTGTCCCGTTCCAGCATGGCTTCGGCGCGGGCAAGCACATTTTCCCGCCACTCCGGGCGGGCACCGGGCAGCGTCCACTCGTCCGAGCCGTCCGCACCCAGCTTCTGCCATGTGCCGTGGGTCTCCAGATTGGTCTCCCCGATGACATACAGGCCGTATTCATCGCAGAGCTGCAAGAAATACGGGTCATCCGGGTAGTGGCTGGTGCGCACGGCGTTGACGTTATGGGCTTTCAGGTTCTTTACATCCCACAGCATCTCTTCCCGGCTGACGGTGCGGCCGGTGCGGCAGCTCCACTCATGGCGGTTGACGCCCTTGAACACGATACGCTTGCCGTTCAAAAGCATCTGGCGGTCTTTCCGTTCAAATTTGCGCAGACCGACTTTCATGCCAGTGCGCTCCACGAGAGCACCCTCGTTCAGCAGGGCAATTTCTGCCTCGTACAGGTTCGGCTGCTCGGCGCTCCACAGAGCGGGGTCAGTCACCGCAAAGGTGAAAGAAACATCCTGCACGTCCTCTTCCACGTCCGGGTCGGCCTCGCCCTTGCCGAACACCACACCGCTGTCGTATTCGGCGGGCTCGCCCACCTCGGCGGACTGCTCCTGCCCATTGAACACCACCGACACCGTTCCCGCGCCGCTGACCTTGCACTCAAAGGTGACGGCAGCGCTGGAAAAATCGTCCGCAAAGCTCTGTTTCACAAAGACGTCCTCAAGGTGAAGCTCCGGTTTTGTGAACAGTTCCACGGAGCGGAATAAGCCGCTCATGCGCCAGAAATCCTGATCTTCCAACCAGCTGCCGGAGGAGAAACGGTACACCTGTACCGTCAGGGTATTTTCGCCGGGGTGGACGGCAGCAGTCATGTCAAATTCCGCCGGGGTAAAGGTATCCTCGGTGTAGCCGATGTAAACGTCATTGCACCAGACGGCGGCGGCGCTGTCGGCACCGTTCAGGCGCAAATAGCAGCTGGCCCAGTTTTCCGGCAGGGTAAAGCTGCTCTGATACTCCCCGATGGGGTTATAATCCTGCGGAATCTGACCGGGGCGCAGCTTTTCGTGGCCGTCCCACGGGTACTGAGTGTTGACGTAATGGGGCGCGCCGTAGGGCTGACCGGGCTTTTGCAGGCTCTGCATCTGGATGAAGCCCGGCACGGTCAGAGTGTCCCAGTCCGTAAAGGGTGCAGTCAGGTTTTCCGCATAGCGGAAGTTCCACTCGCCGTCTAAGCTGATGGTCAGCGGCAGTTCGGGGCTTGTCTGGTCCGCAAAGTGGGCGTGGAAGGGCAGGCGGTTCTGCTGGAAAATTTCCGGGTCGGCCAGAAGCGCCGGGGGAATGGGATGATTCAAAGGCATAAATGTCACCTCGCAGCATTTTCTGCTTTTATTATAGCACAGGATATAAGAAAAACAGCCGCACAAAACGACTGTTTTTCTGGAAAGAAGCGGCATCAGTCTGCTTCGTCAAAGACCTCGGTGTCCAGTTCTGTGTGCCCCTTGGGGATGTGGTACTTCACGGCGGGCAGATGGACGTTGGTGAAGTACAAGCTGGTGTTAGGGTCGCAGCCGATGACCACTGCCTCTCCCCTGCCGCGCACGGTGCAGCGCAGGGTGTCGCAATGGGCTTCGGCGGTGTCATTTTCCACACTTTCGGCATAGCCCGGTGCAAAATTGGGCACGGCAAAACCGCAGTCGTAGGCTTCGCAGTCGAAACTGCTGTCAATCTCGTGATGGCGGCGGTGGCCGGTGGCAGTGGGGGTGATGGTGGTGGTGACCTCAATGCCGGGGAAGGGCGACCACTGCGCGGTCACAGCCCCGGCTTCAATTTCCCACGTTTTGCTCACCTTGCGCACAAACACGTTATCGTCCATGACAAAGGCCAGCATGCTGTCCGGCGCGGCCTGATTGAGCACCTCCCGGCTGCGGGAGGCGCAGAAGCCAAAGCGGGTATCGTAGGCAAATTTTGCGTACTTTTCCGGGAACTGTCCGTGGCCGTGGCCCTCGTTGACACCGGCGGCATAGGCCGTTACCCGCCCCGCCCGGCGCTGCACCAGCATATTGGCGTAGGGCATGGGCTTGAGCCGCTCCAATGCGGGCATAGGCGCGGCTTCGGCTGACCAGAAGGGGTGGTCGTCCGGCAAAGCAAGCAGCAAAAAGCTCTTCATGCCCCAGTAGGGGCTGCCGGGGGCGTTGTACCGCTCAGCCATGTACATCTGCGGGTAGCAGTAGCCGATGGTCAGGATGCCATCCCGGTCGAACATTTTCTGCCCCAGCCACCAGTTGAAGTTGCGGACGATGAGCCCTTTCATCACCGGCAGGGGCAGCGGCTCCAGCCCTGCCCAGATGCAGGCCGCCCAGAAGCTGTTCTGAGCAAAGCGGTAGGTCAGGCTGCGGCCAAAGGGCAGGGCTGCGCCGTTGGCATCGAACCAATAGACGAACTGCTGCGCGAACAGCTGGGCGCGCTGGCGGTAAAGGGCAGCACGCCGGGGGTCGATGTCTGCGGCAAATTTAGAGTAGAGCAGCCCATAATACTGGATGGCCCACGGGATGTAGTAATCCTTTTGTACGGAGGCGCCATCGGTGGACCAGCCGTCGCCGCTGTAATAGCTGTCAATTTTGCAAAGACCGTCCTCCAGCAGTTCCGGGCTGTAAGGCATCCCCACGCTTTTCAGGGCAAGGTTTACAAGGATGCGGAAAAACTGCCAGTTGCAATCCGGGATGGTGTGGGCGTTGATCTGCCCCAGCCATGCGGCAAGGTTCTGTTTTTCGGTGTCAGAAAGCGGCGTCCACAGCTTTTCCGGTGCGGTGAGGATGCCGCAGGCAATAGCCGCCATCTCCACATAACACTGGTCGTACTCCCCGGTGGTGCCCCAGTATTCGGGGTTTTCCGGGTCGGTGCCGGCGGCAAGACCCTTGCGGTAGATTTTTTCAAATTCCGGGTCGGAACCGCCGCCTACCCAGAAGGGCACCAGCGCCCACAGCGGGCGGCTGAAGGCTTCCAGCTCAATGGCATTTTGGTTGTAGGTCACGCCCGTCTCGCCCAGATGCAGCCGGGCGCAGCCTGCGGAATAATAAGGCTTGAGCGGGTCGAGAAATTTGTGCATCAGTGCGGTAAAATCCGCTTTGGTCTGCAAGTTCATCACCAATACATCTCCCAGTCTTTGGTCAGGCGGGTCAGCGCCTCCATGTAGAAATAATCGCCCCAGCTCGTGCATTCATCCACACCCTCCGGGGTGCAGGTATTGTAGGGGCTCTTTTTGCTGTAAGTGCCGTGCAGCAGCTGGCCGGAGCCGAGGGTGCCGGGCTTTACCGCGTAGTTTGCGGTGAGACTGGCCAGCATCTGCCGTGCCAGCGTGCGCCACTGGGCGGCTTCTGTTTCGTCCACATATTTTGCCGCTTCCAGCAGGCCGCAGGCCACGATGGCAGCGGAGGAGGAATCCCGGGGTTCGCCGCTTTCCGGGGCAAAGAGCATATCCCAGCAGGGGATCAGATCCTCCGGCAGGCGGGAAAGGTAGAACGCCAGCGCTTTGCGGAACACCTCGAGGAACTTTTCATCGTGGGTGTAGGTGTAGCCAATGGCGCTGCCGTACACGCCCCACGCCTGTCCCCGTGCCCAGAAGCTGTCGTCCTTATAGCCCTGACAGGTGCGGCCGCCCTTGGGGGTGCCGTCCGGGTTCATAAAGAAGGTGTGGTAGGTGCTGCCGTCCGGCCGGAAGGAGTTTGCCAGCGTGGTGGCGGTGTGGGCGGCGGCGATCTCGCGGTAGTGGTCACTGCCGGTCACCTGCGCCGCCCAGTACAGCAGCGGCACGTTGAGCATACAGTCGATGATATAGCGGTAGTTGCCGGGGTCGTCCATGGTGCCCCATGCCTGTAAGAAGCGGCCGCTGGGCTGGTAGCGGGTCAGCAGCTGGTCGGCGGCGGCAATGGCGGCGTTTTTGCCCTTTTCGCTGCCCACCAGCTTCCACGCTGCCACGCAGGTGGGGCTGTACAAAAAGCCCATATCGTGGTGGTCCACCTCCACCTTGCGGGCAATGCGGTCCGCAAAGCTGTCCACTTGAATGAGGGCGGCGGTCTTGAATTTTTCCTCCCCGGTGGCTTCGTAGGCCAGCCAGATCTCCCCCGGCCAGAAGCCGCAGGTCCACTGATTATTGGCGCAGCCGGGGTAGATATCGTTCACACTGGAATGGTTCTGGCACTGGTAGGTGTACAGGGGCAGATTGGTCTCCACCTGCCTGCAGGCATCGGCCAGTGCCTGCCGTGCTTCGGCGTCGGTCATAGCGTGGTTCTGGTAGGTTTTCATCTTGATTACTCCTTAAATCCAAAGTTTGGGATATCGTGCCAGCGCTGGCGCAGAAAGTGCATCCCCAGCTTGGGGCGGCGGTCCCGGGTGAACAGACCCTTTTTGTTGCCGTCCACCCGCATGGGGCCCTGCACGGTGTCGTAGTCTGCAAAGTTCCAGACAAATTCTCCCACAAACCACGGGCGCTTGTCAAACTCTGTATCCAGACGGCGGTAGAACTCCACCTGAAACTCCTCACTGAACATCTCGGCTCCGGCGGTGTGCAGACCTGCCACAGTGTCTGCACCGTACTCGCTCATCATCACGGGCTTGTGCTGCTCTGCCCAGAAATCCAACTCCTGATTCAGGCCATAGCAGGCGGCGTCCATGTCGCCGGAAAGGTTGTACCAGCCGTAGTAGCGGTTGATGCAGACGATATCCATGGTGCGGGTGGTGATATCTTTCGTATAGTCGTTCTGGCAGCAGACGAGGGTAACGGGGCGGTTCTGCGGGTCCAGCTGATGCGCCAGCTCATACAGCGGGTTCCAGTAATCGTAGGCATCCTGTGGGAAATGCTCCAAATCCGGTTCGTTGCCAAGGCTCCACAGCACCACGCAGGGGTGGTTTTTGTCCCGATGGATCATCTCGGCAAGCACCTGCCGGTGATGCTCCGCAAGGGGATATTCCTTGTAAGGATTTACCGCCGCCCCGCCGCCGATGCCCACCGCCGGGGTCTCGTCCATGACCAGAATGCCTTCCCGGTCGCACAGGTCGTAGAATTCCTCGGCGTAGGGGTAGTGGCTGGTGCGCACGGCATTGGCATTTGCCCAGTGGATCAGGTTCACGTCCTTCACGTTCAGTACCGGGTCAAAGCCCCGTCCATGGGCGGTAAAATCCTCGTGCTTGCAAAAGCCCTTGAAATAGAGCGGTTTTCCGTTCAAAAGCACCTGTGTGCCCCGCACCTCAATGCTGCGCACGCCAAAGGTCTGGTCGTAGACGTCTGCCCCGCAGGTGATGTGCAGGGTGTACAGGTAGGGCGTGCCGGGTCTGGGCTCCCAGAGATGCACCTCCGGGATGGTGATCGTGCCTTCTGCACCTTCGGCGCTTGCAACGGCGTTGCCGTCAGCGTCCAGCACCGTGACATGGACAGGCGCGCTGCCGGTGGTTTTGACCGCGTACTGCACCGTGCCGTCCACGGCGGGCACCACGGTCACATCCTCGATATACTCTTTGGGGGTGGTATAGAGCCACACCGGGCGGTGGATGCCCGCATAGTTGAAAAAGTCAAAATTCGGGCGGTTCTGGGGTGCGGCGGCGCGCTTGGCGGCTTCCACGCTGGGGATGCCCGCGTTGTCCGAGCCAAAGAAGGCCAGTTGTCCGTCCTCGTTGCCCACAGGCAGGGTGCTGTGGTTCACCCGGTTGTCGCAGGCTACGGTCAGCAGCGCCGTTTCGCCGGGGCGCAGCAGGGCGGTGACGTCTGCTTCAAAGGGGGTAAAGCCGCCCTTGTGCTGTGCAATGAGCTTGCCGTTCAGCCAGACCTTTGCGGTGTGGGTCACCGAGCCGAACCGCAGCACCACCCGCTGCCCAGCGCAGAAAGTGGGCAGCGTGACCTTGCGCTGATACCATGCCCAGCCGTAGTGGCGGCGCAGGGCGGTGGTCTGGTCGTTCTGGTCGTTGTAGCTGGCGGGCACGGCGATGGGCTGAGCATCCGGCAGGGGCTTTGCGGGATCGAACTGGTCTTCCACGCAGCTGCCCAGCGCAAACGCCCATGTGCCGTCAAGGCTCAGCTTCATGCGCGCTTCATTCTGTTCAGGATATAACATAACGCATTCCCTCTATTTCTGCAAAAAATGCGGGGCGCGGGTACTGCCCACGCCCCGCTTACGGGTGATTTGTTTAGCCCTTGATGCCGGTGGATGCCACGCCCTGCACAAAGTACTTTTGCAGGGAGAGGAACACGATCAGCACCGGGATCAGTGCCACCACAGAGGCCGCCATGATCAGGCCGTACTCTGCAGAATACTGGGTGATGAACATACGCAGACCAATCTGGATGGTCTTGAGTTCGGTCTTGGTCAAGTAGATCAGGGGGCCAAGGAAGTCGTTCCATGTGTTCACGAAGGTGAAGATGGTCAGGGTGGACAGGGCGGGCAGGCTGAGGGGCAGCATGATGTGCCACCAGATGCCGTACTCGCTCAGGCCATCAATGCGGGCAGCCTCACACAGCTCGGTGGGCACGCCCTCGTAGAACTGCTTCATCAGGAACACGCCGAAGGCGCTGAAGGCCTGCAGGCACATAATGGCCAGATGGGTGTTGTTCAAATGCCACGAGCTCATCATCATGAACTGGGGCACCATGTAGGCCTGCCAAGGCACTGCAATGGTGGCAATGTAGCCGAGGAAGAGCGCGTTTTTGCCCTTGAACTGCATCTTAGCAAAGGCGTAGGCTGCAAAGGAGGAAGTGAACAGCTGCAACAGGGTGACCACCACGGTGATCTTGACCGTGTTTTTCACAAAGGTCAGCAGCGGGATCTGGGTCCAGATGTCCACATAGTTCTGCCAGCGGGGATTTTTGGGGATCCACTGGATAGGGAAGCCGAACACGTCCTTATTCAGCTTAAAGGAGGAGGACAGCATCCACAAAAAGGGCAGCAGCATACAAGCTGTGATGACGATGAGGAAGAAATAGATCAGGAACTTGGAGACGAAATTGCGGCGCTTCTGAGAGGCCTCGGTCTTGATAATAGCAGCAGACATGGTTCTTCCTCCTTTCTCAGTTCTCGCCCTTGGAGCCGCGGAACTGGATGATGGTAACGATCAGCACCAGTACGAACAGCACCATGGAAATTGCACTTGCGTAGCCGTATTTCGGGGTATTGACGAAGGCCACATTATAGATGTAGTACACCAGCGTCATGGTAGCAGTGCCGGGGCCGCCCTGCGTGATCATGTACATCTGGTCGTAGACCTTGAAGCCGGAGATGGTGAGCATAATGACCACAAAGAAGGTGGTGGGGCGCAGCTGCGGCAGGGTGATGTGCCAGAACTGCTGCCAGCGGTTTGCACCGTCCAGCTCGGCGGCTTCGTTCAGGTCCGGGTTGCAGCCCTGCAGGCCTGCCAGATAGATGACCATGTAGTAGCCCATGTTCTTCCACACGCTGAACAGGATGACCGTGATCATAGCGGTGTCCTTACCGGCAGCCCAGCGGGGCAGGTTTTCCACCGCCACGCCAAAGAACTGGTTCAGGATCATGTTGATGGGGCCCATGGAGGGGTTGAAGATCATGTTCCACACCGCTGCCACCGCCACCAGCGAAGCAACGTAAGGGAAGAACGCCACGGTGCGGAAGAAGTTGCGCAGCTTCACGTTCTGGTTCAGCAGCACAGCCATGGCCAGCGAGCAGGCCAGCGTCAGCGGCACCGTGCCAATGACGTAGACGATGGTATTTTTCAGCGCCGCCTGAAAAATTTTATCGGTGGTAAAGAGTTTTACAAAGTTCTTCAGACCGATAAACTCGATGGCGTGGCGGCCGTCCCATGCGCAGAAAGCCAGCGCAATGGCAAACACCATGGGCACCAGCGTAAACACGCAGAAGCCAATGAAGTTTGGCGCAATGAAGGAATACGCGATCAGGGAATCGCGGGTCGATTTTTTTAGCACTTTACGGGGAGTTTTATTCTGGACAGCAGCACTCGCCATAAAAGAGCCTCCTTTCCCGGAAGTATAACAGTTTTTCCAAAAAATGAGCGGGGCGGGCGCTGTGCATACCCGCCCCGCTCGGACAGGGCTTTTTTCCGATGCTCGTCATCGGAAAATGAATGGGGATTGAAAACAATGAAGAAGGAGAACCGCAAACCATTGCGGAAAACGCTTTATCAGCCGAGAACTGCGGGAACCTGATCGTTCATGTTCTGGATGCCCTCGTCCACGGTCTCGCTCATGGTCATAATGGCATCGTGCTCGGCGTTCAGAATGGTCTCGATATCAGATGCGTACTGGGTGTAGGGCATCTCCAGATAAACGTTGCTGGTGGTCAGTGCATCCACAGAGTTGCTGTCCTCGGGGAAGCCTTCGGTGGACTTGATGATCTCGGCGGTAGCAGCGGAGCCGCAGGCCGGGAAGGTGCCGGTCTTGGCAATGGCCTGTGCGCCCTCTTCAGAGACACACCAGTTGATGAAGTCGGCAGCGGCCTCTGCCTTGGGAGAATCGGCGTTGATGGCCAGGCTGGTCACAGTGCCCAGCGTAGAACCAGCCTCTGCACCAGCGGGGTGCGGATACTTGACGATGCCCCAGTTGAACTTGGTCTCAGCATCCTTCATGTAAGCTTCCAGCGTGGAAATGAACCAGCTGCCCATGTTGACCATTGCGCACTGCTGGTTCTCAAAGGCTGCGGAGTAGTGCAGAGAAGAGGTCTTGAGGTAGCCGTAGTCCATGCAGATGCCGTCCTTCTGCTGGGCAATGACCATATCGTAGGTGGGCTTCATGAAGTCGTATTTGCCGTCGATGATGGTGTTCTTGCCGTCCAGAATGGAGAACAGAGAAGCGGCGGAGCGCCAGGTGTGGTAGTGGCAGCCATAGACCTTGGTGTCGCCGGAGCCGCTGGTCATCTTGCGTGCCAGAGCATCGTAATCTTCCATCGTCAGGTCATTGGAGGGATACTCCACACCGGCCTTATCGAACAGATCCTTGTTGTAGTACAGCACCCAGAAGTCGCTGCGGAAGGGCACGGCGTAGAAGTTGCCGTCGTCGGTGGTCAGCTGCTCGATGGTGCCGTTGAAATCGCCAGTGTCGCGGGTCAGTACCTCGTTCAGGGGCTTGAGGTAGTCCAAATTGATCAGGTTTGCGTAGCCGGGGATATCCTTGATGGTCACGATATCCAGATCGGCGCTGCCAGCCAGCTGGGTGGCCAGAACGGTCATGTAATCGCTGGAGCCCAGATCCACCATCTCGATGGTCACGTCCTTGTGGCTTGCCATGTAGCCGTCGGCCATGGCCTGCCAGTAGGGGGTGGACTCCTTATCCCACACCGACCACTGCAGGGTAACAGGGCCTGCGGCTGCGGATGCAGCGGTGGAGCCGGCAGTGGAGGAAGCAGCGGTGGAGCTTGCGGAAGAGCCGCCGCAGGCGCTCAGGGCAACAGCAGCGCCGCAGGCTGCGGCAGCGGTAAGGAACGAACGACGAGAGATCTTTTTCATAAGTGTGTCCTCCTTCAGGGCAGTGTGTGTATTTCGTGCAGCGTTCTCCCCCGTGCCGGGGAGCCGCTCGCTTTTGTTGACACTAGGATACCGCACAAACGCAAAAACCGGAATGGAAAAATTCCGGGAAGAGTTGCAGTTTTTCTGTATCTTTTAAAAAAAGATGCACTTTCTTACACTGGAGTCTGCACTTTCTTGTTCTCTTGCACAGTTTACATCCATGGCACAAGAAAAAAGCGTATAAAGTACACAATTTCCATGAAAAAAGTCGTTGACAAACCGCGCCGGAATCAGTACTGTATAAAGGAAAGAATGCAAAATATTACCGGAAAGGAGGCTCCGCTATGAAGAGCAGCCATCGTTTCCCGCTGCGGCGGCAGATCGTGTGGGGGATGCGCTTTTTTACCATCCTTACCTCGCTGGCTGTGGGCGCGGCGCTGTTCACCCTCTCCAACCAATATGTGCGCGCCAACTCCCTGCAGGCGGCAGAGTTCAACCTGCGGCTGGTGGCTACCTCCATCGAGACCAGTCTGGACAGCGCCGATGCTCTTTTGAACTGGGCTTCCATCGACAGCACCGTGCGGCGGTACATCTCGCAGGAAAATATCAACGGCACCCAGACCATTGCCGCCTACGAAGCCATGCAGGAAAAATACTATTCCAGCACCCTGTACAGCCATATCCTCCGCTTTTTTGTTACCAATGAGAACGACCGGCATTTGCAGTTCGGCCCGCTGAACGCCTCGGCGGCGCTCAACCGCACCAGCATAAAGCAGTTTCTCACCAAGGGTTACGGGATGCAGTTCACTACCGACCCGCTGCTGCCCGGCAGTCCGGGCTGCATCGCCCTCAGCCAGCCTGTCCGCTGCGGCAAGGGCACCTTGCACCGGGGCAGCACCTACCTTGCGCTGGATACTGCCATTATCACCGACCCGGCAGCAGGTTACAGCCTGACCGACGGCAGCGCGTTGTACTGGGAGATGGGCAGCCGCCTGTGGCAGATCGAAAACGGCAGCCTGACCGAGATTGAAAACCCGCTGCGGGAGGTGGACTATACCCTGCGCACCGGCAGCAATAACGGCGTGACAGAGCAGACCGCATGGCAGGGCAAGGTGCAGCTGGACGGCCAGAAGTATTATGTAGTCAAGGTAACGCTGAACGGCCGCAGCGCGGCGCTGGTACAGCTTTTGCCCGCAAATACCTTTTTGCTGCACTACGGCGTGTACCTGTGGCTGGTCGCCCTTGGCACTGCCATCATCTGGGGACTGAGCTTTTTGATGCAGCATTGGCTGGAGCAGGTCATCACCCGCCCGGTGGAGGCGCTGCAAAAGCGCATTGAGACCGTGGGCAGCGGCAACTTTGCCCCCGACCGCACGGTGGAGTGGAACAACGAGCTGGGCGACATCGGCCGGGGCATCAACCAGCTGGCTGAAAACGTGGACAGCCTGATGACCCGCTGGGTGGAGGACGAACGTCGCAAGCAGGAGCTGGAATACCGGATGCTGCAAAACGAGGTGAACCCGCACTTTATCTACAACACCCTCAACAGCATCCGCTGGATGGCTACCATCCAGCACGCGCCCGGCATTGCCGAGATGGTCACCGCCTTTGCACGGCTGACCAAAAGCATCTCCAAAGGCACCCAGAAGCTGGTGCCTTTGCAGGAGGAGCTGGCATTGCTCAACGATTACTTTACCATCCAGCAGTACCGCTACGGCGGCGACCTGGAGATTGAGGTCTCCCGCATTGAAAGCGAGACCCTTTGCCGGGACTGCATGATTCCCCGGTTCACCTTGCAGCCGCTGGTGGAAAACGCCATCTTCCACGGGCTGGAACCCAAGGGCGGCCACGGCAGCGTGCTGCTGGATATCTCCACCGACCCGGATACCGGGGACGTATTGCTGCGCATTACCGATGACGGCGTGGGCATGCCGCCGGAGCAGGTAGCTCACCTTCTGGACGAGCCCGCCGAGGGTGCCGAAAAGGCTGAAAAGTTCCGTCATGTCGGCCTGTGGAACGTGAACCGCCGCATCCGGTATTCCTTTGGCGAGGGTTACGGCCTGACCATTGAAAGTGAAGAGGACGTGGGCACCGAGGTCACCATCCGGCTGCCCTATCAACAGAAAGGAGACACCCATGCTGCGGATATTACTGGTGGATGATGAGCCGCTGGTGCTCATCGGCCTGCAGGGGATGCTGGAATGGGAAAAGCTGGGCTATACCGTCTGCGGCACCGCCCGCAACGGAAAGCTGGCGCTGGAACTCATTGAGCGGGAGAAGCCGGATATCGTCATTGCCGACGTAAAAATGCCGGTGATGGACGGGCTTACCCTTGCCCGCACCTGCCGGGAGCGCAACGCCCTGCCCGCCTTTATCATGCTGACCAGCTTTGAAGAATTTGATTACATCAAGCAGGCCATGGGTGCCGGAGTGGTGGATTATCTGGTCAAGCTGGACCTGACCCCCGAAAACCTGCAAACCGCCCTTGCCAAGGCCGCCGAAAAGGTAAAAAAGGAGCGTGCTTTGCTGGGCGAATTGTCAGCACAGGAAAATCTTGCCGAGAGTGTGCGCAGCTATCAGGAGCGTTTTTTCGTGCGGTTGTACGCCGGGCTGTTCCCGGACGAAGCCGCATTGGAGCAGCCTTTGCAGCACATGGAGCTGAACCTTGCAAGCGACGCCTACCTTGTAGCCAGCTGCGAGATCATCGCCAACACCGCCCTTACCCCCGCCCAGCAGCTGAAGCTGAGTTTTTCCTGCGGGCGGATGCTGGAGACCACCCTGCAAAACTACCTGCCCTGCTATGTGACCGGGGCGGATGCCATGCGCTGCAATGTGCTTTTCTGCCTGACCGATGCCCAGTGCCAAAAATACCGGACGGTACTGCGCCCGCTGCTGGAACGCGCCAGCCAAATTCTATACAACTATTTCACGGTACGGCTGCTCTGGGCGGTAGGACGCCCCACCGGCTCCCTGCTGGGGCTGGCGCGCCGCTGCCGGGAAAACGCCCACCTACAGCCCCTGCTCACGGTGGAGCAGCCCATCCAGTTCGTGGAGGTCAACGAGGGCGACGCCACCGCCGGGAAGATGCAGGTGGTGGCACAGGTGCAGGAGTATGTTAAGAATCATCTTTCGGAAAAACTGACGCTGGCCGATGTGGCGGCTGTATTCAATTTTTCGCCCAACTACCTCAGCCAGCTGTTCGGCAAATACGGCGACAGCGGCTTTGTGGAGTACATCACCGAGACCCGCATCGCTGCGGCAAAAGAGATGCTGGAACAGGGCGATTTGAAAGTATACGAGATCGCTGAGAAACTGGGGTACGAGAGCGCTTTCTATTTTTCCAAGGTATTCAAAAAGGTCACGGGGCTCAGCCCGCGGGAATACCAGCAAAGTATTTAAAATCGGAGGCTTTTATGATACAGGAACAGCTTGCTCATCTGCCGGAATTTCTTCCCGATTACCGGCCCTTTCCCCCTGTCAAAGAGCACACCGCATGGCAGGGGCTGCCCCTGCGGGCAAAGCAGCGCTTTTTGCAGGCGGGGGAAGCCGCGCTGCAAACGCCCATTGCGCCCCTGCCGCTCTCGCTCTGGCTGGATTTCACCCACACTGGGCGGCGCACCCCATGGGAGACGGCTTACTTTTCCCGCCGGGCGCGGCTGTGCGCGCTGGTAAGTGCCGAGTGTGTGGAGCACAAAGGGCGCTTTCTGGATGAAATTGCCGATACCGTATGGGCGATCTGCGAGGAAAGTGCATGGCAGCTGCCCGCCCACAACAGTTATGTGCGGGACACCCCGCAGCTGCCCCTGCCGGACACCACCCGCCCCATCGTGGATTTATTTGCCGCCGAGACCGGCGCGCTTCTGGCGCTGACCCGGTACTTACTGCCCGATGAGCTGGATACTGCCGCGCCGGGCATCACGGCGAGGATGGAGCGGGAGCTGGACGCCCGCATCCTGACGCCTTATTTTACAAGCCACTTCTGGTGGATGGGCAACGGCGAAGAGCCTATGTGTAACTGGACGAGCTGGTGCACTCAGAATGTGCTGCTCACCGTTTTTCTGCTGCCCACCACCCAGCAGCAGCGAAAAGCTGCCGTCAAGCAGGCAGCCTACAGCCTCGACTGCTTTTTGAAGGACTACGGCGCGGACGGCTGCTGCAACGAGGGTGCGCAGTATTATCGCCACGCCGGACTGACCCTGTGGGGCTGTCTTGAAATTTTATCCAACGTTGCGCCGGAGGCCTTCCGCCCGCTATTCAGAGAAACAAAGATCAAAAATATCGCGGAGTACATCTGCAATGTCCATGTGGAAGGACCTTACTATCTGAACTTTGGCGATTGCAGCCCCCTGGCCGGGCGCTGCGGTGCACGGGAATACCGCTTTGGACAGGCCGTAGGCAGCGATGCTTTGCAGGCCCTTGCGGCGGCAGATTTCCGCGCCGATGCCGACCCCGACCATTTGCAGAACCCGGACGGCAGCACCCACATCAACCTGTGGTACCGGCTGACCACCGCCTTTGCCGAGCAGGAACTGATGGAATACGCCGCAGTTCCCCAGCATCGTTCTGCAGTATGGTACCCCAGTGTAGGCATTTATGTCGCACGGCAGGGCAGCTGGGTGCTGGGTGCAAAGTTTGGCTCCAACGGCGACAGCCACAACCACAACGATACCGGCAGCATTACCGTGTACAAGGACGGAAGACCGTTTCTCATCGATATCGGAGTGGAGAGCTACACCAAAAAGACCTTCAGCCCTCAGCGGTATGAGATCTGGACGATGCAGAGCGCATGGCACAACCTGCCCACCTTTGACGGCGTGCAGCAGCTGCCCGGCGCGGAATACGCTGCCCGGGAGGTGTGCACCGAGGAAAATAGCATCACCGGCGAACTGGCGGGCGCGTACCCGCCCATCCCGGGGCTTACCACCTACCGCCGCAGCGTATCTGTCAGCGAACAGGGCATCACCCTGCGGGACGAAACAGACTATCCCGGCACAGTAGACCTGACCCTGCTCACCGAGAAGCAACCCGTCCCCACTGCGGACGGCTTTGCGGTGGGCACACTGGGCGGCATCCGCTTTGACCCGGACGCCGCAACGGCTGCTGTTACGGCGGTGCCTATCACCGACCCGCGCCTGCGCACCGCATGGCCGGAAACGATCTATAAGATCACCCTGCATTTCCAAAAAATGCTGAAGCTCGAACTGTACTAAGGAGAACTGCCATGGAAACCATCAAGCTGAAAATTCTGGACGAAGCCGGCCACACCCTGATGACCTGTGACGCTGACACCGCCGTATCCCTTGTTTACACCAACTGCTACAAGCCCGGCGACCGGGTGGCGCTGGAGATCGACCATCCCGGGCAGTACTGCGTCATCCAGTTCGAGGACACCATGCCCGAAGCCCTTGTGTATGTGGTCAAGCGGGAGATCAACTTCCACATTCCCTTCGGGGAGCAGGCCATCACCTACTCGCCCAAGAGCTTTGCGGGCAGCCGTCACGTTATCCGGGCACGGCTGGCACTGCCGGAAGAGATTGCCGCCCGGCGGAATCTGGCCTTCAACTGCTATGACGAGCATGGCGACACCGGTTTTTATCCCCACGCCAGCGCCAACGTAGAAACGCGCGGCGAGGCGGTGTTTGCCGCCCGCAACGCCATCGACGGCATTTTTGAGAACAGCGCCCACGGCGAGTATCCCTACCAGAGCTGGGGCATCAACCGCGACCCGAACGCAGCCCTGACGCTGGATTTTGGCCGGGAAGTACTGCTGGATGAGCTGCGCATCACCGAGCGGGCAGATTTCCCACACGACAACTACTGGGTAAAGGCCACGGTGGAATTTTCTGATGGCAGCCAGCTGGACATCCCGCTGGTGAAAAGCGCCAAACCCCAGAGCGTGGCCTTTGAGCCCAAGCGGGTGCGCAGCCTTGTGCTGAAGGATCTGATTCAGGCCGAGGGGACTTCCCCCTTCCCGGCGCTGACCCAAATCGAAGCCTTTGGCACCGAGGTGAAGTAAAATGAGCATCTACAATGCCCTTTATGGGCGGGACGGCCACGGCGTAGGCCCAAACGAGCCGGAGAAAAAAGGCTTTGCACGCTTTTGCCAGATGGTCGGCCGCGACCTCGGCCAGCTGCTGGGCACGAACCTGATGGTCTGCGTGCTCTGCCTGCCTGCCGCACTGGGGGTCTCGCTGGGCGTGACCCTGCTCTCCCTGCCGCTGACGGTGGTGTGCAGTGCGGTCACCGGTCTGCTGACCGGCCCTGCCATGGTGCTGCTGGCAGACTGCGCTCTGCGCAGCTTGCAGAACGACCCCTCCCAGTGGCTGCCCCGGGCAAAGCAGACCCTAGCCGCCCATTGGAAAGCCGCCTGCGGCTTTGGCTGCATTGGCACGCTGGTGCTGGGGCTGCTGTGCTTTGTATCGGCCTTTGTGTTTGAAGCCGCCGCGCAGCAGGGGTATTACCCCGGGCTTGCCATTCTCGTTTTTCTGGCGCTGGATTTTCTGGTGCTGGCGGTTCTGGCTACGCTTTGCGCTGCCGTTCTGCCGCTGCAACTGCCCGCCCCGGACAGCTTGCTGCGCCGGGCGGGCAGGCTGCTGGCTGTCGCCCCGGCGCGCTGCGTCCTGGCAGGCGTTCTCATGCTGGCGGGCATCGGCGGCATGATCTTGCTGTTCCCGGTCAGCGTGTTCTGGGCGGTGCTGTTCGGCTTCTGGCTGCCGGGGCTGGCAGCGATGCAGACCCTGTTCCCGGTTTTGCGGCAGGAATACGGCGTAGAGGTGCGCAGCATCCCGCGCCCGGCAGCGCCGGATAAGCCCCTGACCGCACAGGAGCAGAAAAAGCGCTCCCGCGCCAACTGGTGGTATTACAACTGGGGCATCGTGGCGGTGGCGGCAATGGTCATTGTGGGCGTAGCGTATGTGGCGCACGGCCTGCTGACTACCGTAGACCCGGACTACACCGTGGCGGTAGTCACGGCGGAGGCCCTGCCGGACGAGGCCGTGCAGCGCCTGCAGACTGCGCTGGCAGACTATGCGGAGGACGCCAACGGCGACGGGACTGTGGTGGTGCAGGTGAACAACTACACATGGAGCGCCGATGCCGCCCTGACCGACATGAACGGTCAGATGGCCGGTGCCACCCAGATGAACACCGACCTTGCCAACGGCGAGAGCAAAATCTGGATCTTGGATGACCCGGAGGGCTTCGAACAGGCCTATGGGGCACTGAGCGAAAAGCTGGGCGCGGAATGGCAGACAAAGCTTATCCCGTGGCGCAGCCAGCCCGCCCTTTCCGGGCTGGAACTGGGCAGCTACAACACTGCCGCCGATGGCAGCCAGACTGTTGATATCCAGAGCCGCTTTGCCGGGTACAGCGTGGCAGTGTTTGATGCTTCAGATGCGTTGTGGCAGGCGCTCAATTCGTAAACAGAAACGACCGTCCGTTCTCTTTTTGTTTATGTGGTATTCTATACACAGAAAAATAGACGGAGGCATACCGCCATGAATCCCCATACCACGCTGAATCTTGCCAAGATTGCTCTGTGCGCGGTGGAAACCGTACTGAGGAATACTTCGCCCGATGCAGAGGACTATCCCCCAGCCAGTTGAATAAAATAACAACGCTGCAAGTGCTTATCGTCAGGCTGTTACAGATGCAGCAGCATAAAACGGACATCTCTTCAATAAAAAAGTCAAGTAGACTTCAATTTGAGCCAAATAGTAAGACTTCTTATGCTTTACCGTCATAAATTTTTCAAAATCATCTTGACGCACCTTGCGAAACATGATATTCTCTGTCACAAATCTCACTGATTTTGTGGATTGGTTTGAAACCATCCACAAGATGTGGTCGTGTTCATTTTGAACACAGCCACAGAAAGTGGTTGGTTATCACCGTGAGACCCACCACTTCCGTGAGGAAAAGTCCACGAAGAATTTACCGCCCCGCAACACACCCGATTCATTTTGCCGCCGATTCACCCGACAAAATCCATCGCTGCGCTGCATGGGCGGTATTTTTCTTTTTCACAAATAAAATCTTATGTAGTTGTTCAATCTTCCAAAATTTGTTTTTTGTTGTTGACTGTACAACTGTAAAGTGTTATTCTTGCGCTTGAAAGAAGCAGAACGTAGTGTCCGCACTGCGCTCAGCTTTCTTCATATTGTACCTTGAATCTTGCATAAGCCGTCTGAACGTGATACCGTGCCATGACCTCACACCTTCCGTGAGCGAGCCGGACAACGCCGCTGCACAAACAGAGGCAGGAACTTCGTTCGGAGCAAACGGTGACTCCCTTACATGAGCAGCACCACCTCTACTTATTTTTTGCGCCTTAACAATTCGGAAACAATTACCCGGAAACGATTTTGAGCGCAGCGGTAGAGGGCAAGAACCGTCCCGTGGCCACAAATTTTCAATTCTTGAAAATCTTGTGCTCCACCGGGACTTCACATCTGCAACTCTTGCGAGTTTTGATGTGATCTTGTTGGGGCGTGCCTGCCCCAAACCCTGCTCATATTCGCACCTTTCGGTGCGAAAGAACGGCGTGTCGTGCTTACATAGCTCCACCGAGGAGCCAGCAAGACGACAGGAGGTTCAATGAACAAAACGAATGTCAAAGCGAATCCCAGCACGACCCACCGCCACGACACGCCGAACAACAAAACGCACATCATCAAGTTCCGTGTGACGGAAACTGAAAAGATGGAACTCCAATGCACAGCAAAACTCCTTCATCTCTCCCTGTCCACCCTCATCCGCCGTGCGCTGCACAATGCGAAGATCGAGCGCACCGTTGTCGTTGCCGGCGGCGGAGAAGAAACCCTCGCTGCCGTTTCTACTCTGCTTGCCCAGTGCAGCAGGGTGGGCGGCAACCTGAACCAACTCGCACGACACTTCAACTCCGGCGGAGCCGACACCGAACAGCTCCGGGCGAAACTTCTGGACGAACTTGCAGACCTGACCACCTTCCGGCTCAACGCCGAGAAAGTTCTGGGTGAACTGTATGGCAACGCTGAAGCATATCGCCTCTAAAAACTCGGACTACTCCGCTGCCGAAACCTATCTGGTTTACCAGCACGATGAATTTTCCGGCAAGAAGATTCTGGACGAACAGGGCAGACCCAAGCTGCGGGAATCGTACATTCTGGATACCCTTGAATGCGGCGAAGCCTCGTTTGCAACGGCCTGTCTGCTGGCAAATCGGAAGTACGACAAGAACAACAACCCGGATGATATCAAGAGCCACCAGTATATCATCAGCTTCGACCCACGGGATGCAGTCGAAAATGGACTGACGATGGAAAAGGCACAGGCCCTCGGCCTGAACTTCTGTAAAGAGAACTTTCCCGGCCATCCTGCTATCGTCTGCACCCACCCGGACGGACACAACCATTCGGGAAATATCCATGTCCACATCGTGATCGGTAGCGTCCGGACACAAGAAGTGGAGCGCAAGCCCTATATGCAGAAGCCCCGTGACTGGCGTGAGGGCATGAAGCATTCCAGCACAGCCCAGACCATGCGGCACTTGCGTGTCGCGGTCATGGAAATGTGTCAGGATGCCAAGCTGTACCAGATCGACCTGCTCAGCTCGAAAAAGCGTGTGAGTGAGCGCGAGTACTGGATGAAACGGCGCGGTCAGATGAAACTCGACCGTGAAAACGCAGCCCTGCTTGCCGCCGGACAGCAGCCCACACAAACGGAGTTTGAAACCGCAAAGGAGACTTTGCGGAAACAGATCTCGGATGTGCTGGACAATGCAGTGAGCTTTGAAGATTTCTCGGACAGGCTCTTGCAGCGGTACGGCATCACGGTCAAGGAAAGCCGTGGGCGGCTCAGCTACCTGCCAGCCGGAAGAAAGAAGTTTATCCGGGCACACAGCCTCGGTGACAAGTTTGAGAAAGAACTCGTGCTTGCCACCTTGAAAGAAAATGCCAAGAGCCAGCCCATTATCCTCCACAGCAATCTTGAGGAAGAACCCGACCGAATCAAGAAGCTGGTGGACATTCAGGCGAAGCTGAAGCAGGGCAAGGGCATCGGCTATGAGCGTTGGGCGAAGAAGCACAACCTCAAAGCCATGGCGCAGACCTTGATTCTTTTGCAGGAGAAAGGTCTGCTCAACGAGGACGCACTCAACCAGAGAATCGCAGAGCTTGACACCAAGTTCCATGAATCGCTGGCCGTAGTGAAAGACCTCGAAACCCGCATGGCAGACAATCAGAAGCTGCGCAGCCACGCTGCTGACTACAAGCAGTACCGACCGCTTGCACAGAAGCTGAAAACTGTCAAACACCCAGCAGTCTTTGAAGAACAGCATCGTGCAGAGCTGACAGCATACCGGACAGCAGCAGCCTATCTCAAGGCAAACAACATCACCAGCCTGTCCAGTCCGAACAAGCTGGAAGCGGAATACTGCGCTCTTGCTTCTGAAAAGGCCCAGTTCTATGAGCAGTACAGGGAAGCCAAGTCTGAACTGCTCAAGCTGAAAGATGCAAAACAGAATGTTGCCCTGTTCTTCCGGGAGGAAAAGCAGACGCAACATCATGAGAGAGAAGGAGTGTGCGTATGATCAATCTGAAAATCGACCCGGAGTTCCAGAATCAGATCCCACCGCTGACGGACGATGAGTACAAGCAGCTTGAAGAAAATATCCTCAAGGAAGGCAAGCTTCTCTCTCCTTTGATCGTTTGGAACAACACCCTTGTTGACGGACACAACCGTTATGCCATCCTCCAGAAGCACCCGGAGATTTGCTTTTCCACCATGCCGCTCCGATTTGAAAGCAGAGAAGAAGTCCTCGCATGGATCTGCAAGAATCAGTTGGGGCGGCGTAACCTCACCCCGGAGCAGAAGCTGTTCCTCATCGGGAAGCAATATGAAGCGGAAAAATCCTCTCATGGCGAAGCCCGCAAAGAATCGCATGATGAAAATGGCCGATTTCACCGGAGTTCTCAAACTGATAACTCCGGTGAAGCCATGAAAACCTGCGAACGAATCGCAGAGGAAAATGGTGTAAGCAAGGCAACTGTACTTCGCGCATCGAAGTACATGAAAGGTGTTGAAATTGCTGAATCCCTGATTCCCGGTATGCGGGAGAAGATTCTGAACAAACAGGTAAAAGTCAGCAAGGCTGATATGCACCGCCTTGCACGAGCCAACTATGATGCCCGCGCACAGACCTTGCAGGAAATCCTGCACCCGGAACTGAAAGTTGAACCGAAACCGGATGCCGATGGCATCATCCGGGAACCGGGAAAGGCACCTGTATTGCCGTTTCAGAAAATCGAATCGGTTTACGACAGCGATGCTTACCCGGAAGAAGTGCGGCATGATTATGTCGCACTGGAACACGTTACAACACGTTTCCGCACAGAGTTTGACTATCTTCTGAGAACTATGCCAGACACAGCACAGCGAGAAGTCATTCTCGAAATCATCCACAAGCACAAGGAGTACCTTGCTTCGCTGGAATCTGCGCTCGCAGAGGATGAGCAGACAGCATAACAACAGGCACATTGTATGCTGTCAACAGAAATCCAAAGGAGTGTGCGTTTGAACAAAAAGAAAAAGTCCACAAATATTTCCCCTTACCCCGATGAAGCCATCGAACGACTGGCACGGGCATTCTATCCGGCGATCCTTGCCTGCTGGAACAGCGAGGAAGGTCAACGGGAATTTGCTGCATGGCAGGCGGAACAGGCTCATATCGCAACCAAAGAAAAACAGGAAGTTCCCGTCGGGGAACTCCCTGCCTTACTTATCGTGTGTGGATTTTTGCAGGGTGCGTCCGGCAGGGCGCACCCTGTTTTTGCGTTCAGTCCTCTAATCCGTGACTTCCAGCCGCATTTCTCAGATACTCCTCTGGCTCACCGTTCAAAATTAGCTCTGCATACGCCAGCGGGTCATTGTAGATGAGGTAGTCCAGTTCAGACCTCTGCGCCATGGTAACATCCAGTGCATCCTCGACACCGGTGCAGTTGATGGAAATTTTGCGCCCATCCCGGAGCAGCAGCTCCACACAGCCGGTGCCCATGTTAAACTGACAGGCTCTTGCATCGTACTTCATAATCTTGCGTCCCTTCTGCCTTACGGCACTCTTACTGTTGTGACCTTCGTGATACGGTCTTTCTTCTGATAAGGTTTTGGACACACAGCCGTAAGGGAAGAGCCATTGTTCTCGTTTCCGAAGAAAACAAAAAATCCGAGCCCTTCTCCTATCGAGAAAAGGTTCGGATTTTCATGGTTTGGTGCGAGTAGTGATACAGCATTTTTCGAAAACCATCGTAGTACAATTTGTTTTTGAGGCCGTCGGATAGCAACTTGCTTGTGTCGCACCCCGATGGGTAGCTGTATTGAAAAAACAGTTGCCTTTTATATACCACACAACCTAAAAATTATCAAGTACGCGCAGCGTTCACTTCTCCCATCACCGGGAGCAAATGGACGCTGCTTTTTTTGTTTGCAACGAAAGGAGGTATCCGTGAAATGGCAGTATTTCGGGTAGAAAAGAACAGCGGCTATACGGTCATGTCGAACCATCACCTGCGGAACCGGGCCTTGTCCCTGAAAGCCAAAGGCTTACTCTCCCAAATGCTCTCCCTGCCGGAAGATTGGGACTACACCCTGCAAGGGCTGGCCCGTATCAACCGGGAAAGCATCGACGCGATACGGCAGGCCATCCGGGAACTGGAACAGGCGGGCTACATCCAGCGTTCCAGAGAACGGGACGAGAAAGGGCGGCTGCGTGGTGCAGACTATGTGATTTTCGAGCTGCCGCAGCCCGTTCCTGCATCGGTTTCACCTACATTGGAAAATCCAACGTTGGAGAATCCCACGCAGGAAAACCCTACGTTGGAAAATCCAATGCAATTAAATAAAGATAAACTAATTACAGAAAAACAAAAGAAAGAGGGATTAAATACCGATTCCATTCCTATCCATTCCCCAAACCCCTTGCCTTTGGACGAGGACGAGACAGCGGCATCGCTGCCGGAACGGACAGGAAGCCGAAAGGAAGCGGCCTATCAAATCTACCGGGATCTGATTTTGGAGAACATCGAGTATGACACCCTCACCCAGAATCCCCGGATAGACCGGGAACAGCTGGACGAGATCGTGGACATCCTGCTGGAAACGGTCTGCACCAACCGCAAGTCCATCCGGGTTGCCGGGGACGATTACCCGGCAGAGTTGGTCAAGGCCAAGTTCCTGAAACTGGACAGCCATCACATCGAGTTCGTCATGGACTGCTTGCGAGATAACACCACCAAAGTCCGCAACATCAAGCAATACCTGCGGGCCATGCTTTTTAATGCGCCCAGCACCATCAACAGCTACTATGCGTCCCTTGTGGCGCACGATATGGCGCAGCCCGATTGGGGCCGCCCGCCCAACAACTGACCGAAAGGAGCGTCCACCCATGAGAACCCTTTACCTGCGGCGGCTGGTGGTTCCACCCTAGCTGCCGCTCTGAATTTTCTGCAACAAGGAGGGATTCATATTGCAGGAAGAAGTCACCCAGAAAACCATTGCCCTGTCCATGAAAACAGGCAAACTCACCGCCCAAGCGTTGCAAGCTGCGCTGAAAAAATATTTGCAACACCGGGCCAAGGGGCCAAAGCTGCACCACGGCAAGCAAAGCCTGAAACAGCTGAAAGCCCACGGCGCAGCCCTGACCAACATTGAAGTCACGGAGGCGAACGTCGGGGCGTTTAAGCCCTGTGCCAAGAAGTACGGTGTGGACTTCACCTTGCGCAAGGACAAGACCACCCAGCCGCCCCACTACATCGTGATCTTCAAGGCCAAGGATGCGGACAATCTGGAACAGGCGTTCCGGGAGTTCACGGCCAAAACGCTCACCAAGGAGCAGCGGCCCTCTATCCGCAAGGTGCTGGCAGCAGCCAAGCAGAAAGCCGCCCAGCAGCCGAAACGCGCCAAAGAAAAAATCAAGCAAAGGGGGCTGGAACGATGAAGCCTGAACTAAAAAAGCTGCTGGTGCTGAATCTGCCGTATCTGCTGTTCGTGTACCTGTTCGCCAAATGCGGGCAGGCGTACCGTCTGGCTGCGGGCGCGGATGCTTCGGCCAAGCTGCTGCACCTAACGAGCGGCATCTCCGCCGCCTTTGCAAACCCGCTACCCAGCCTGCATCCGTTTGACCTGTGCGTGGGCGTTGCCGGGGCGGTGGCTGTCCGGCTCATCGTGTACAGCAAAGGCAAGAACGCCAAGAAATACCGCAAGGGTGAAGAATACGGCTCTGCCCGATGGGGCACCGCCAAAGACATTGCCCCGTACATCGACCCCAAGTTTGAAAACAACATCCTGCTGACCCAGACCGAACGCCTGACCATGACCGGGCGGCCCAAAGACCCCAAAACAGCCCGGAACAAAAATGTGCTTGTGATCGGCGGCTCCGGCAGCGGCAAGACCCGCTTCTATGTGAAGCCCAACCTCATGCAATGTTTCCCCACTTCCGATTATCCCACCTCATTCGTGGTCACAGACCCAAAAGGCACACTGGTTCTGGAAACGGGCCAAATGTTCCAGCGGGCAGGCTACCGGGTGAAAATCCTGAACACGATAAACTTTTCCAAGTCCATGAAGTACAACCCCTTTGTTTGCATCCACTCGGAAAAGGACGTGCTGAAGCTGGTAAATACGCTTATTGCCAACACCAAAGGCGAGGGTGAAAAATCAGCAGAAGATTTTTGGGTGAAGTCGGAACGGCTGTTCTACACCGCGCTTATCGGCTACATCTGGTACGAGGCCCCGGCAGAGGAAATGAACTTCACCACCCTGCTGGAAATGATAAATGCCAGTGAAGCCCGCGAGGATGACCCGGACTTCCAAAGCCCGGTGGACCTCATGTTTGAACGGCTGGAACAGAAAGACCCGAACCACTTTGCTGTCCGACAGTACAAAAAGTTTTTGCTGTCGGCGGGCAAGACCCGTTCCTCCATCCTGATAAGCTGCGGTGCCCGTTTAGCCCCGTTTGACATCCGGGAAGTGCGGGAACTGATGGAGGACGATGAAATGGAGCTGGACACCATTGGAGATGAAAAGACCGTACTGTTCCTGATTATGAGTGACACGGACACCACCTTCAACTTCATTCTCGCCATGCTCCAAAGCCAGCTTATCAACCTGCTGTGTGACCGTGCGGATGATAAATACGGTGGTCGGCTGCCCGTCCATGTACGGCTGATTCTGGACGAGTTCGCCAACATCGGGCAGATTCCCAACTTCGACAAGTTGATTGCCACCATCCGCAGCCGGGAAATCTCGGCATCCATCATCTTGCAGAGCCAGTCGCAGCTGAAAGCTATCTACAAGGATGCGGCCGAAATCATTTCGGACAACTGCGATTCTGTTCTCTTTTTGAGTGGGCGGGGCAAGAATGCCAAAGAGATCTCCGATGCGCTGGGGAAAGAAACCATCGACAGTTTCAACACCAGCGAGAACCGGGGCTCTCAAACCTCCCACGGACTGAACTATCAAAAATTAGGAAAGGCGTTGATGTCAGAGGACGAAATCGCAATCATGGACGGCGGCAAATGTATTTTGCAGCTGCGGGGCGTGAGGCCGTTCTTCTCGGAGAAGTTCGACATCACCAAGCACCCGCACTACAAATACCTTGCGGACGCGGACAAGAAAAACACCTTTGATGTGGACAGGTTCTTATCCACCCTGCGCCGGAAACGGCAGCAGGTAGTCGCACAGGACGAAAGCTTTGACCTGTATGAAATCGACCTGTCGGATGAAGATGCAGCCGCCGAATGAGGCGGCATTTTTTGAAAAAATTTTTGAGTGCCGCAGAACAAGCGGCAGAAAGTGAGGACCTTATGGAATTTTTCAACAGCGCAGTCGATACTTTGCAGACGATCGTGGTCGGTCTGGGCGGTGCCCTGTGTGTCTGGGGCGGCATCAACCTGTTGGAGGGCTATGGACAGGATAACCCCGGCAGCAAGAGCCAGGGCGTCAAGCAGCTGGTCGCGGGCGGCGGCGTTGCCCTGATCGGCGTAACCCTTGTCCCGCTGCTGTCCGGGCTGCTGGGCTAAGCCCTGCGTCGCTGCCCACAATTTTCCGAACAACGAATACTTAAAATCCTACTCCGCGCTCTCCCTCTCACATGGGAGGGCGCGGGAAAGGAGGTATCTTTGCTTGATTAGTGAGATCATCGAGAAATGGATAAAAGGCATTTTGATAGATGGCATCACGGGCAACCTCTCCGGCCTATTCGATAACGTGAACGCCAAGGTGGGCGAAATCGCTTCGGATGTCGGCTCTACCCCGCAGGCGTGGAACAGCGGCATTTTCAATATGCTGCGCAGTCTTTCCGAAACGGTGGTGCTGCCCATTGCAGCGGCTATCCTTGCCCTTGTGATGTGCCATGAGCTTATCCAGATGATTACCGAAAAGAACAATATGCACGACTTCGACACCTCCATGTTCTTCCGCTGGATTTTCAAGTCTGCATTTGCCATCCTCATTGTCAGCAATACATGGAATATCGTCATGGGCGTGTTCGATGCCACCCAGAGCGTTGTCAACCAAAGTTCCGGCGTTATCATCGGTGAAACATCCATCCACTTTGACCGCCTGATACCCGGACTGGAATTTCAGCTGGAAAGCATGACCATTGGCAGTCTGCTCAGCCTGTGGTTCCAGACCCTTGTGGTGGGCCTGACCATGAACATCCTGTCTATCTGTATTTTCCTTGTGACCTACGGCCGCATGATCGAGATTTATGTTGTGACCGCACTGGGGCCTATCCCGCTGGCGACCATGGGCAGCAGCGAGTGGCGCAGCACCGGGCAGAACTACTTGAAGTCTTTGCTGGCACTGGGTTTCCAAGCGTTCCTGATTATGATTGTCGTGGGCATTTACGCGGTGCTGATACGCAACATTTCGGGCGCTGCGGACATTGCCGGGGCCATCTGGGGCTGCATGGGCTATACCGTTCTGCTCTGCTTCTGTCTGTTCAAGACCGGCAGCATCAGCAAGTCGGTGTTCGGTGCCCATTGAGAAAGGAGCGTTTGAATGGCGTATGTGACCGTTCCCAAAGATTTGACCCATGTAAAATCCAAAGTCTTATTCGGGCTGACCAAGCGGCAGCTGGTCTGCTTCGGCGGTGCGCTCCTCACGGGCGGGCCGCTTTATTTTTTGGCCCGGAACTATCTTTCCAACAGTGCAGCGGCCCTGCTGATGATTTTTGCCATGATGCCGGGGCTGCTGTTCGCTCTGTTCGAGCGGCACGGCCAGCCCCTTGAAGTAGTGATTCAGCAAATGATTCAGTGCTGCTTTATCCGTCCCAAGGAAAGGCCCTATCAGACCAACAATGCTTACGCCGCCCTTGTGCGGCAATACCAAATGGAACAGGAGGTAAAGGCCATTGTCCAGAAAAACGATACCCCGCGAAACCGAAAAGCCCAAAAAGCTCACCCGCGCCCAGAAAAAAGAAATTGATGCCGTTATCCGCAAGTACAAGGGTGACGGCAAGCCCCGCACGGCACAGGCCACCATCCCGTATGAGGCCATCTACCCGGACGGTGTGTGCCGCATTGACCGACGCACATTCTCCAAGTGCATTGCCTTTGAGGACATCAGTTATCAGCTGGCCCAGCCGGAAACAAGAACCGCCATCTTTGAACACCTGTGCGACCTGTACAACTATGTGGATGCTTCCATCCATGTGCAGCTTTCGTTTTTGAATCGCAAGGTTGACCCGGTGCAGTACGCAAAAAGTTTTGAGATCGCACCGCAGGGGGATGATTTTGACGACATCCGCGCCGAGTACACCGCCATCCTGCAAAAGCAGCTTGCCAGCGGCAACAACGGCATTGTGAAAACCAAGTACCTGACGTTCACCATCGAGGCCGACAGCCTGAAAACGGCGCGGGCACGGCTGACCCGCATTGGCCTTGATCTGCTGGGCTACTTCAAGACCATGGGCTGCGTGGCACACGTCATGGATGGGCAGGAGCGTTTGGAGGTGCTGCACGGCATCTTCCACCCGGACGGCGAACCGTTCCGCTTTGACTGGGACTGGCTGGCACCCTCCGGCCTGTCTACCAAGGATTTTGTGGCCCCGTCCTCCCTCTGCTTCGGCACGGCCAAGACTTTTGGACTGGGCGGCAAATATGGAGCTGTGAGCTTTTTACAAATCCTTGCGCCGGAACTTTCGGATGAAATGCTGGCCGATTTTCTCAAAACGGAAAGCGGCATTCTCGTCAATCTCCATGTGCAGGCCATCGACCAGACCGAGGCCATCAAAACCATCAAGCGGAAGATCACAGACCTTGATGCTATGAAGATTCAGGAGCAGAAAAAAGCTGTTCGTTCCGGGTACGACATGGATATCCTCCCCAGCGACCTTGCCACCTACGGCGAGGATGCCAAAAAGCTGCTGAACAAATTGCAGACCCGGAACGAACGGCTTTTCATGCTGACTTTTTTAGTTCTGAACGTGGCCGATACCAAGCAGAAGTTGGGCAACGATGTGTTCCAAGCGGCGGGCGTGGCGCAGAAGTACAACTGCTCTCTTGTCCGGCTGGACTACCAGCAGGAACAGGGCCTTGTGTCCAGCCTTCCGCTGGGTATCAACCAGATAAAGATTCAGCGCAGCCTTACCACCTCCAACGTGGCGGTGTTCGTGCCCTTTGTCACGCAGGAGCTTTTCCAGAGCGGTGCGGCCATGTACTACGGCATCAACGCAAAATCCCACAACATGATCATGCTGGACCGCAAGCAGGCCCGGTGTCCCAACGGCCTAAAGCTGGGCACGCCCGGCAGCGGCAAATCCATGAGCTGCAAGTCCGAAATCGTCAGTGTATTTTTAACGACCGCTGACGATATTTTTATTTCAGACCCAGAGGCCGAGTATTATCCGCTGGTCAAGCGGCTGCATGGGCAGGTCATCAAACTTTCGCCCACCAGCAAGGACTATGTGAATCCTCTGGACATCAACCTGAACTATTCCGAAGAAGATAGCCCGCTGGCCTTGAAGTCGGATTTTGTGCTGTCGTTCTGTGAGCTGGTTATGGGCGGCAAAACAGGTCTGGAAGCGATTGAACGCACCGTGATAGACCGTGCTGTGAAAGCCATCTACCGCCCCTATCTGGCGAATCCCTGCCCGGAGAATATGCCGATTTTGTCTGACCTTCACCAAGCCCTGCTCGACCAGCACTTGCCGGAAGCGGACCGGGTGGCGCAGGCATTGGACTTGTATGTGTCCGGCTCGCTGAATGTTTTTAATCACAAAACGAATGTAGACATCCACAACCGACTTGTGGCCTTTGACATCAAAGAGTTAGGCAAGCAGTTAAAAAAATTGGGGATGCTCATTATCCAAGACCAGATATGGGGCCGCGTCACCCAGAACCGCAGCCAAGGCCGGGCCACATGGTATTTTGCAGACGAGTTCCACCTTTTGCTGAAAGAGGAACAGACCGCCGCGTACAGTGCCGAGATTTGGAAGCGCTTCCGCAAATGGGGCGGCGTGCCCACAGGTGCCACCCAAAATGTGAAGGACCTTCTTTCTTCCCCGGAGATTGAGAACATTCTGGAAAACAGCGACTTCATCACGCTGCTGAATCAGGCATCCGGCGACCGCAAAATCCTTTCGGAACGGCTGAACCTCTCCGCAGACCAGCAGAAGTACATCGACAATTCGGAACCGGGCGAAGGACTGCTGATTTTTGAAAACGTGGTGCTTCCGTTTTCCAACCCCATCCCGAAAAACACACAGCTCTATAAGATCATGACCACCCGGCTCAGCGAGGTGGTGGAGCTATGAGCTTAACACATTTCAGCTTGTTTTCCGGCATCGGCGGCATCGACCTTGCCGCGGAAGCAGCGGGTTTCACCTCTGTCTGTCAATGCGAGTGGGCGGCATTTCCCGCCGCTGTGCTGGCAAGCCACTGGCCGGAAGTGCCCCGTTTTCAGGACATCACCACTGTAACAAAGGAGGCTTTCTTTGAAAAAACAGGACTTCGCACCGTCACCCTCATTTCAGGTGGCTTCCCGTGCCAGCCGTTCTCCACCGCAGGGCGGCAGCGCGGCTTCCACGATGAACGCTACCTGTGGCCCGAAATGCTGCGGGTCATCCGGGAATTGCAGCCCCGTTGGGTGCTTGGAGAAAATGTTGCTGGCTTCCTCCGTATGGGGCTCGACAAAACGCTCATTGACTTGGAGCAGGCAGGTTACGATGTTCGGGTTTTCGTATTACCTGCTGCTGCCGTTGGCGCGTGGCACGAACGGAAACGGGTATTCATCATCGGCTCCGCTGCTTCCCACACCCCTTGCCAGCGACACCGGGGATGTGGGCAAGGGGTTGGACATCCAAATCTCTGCGAACGGCAGCTATCGCAAGATGAACAAGGATGGCAAAGCATGGACGGCGCGGCTCTCTCATGTGGTCTACCGCATGACCCCAACCACGCTGGAAAGGCCCTACCTCAACCCGGACTGGGTAGAGTGGCTGATGGGTTTCCCGCGCAAATGGACGGACATTCCCTTTGGGCCGAAGAACCCGCCGACATCCCGCGCCTGACCGAAGAGGTGCCGAACCGCAGCAAGCGGATGAAAACACTGGGCAATGCAGTTTCGCCGCCGCAGGTGTTCCCGATTCTCAAATACATTGCGGACATTGAAACGGGCCGCTGTCCGATGGGAGGTGAAGAACCTTGAAAGAATTGCAGGCAAAAGCCAAAGTCACCCAGACCATGACCCGTGACGGTCTGGTGGTAGAAAATCAGGCGGACGGTACTGTGGAGAATGTTTCCTGCCGGGAAGCGGAACAGGATTATTCCACGGATGCCGAGGGCAAGGCCGAAAAAATTCTGGAACGGGCCGAGGACATCAAGGACGGGCATAAAAATAAAAAGAAAGCGAAAAAGGCAGCAGAAACAGCGGCCACCGCCAAAAGTGAAGATGGTCTGCACCGTTCCGCTGCCCGTTTGGAATTGACCGAGGACGAACGGGCAGACCCGGAGTTGCAGCCGTACATCCACAAGGCGGAAGCAAAGGCCGACAAGCTGGATGCGGCCCGCGCCGCTCTGCCGAAGAAGCGTGTCCCGGTCAAGGAAAAAGTTTACGATGCAGCCAGCGGCAAGGCAAAATCCACCCTGCGGTTTGAGCAGCAGGACAAAGGCCCGCCCAGCCTGAAACCAAACCCGGCCAGCCGCCTGCTGTCGGAAGCATTGCTGTTCGCTCACGGAAAAATCCACGAGGTCGAACACGAAAATGTGGGCGTGGAGGGCGGCCACAAAGGTGAAGAACTGGTGGAGCGTCAGACCGCCAAAGCCATCCGCAGCGGCATCCGGCACCACAAGATGAAGCCCTACAAGGCCGTGGAAAAGGCAGAGCGTCAGCTCATGTCTGCCAATGCAGAATACTTTTACCAGAAATCTTTGCGGGACAATCCGCAGATCGCGCAGTCCGCCAGCAATCCCATTTCCCGGATGTGGCAGAAACAGCGTATCAAGCAACAGTACGCCAAAGCTGCACGGCAGGCCGGACAAGCCGCCGCACAGGGTGCAGCCACTACCGCAGAAAATGGTTTCCGGGTAACAAAGTTTGCAGCCGAGAGCGGCGAACGGGTGGCCGAATTTGCTGCCCAGAACTGGAAAACCATTCTGATCGTGGCGGTGTTCGGTCTGCTGGCTCTGCTCTTGATAACGGGCTTGCAGTCCTGCACGGTGATGGCGGGCACCGCTGGGACCGGCGTGACGGCATCTTCTTATTTTTCCAAGGACAAGGATATGCTGGGTGCAGAGAAGGCTTATGCCAAGCTGGAACAAAAGCTGCAACGGTATCTCGACACCTACGAGGCCACCCACAACTATGACGAGTATCATTTTTATCTGGATGAAATCGAGCATGACCCCTATGTGCTGATCTCGATTTTGTCCGCGCTGCATGACGGCGTGTTCACACTGGCCGAGGTGCAGGGCGAACTTGAAATGCTCTTTGAAAAGCAATACATCCTGACCGAGACCGTGACCATGCAGATACGCTACCGTACAAAAATGATGGTCATTATTGGCCCGTATGGTGTGCCGCAAGTTATCACTTACCAAGAACCGTATGAATACTACATCTGCACGGTCAAGCTGAAGAACAAGGATTTATCCCACCTGCCCGTGGAAGTACTGACCGAAGAACAGCTTAGTGCCTATTCCCTCTATATGCGCACGCTGGGCAACCGGCCGGATTTGTTTGGCAAAGCGCAGTACCCCAATGCGTCCACCATCAAGCAGCCCACCTACTACGATATTCCCCCGGAAGCACTAAAGGATGATAGGTTTGCCGCCATGATGGAGGAAGCCACGAAGTACATCGGCTACCCGTATGTGTGGGGCGGCAGTTCGCCCAGCACCAGCTTTGATTGCAGCGGCTACATTTCGTGGGTGCTGAATCACTCCGGCTGGAACGTGGGCCGCCAGACCGCACAGGGCCTTTACAACCTCTGTACTCCTGTTTCGACGGCGCAGGTCAAACCGGGCGACCTTGTGTTTTTCAAGGGAACCTACGATACCCCCGGCGTGAGCCATTGCGGTATCTATGTAGGCAATTCCATCATGCTGCACTGCGGCGACCCTATCTCTTACACAAACCTCAACTCAAAATATTGGCAGGAACATTTTTACAGCTATGGGCGTTTACCGTGACGCCAGAAAGGATTTTGTATGGCAAAAAGACTTTCCCGCATTGAGCGCGATATTGAACGGCTCAAAGAAAAAATCAGCGAATACCAGCAGCAGTTGAAAGAACTGGAAGCTGAAAAGACCGAACAGGAAAATTTGCAGATCATTCAGCTGGTGCGCAGCATGAACATGAAGCCGGACGAGTTCGCGGCCTTCCTGCGCAGCGGTGCGCTGAATGCTGCACCCACTGTCACCCCGTACCACAAACAGGAGGATGCCGCCGATGAAACCTGACAACTGGAACCGCTTCGCTGCCGGACTGCTGGCTATCCTGCTCTGCCTCTGCTCATTTTCCATGCCCGCTTTTGCAAGCGGCTCTGACCCTGCCCCGGAACCACTGCCGGAAATCACCGAAGAAGAACCCACCACGGGCGGCATGGAGCCGGAGGGCGTGTCCATCACGCCCAAGGGCAACGCAACACTGGTGGATGATTTTTACGGCGACAAGCAGCTTATCACTGTGACCACCAAGGCCGGGAATTATTTTTACATCCTCATTGACCGTGCCAACGAGGACAAGGAAACGTCCGTTCACTTCCTGAACCAAGTGGACGATGCCGACTTGCTGGCTCTGCTGGATGAAGAACCGCAGGCCGCCGAAGTCTGTACCTGCACTGTGAAATGTGAGGCCGGGAACGTCAACGAAAACTGCCCCTTGTGTGAAAAGAGCCTGCGGAACTGCACGGCCCCGGAAGCGGCGAAAACCGACACTGAAACGCCGCAGGAAAAACCCAAGTCCAGCATGGGCAGTCTGATGATCTTGCTGGTGCTGGCTCTGGCGGGCGGCGGTGCGGCACTCTATTATTTCAAGTTCCGCAAGCCCAAGGCCGATACCACCGGGCACGATGATCTGGACGAGTACGATTTTGGCGAGGACGAGGATGCAGACGAGGAACCGGCTGAAATCGAGATTCATTCGGAGGACGGACAGGAGGATGAAACATGAGTTTTCAGCTGGTGATTGCCGAAAAGCCCAGTGTAGCCCGCAGCATCGCCGCCGTGATCGGGGCCACTGAAAAGCAAAACGGCTATTGGCAGGGCGGTGGGTATCTGGTCAGCTGGTGCATCGGGCATCTGGTGTCCTTTGCCGAGGCTGGCCAGTACGACGAAAAATACTGCAAATGGCGGTATGAGGATTTGCCCATCCTGCCCCAGCCGTGGCAGTTCATTGTCCCGGACGAGAAGAAACAGCAGTTTGAAGTTCTGCGTGCCCTGCTCAACCGCCCGGATGTGGACAGTGTGACTGCCGCAACCGACGCAGGCCGGGAGGGAGAACTGATCATCCGCTTTGTCTACCAAATGGCCGGCTGCACGAAACCCGTAAAGCGGCTCTGGATTTCCAGCATGGAGGATGCCGCTATTCGGGAGGGCTTTGCAAACCTGCGCCCGGATTCGGATTATGATGCTCTGTATCAATCGGCCCTCTGCCGTGCAAAGGCGGATTGGCTGGTGGGTATCAATGCAACGCGACTGTTTTCGGTGCTGTATCACAAAACCCTGACGGTAGGCCGGGTGCAGACCCCGACACTGAAAATGCTGGTGGACCGGGATGCAAAAATTCTGCGCTTCCAAAAAGAAAAGTATTACACGGTCGGCATCCAGTCCGGCAGCTTGAAAGCGGACAGTGGGCGCATTGCGGATGCAGAAACCGCAAATTCTCTCAAAGAAAAATGCACAGGCACAACTACCGTTTGTACTTCTGTCAAACGGGAGAAAAAGACAGAACAGCCGCCCAAGCTCTATGACCTGACCACCTTGCAGCGGGAGGCAAACCGCTTGTTCGGATTTACGGCAAAGCAGACCCTTGATTATGCCCAGCAGCTTTACGAAAAGAAACTGCTGACCTATCCCCGCACCGACAGCCAATATCTGACCGAGGATATGGGCCAGACAGCACAACATCTTGTGTCTGACCTGCTGGGGCTGCTGCCCTTTGCCCAAGGACTTGACTTGACCCCGGAAGTGGGCCGGATTCTGAACAGCAAAAAGGTATCGGACCACCACGCCATCATTCCCACTGCTGAATTTGTAAAACAGGGCTTCGCTGGTCTTGCCGAGAGTGAATGCAAGCTGATGAACCTTGTCTGCTCCAAACTGCTCTGCGCGATAGCCGCGCCCCATGAGTACGAAACCGTGACTGCGGTGTTCTCCTGCGCCGGGAACGAGTTCACCGCCAAGGGAAAGACGGTGCTTGTCCCCGGTTGGAAAGAAATCGACCAACGGTTCCGCTCCACCATGAAAGCAGACGGCGAAGAAGAAGCGGAAAGCCTGAACACCCTGCCAGAACTGGCCGAGGGGCAGAGTTTCCGCGTAACTTCTACCGTATCGGAACACTTCACATCCCCGCCGAAAGCCTACACCGAAGATACGCTCCTATCAGCAATGGAGCGGGCCGGGGCCGAGGATATGCCGGAGGAAGTGGAACGCAAGGGGCTGGGCACACCCGCCACCCGCGCCGCGATTCTGGAAAAATTGGTGCAAATGGGCTTTGTGCAGCGCAAGGGCAAACAGCTTGTCCCCACCAAGGACGGCATCAATCTGGCGGTGGTTCTGCCGGAAAGCCTGACCTCTCCCGCTCTGACTGCCGAATGGGAAAACCGCCTAACCGAGATTGCCAAGGGCAATGCAAACGCGGACGAGTTCATGGCCGAAATTGAAGCGCAGGTGCGCCAGCTGGTCAAGACCTATTCTTGTATCAGTGCAGATAAGCAAAACCTGTTCCAGTCGGAACGGGTTATTATCGGCAAGTGTCCCCGGTGCAGTGAAAACGTCTATGAGGGCAAGAAAAACTTCTACTGCGGGAATCGTAGCTGTCAGTTCGTGATGTGGAAGAATGACCGCTTCTTTGAGCAGCGCAAAAAGGCGTTCACCCCGATGATCGCCGCTGCTCTGCTCAAAAACGGTAAGGCAAAGGTTAAGGGTCTCTATTCCGAAAAGACAGGCAAAACCTATGATGCAACGGTGCTTCTGGCAGATACGGGAGGCAAGTACGTCAATTACCGGGTAGAGCGCAAAGAGTAAGGCAAAAATACGAGGGCCGGTTATGGTAAGGTGAAGCATTCATTTTGCCATAACCGGCTCTCTCTATCCGTAGGATAGCAAAAAAAGGAGTTTACATCATGGAGCAGAAAGTTATCCCCATTATCCTGAACGGCAAGGACAGCGCAGAGCGCATGAAAGAAATCACGGACCGGTTAGAAACGGGCATCCAACAGCTGTTCGACAGCGACCGCTACAAAGCCTACCTCACCACGATGGCGAAGTTCCACAATTACAGTTTCAACAACACCTTGCTGATCGCCATGCAGGGCGGGCAGCTGGTGGCGGGCTTCAACAAGTGGAAAGACACGTTCCACCGCACCGTAAAGAAAGGCGAAAAAGGCATCAAAATTCTGGCCCCTGCGCCGTACAAGGTCAAGCAGAAGATGGAAAAGCTGGACGAACAGGGCAAGCCGATTCTGGACAAGGACGGCAAGCCGCTGACGGAAGAAAAGACGGTGCAGATTCCGGCCTTCAAAGTGGTGTCTGTGTTCGATGTCAGCCAGACCGAGGGCGAACCGCTGCCCTCTATTGCAGTGAATGAACTGTCCGGCAGCGTGCAAGACTACCAAGATTTTTTCAAGGCATTGGAGCAGACTTCCCCGGTGCCCATCGGGTTTGAGGACATCGAGGGTGGCGCGCATGGGTACTTTCATCTGCTCGACAACCGCATTGCCATCCAAGAGGGCATGAGCCAGCTGCAAACCATCAAGACAGCCATCCATGAGATTGCCCATGCAAAGCTGCACGCCATCGACCCAGACGGCCCGGAACAGGCCAACCGCCCGGACAGCCGCACCCGCGAGGTGCAGGCCGAAAGTGTGGCCTATGCCGTCTGCCAGCACTACGGGCTGGACACGTCCGAGTATTCCTTTGGCTATGTGGCCGGGTGGAGTTCCGGCCGGGAACTGGCCGAACTGAAAGCCTCTCTGGAAATCATCCGCAGCGCGGCCCATGAGTTGATCTCTGCGCTGGACGAACATCTGGCAGAACTGCGCCAACAGCGGGAAGCAGAACTTTCCGCCGCACAGGAAGCCGCATTTGCGCTGGACAACGGCAATATTTTATTCATCCAGACCTGCGATTCCGGCTATGACTACACCCTGTACGGCCCGGATAACAAGACTTTGGACGGAGGCCAGCTGGACGCGCCCGGTCTGACCCTGCCGGATGCCGGGCAGGAAGCGCTTAATCTGTTGGGGCAGACAGCCGCAGTGTCGGAAGTCCTGTTGGACGATAAGCTGGCGGCGTTCCAAGAGGCGGCGGAAAAGGCCAACGAAATTCCCGCACCCGTTAAAATTCCAGACCCCGCCACAGAACCTACGGTTACGATTTTGTGGAGTGAAAGCGACAAGCTGCAGGACGGCGAAATCATGCCGCTGTCTGTGGCAAATCGTGTTTTTGAAGAACTGGACACCGCCCAGCACACGGAACGGGAAAAGGATGGTTACGAGGGCGGCTGGTACGACAAGACCGCGTTCCGCATTGACTTTACCCTGAACGGCCAGCCCGACAACTACGAGGGACGGCAGGATTTTGGTGACGGGGACGGCTCCCTGATTCAGCACATCCAGAGCTACCACGAATACTACGCCAAAGACGAGAACTGGAAAAATTTTGTTCTGCACAACAAGGGCCCGGAAGCATGGGTACAGGACAAGGCAGAGCGGGAAATGGTGCTGACCGAGTTTATCCCGTACCTCAAACAGCATTGCAATCTTTCCGCTATGGAGCAGACCGCCACCACTGCTTTGCGGGAGGAACAGAACATTTCGCCGGAACAGACCGTCTATTACAACGCGGTTGTGACCTATGTGCAGGACTGCCGCCCGCTGCTCAACCAAGGCCAATACAACTTGCCGGAACCGCCCAAGCTGGCTGACTTTGACCAGAGCTTGCAGGACTACAAGGCACAGGTGCAGGCCGAGATCGCGCAGGAAGCGGCCGCTGCCGGAATGACGGTAGAGGAATACGCAGCGGCAGGATTTGAAGCACCGCAGCAGGACAGTTTTTCCATCTACCAGCTGCGCAATGAAGATTCTACCCGCGATTACCGTTTTGAGCCCTACGACCGCCTGCAGGCTGTCGGTTTGACCGTGGACAAGGCCAACTATACAGAAGTTTACGCCGCGCCGCTGACTGCTGGTACCACCTTGGAGGACATCTACCGCACGTTCAATGTGGACCATCCGGCAGATTTCAAGGGACACTCGCTGTCTGTTTCGGATGTAGTGGTGCTGCACCAGAACGGGCAGGACACCGCCCACTACTGCGACAGCGTAGGCTTTCAGCAGGTGCCGGAGTTCTTGCGGGAAAATCCGCTGCGCACCGCAGAACTTTCCACCGAACAAAACGAAAACATGATTGACGGTGTGCTGAACAATGCGCCCTCTTTAGGTGAGCTGGAAGCCAAAGCAAAGGCCGGAGAACAAATTTCTCTGACGGACCTTGCCGCCGCAGTCAAGGCCGAGGAAAAGGCACCGAAAGCCAAGAAGTCCCGCGCCGCAAAACCGAAAAAGCCGTCCATCCGGGCACAGCTGGATGCCGCAAAAAAGGAGCAGAGCAAACAAACGCCGCCACGGGAAAAGACAAAAGAATTGGAGGTGTAAGCCGTGCAAAAGTTTGAAAATATGGATGTGATCGCTGCACTGGAAGCCATTATGCACCAGAACACTGCGTACTATCAGAGCGATTTTGCCTATGACATCAAGATGCTGCGGGAGGCCGCCCGCAGCGACCAGCCGGAAGATAAGCTGCTGTTGTGGCTGTCCCGGCCCTCTGGAACATTCTGCTTCCGGGAACGGGATGTGCTGCTCAAAGATACCCAAGCCTACAATACATGGAAATTTTGCGGTGAACAGACCCATGACAGGATTCTTGCCTATGCGGTGGAGTTGACCGGTGCGGCCAACGGAACCGTGCAAGGCAATCTGTATGAACTGGACTACCAGCAGCATTTCCAGCATATCCGGGATGCCGCTCTGCCCGTGGGCGCCAATCGCCTGATCTACGAAAGCGGGATGCGGGAGATTGGCCCGAAAGAGCATTTCGACAGCCGCCCGGATAAATATTTCGGGGAGTTCGTGCGGCATGAAATGCAGACCCGTGACCCGGAACTTCTGCAAACGGCCATCCGGCAGGAGCAGCGCAGTCGGGAATCTGCACAGCCCGGTGATTTCAAAGAACACCTTGCGGCATTGCACACCGGGCTAATCGAGGCCGAGGCACAGCGTATCGTAGCCGATATGAAGCGTCTGGCTGCTCCCAACAGCCCGGACAAGAATCATTTTATGGTGGAGGTATCGCCCTATTTCACCAAGCTGGCATCCAGCCGGGACACGGACCAGCTGCTTGCCATGCTGCCGTATAAATCCCTGCACCTGTCCAGCGTGAAAGACCGTTTCGGCATCTACGCGCTGGTTGGCAAAAACGAAAACCGGGACAAGGGCATCTGCAAGCCCCGCACTTCCGTCCGCAAGCAGCTTTCCGAAACAAAACAGGCCGCCAGCCCGAAAAAGGCAGCGGCTCGCAATAAGCAACGCGAAATGGAGGTCTGACACATGAATTTCAGCGTGGAAGAAGAAAATTTGATCTGTATGTACCATACTTCCGACCGCCGCCGCACGATGGCACGGATAATGGCCGCTCTGCCGGACATGGACACGGAAATGCGGCGGCTGGCGAATGGCACCATTGCAAAATTGGAGCACATGACTGATGCCGACTTTGACGGACAGAGGTTTGATTTTGTGGGTGAATAATACCGCCAGCTTGACAACCACACATTATTTTCAATCAAAGTAATGTGTCGTTGTCAACACAGAAATAGCCGGACACGGTGGCCTTGGGGTTGCTGTGTCCGGCTATTTTTCATGTATCAGTCTTTATCTTTTTTCTCGGTGGGATTTTCCGGCAGTTCGGCGGCATCTTCTACAATGTCGGTCACAAGCTGCTGGAAGTCAAACGCATTCTTTTCTGTGATAACAGGCTTGCCGGTTTCCGCTTCAAGAGCCTGCCGCGCAATGCCGGCCACTTTGCCGCCACGCTTGGCAACCTGCTTGTTTTCTTCAAAGGTCTGTGGCTTTGCAGTTTTGGAAATATCCGTGGTGGAGGCTTCCGCCAGCATGGTCAGCACAAGTTCCAAATCAGTCATATTGTCCCGGAGATTTTCTTTCGTCAGACCTTTCAGCCGCTTGTACTGCCCTGTGGTCATGCCAGACCATGCGCGGGAGATTTCATCGGTCAGGATAGCATACTCCTTGCCCTTTTGTACTCCGCGCTTCTTCCATTCATCCGTCAGTTCGTTGCGGATGCGGATTGCCAAAAGCCGCTGGTGAATCCATTCTTCGGAGTAGCCTTTCTTCAAATAGGTATCAAGCGCACGGTCAATGGCCTGCTCCGGGTCGATTGTTTCCTCGATGCGTTCTTTGCCTACCATTGCCAGCCATGCCTTGAACGGTTCAGCTTTCGGAGATGGGATTGATTGGATGATGCGCAGGAGCTGTTCAGTGTTAGCGACATCCGTTTTGCGCTTTTTGCCGTCAGGAGCGGTCATTTTCAAACCATTACAATTTGTAATGGTTTCATTTCCTTCGTCTTTAAGACGCTTTTTTAGAACGCGCCAATAGTTCTGTGGGTCTGCGCTGTCAGTCAGAACAGCAATCACATCAACGATGGCAAAATACCATTCTTCCTTTTCTGCATCCCATGCAGTACGGATTTTCTGATCTTCAAAAAGCTGGATGGAGCTGTTATCGTTCACTTCTGCCATAGAGGGTTCCTCGCTTTCGTTGTCTAAGTCTATTTTACATGATTTCGGGTGGAAACGCCACCCGGTCTAAGCGTTTGTAGTTCAAAAATCTGGCTAATCTTTTGTGCAAATTTACCGTTCCTGCATCTGCTCCTTTCCCGGTGTTGTCCGCAGGATGCTGTCCACGTTCTGCTTGATGATGCCATACTCCTGCGTCTGGCGTTTGGCATCATTGTACTGCCGCTGCAGCTGGTCTTTCTGCTCGGCCAGTTGCTTATACTCGGCTTTCAGGGTGTAGAGGTCGGGCAGCTTTTGAAAGCCCTGTTCTTTCAGGGCCTTAGCTGCGGCCTCATAGAGAATCAGGGTGCCTTCATGTTTGCGCCGGAACGGCTTTTTGTCAGCAGCCCGCTGATATTCCTGCACCAGTGGGCGCAGCTCCTTACAGGTAGTAACATCCTTTATCAGCATGGCCATTTCTGCAAGTCTGCATTCGGCCGCTTTCAGCGCGGCGGCAGCTTCGGTGCTGGCGGCGGTGATCTCGGCCACCCGGCTTTCCAAATCCGGGTAGCTTTCGATTTCATGCTCGGTCAGGAAGTTCAGCGTCCGGGCCGCCTGTTTCAGATTGTGGAGTTTTGCCCACTTCTCATACCCTGCGGACTGCTGGGCCTTGATGCTGTTCTCCAAATCAATCCGCAGCGAAATTCTACGGGTTTCTTTGGGCTTCCGCTCCACGAACCGCCCTTTGATGCGCTCGGTGATAGCTTCTTCGGTGTAGGCTTCGCCCAGCGTTTTGCAGCGAGTGAACCGCCCCTGTCCGGGCGCACGGAACGAAATATACTTGCCCCGCTTGACTTCATAGCCCTGCTCCTGCAGGAGCCACAGAAAATCGTCAAAATCCTTGGCATGCGGGATGGCTGCATCTATGGCGGTTTTCAGCTTCGCCTTCCAGCTCGTGCCCTTGCGGTGTGCATCCCACTCGGCATAGCTTTTGCCCCGGTCTTGACCGGGCATCACCACAGACAGACCATGTTCCTTGCACAGCCGGTCGCTGGTGCGCCGGATGTAGGCATAACTCTGTCGGTTGGAAACATACTTTCGTTGGTTCACCATGTCCACGGCACAAAAGATGACATGGTTATGGACGTGCCCCTTGTCAATGTGCGTGGTCAGCACATACGGGTATTTGCCTTGCAGGACTTCATCTGCAAGCTGCCGGCCAATCTCGTGGGCCTGCTCCGGCGTGGTTTCGTCCGGCGCAAAAGACTGTATCAGGTGGTGGGCCAGATTGTTGCCTTTCTGCATGGCTTGTGATAGCAGCAGTTCAAATTCGATGTCGGCGGTTTCATAGGAGCAGGCAAAGGAGGACACCAGCATTTTTTCATCCGTCTTGGCTGGATTCTCGATGTAGTCCAGTGCCTTTTTCAGCGTTGACTTGATAGGATGTATCTTTGTAACTGCCATATCTGTGCCAGCGCTCCTTTGATGTCCGCAACATCTTGTGTGTACAGCGGCCCCATGCTGTTCAGCCGCCGTGCGATCTGATTGACGTTGACGCCAATCTTCTGCAGTTCGGCGGTCTGCGCCCGGATGTCGGTGGTGTCGATGTGGACAACATATCCGTCTATCGCCATCTTACGCAGATAGGCGGCCATATTCCGGGTTGGTATCAATTTCATTTTTTCTCGAATCAACCTCCGTTCTTCTTCCGTCACATAAAATTTGACCTGCACGGTTCGCTTTCTGCCCTCCATACGTTTTTACTCTCCTTTCTGTTTTGAGGGTTTGGGACACTTCCCAACAAGCTGTTTTGCAGGGCAAAATACGGAAGTGGGTACACACTTCCTATGCTTGCTCTGTAAGTTCTCCCCTAAACCGTCCCCTCTACTAATACTACAATTCAAACCCTGTCTTTTGGCTACATCTTGACTGTGATGCAAAAATAAAGTATCATAATTAGCACAGACTAACCAAAATGGGAGGTGAACCTCATCCTATGACGCATGGAAGTCACTATCTTGGTAAGCTATACAACGACCTGATAGCCAATTCGCCCCAAACGATTTCAATGGATATTCCGTCTGATATGGGGAAAGGACGAATTGCTCAGACCCAAATCAAGCACGGTATCATCTTTTCGGATTGGCAAATGTGTTACCAGTCGGATATGAATGTACAAGGAACCGTCAGTAAAGATTATATGCAGATTATCTTCTGCCTGAATGATGGAATCTCTTGGGGCATCATGGATGAAAAGCGTTCCATTACGATTCAAAAAAATGAATCCTGCATCTATGCGGGACATGGTGGAACCGAATATGCCTGCTATAAAAAGGATAGCAATTTTTCATTTAAGAGTATAAAAATTCCGATTGCCTATTTCTCGCAGCTGCTCACAGATTATTTTGATGGGCAGGAAGCAACGGCTTACGAAAAGAAACTTCTTGATGGCATTTCAAAAGTTCCTGTGACCCCCATCATGGAACAAATTCTAGCGGAAACAAGTCAATTTACACAATACCGTGGAGGATTGGGTTACTTATATCTTGACGGAAAACTTCTGGAGCTATTGTCTATTTATTTAGGCGAAGTCCTTGAATTGGATATTCTAAGGGGGAAAAATGTTTCCATGTCCAGAACGGAACGGACTGCCATTATGGAAGCTAAACGGATTATAGACAGTCAGCTTGCGTTTGCCCCATCCTGTGAAGAACTTTCCCATCTGGTGCATTTAAGCACAACAAAATTGACACGCGGTTTTTCATCATTTTATGGTATGCCTATTCATCAATACATAATTGAACAGCGTTTGACACAGGCAGCACAGCTGCTATTGGAGGGGGACCGAAATGTAAGCGAGATTGCAGCAATCGTTGGCTACGGAAAGCCCAGCAATCTTGCCGCCGCTTTCAAAAAGCGATATGGTGTGGCACCAAAGAACTACCGTGAAAGCCGATTTGATATCCATAAAAAGTAGCTTCTGACTGTTTTTGGGTCAAAACGGGTAGATTTTGGGTTGGATTTGATAATCTAAATTGGTACAATTTGCGATGTGGTTAGCTTCAAATAACCACATCGCATTTTTTATTTTCCGATAAAAGCGAGGAGGCATAAAAATGAAACAAAAGTTGAATGCGAAAGACTTTATTCTCATTGGCATCCTGACAGCGCTCATGTGGATTATCTGTATGATTATCAGCACTATTATGAGCGTGGCTGGCCCAGTGACCAACGTGTTTTATCCGTCCGTTATGGCTATTCCGAATGGCATCGTTATGATGCTTCTGCTGGCCAAAGTTCCGAAGAAAGGCGTGTTTACCATTTGTGCCGCAATTCAGGCTATCCTGTTCCTGCTGGTAGGTGCTTTCTGGTTCCTTCCCATCGGCTTGGTAATTGGCGGTGTCATCTGCGATTTTCTGATCATGGGCCGAAATGAAATCACAATGAAGTCCATGATGGCGGCCTATGCGCTGTTCAGTGCTATTTTTGCTTTTAGTGCTATCTGCCCCATCAAACTTCTTCAAAGTGCGTTTGTTGGCGCAATGGAGAAAAACAATATTGCCCCGGAGTACATTCAGGGAATGCTCAATATCACTTCTGTTCCCATGCTGGTAGTCATTGTTGCTGCTGGACTGGTGGGCGGCCTGATTGGCGGATTTATCGGCCAGAAAGCATTGAAAAAGCATTTCATCAAGGCTGGACTCGTTTCTGTAAAATAACAAGAACAGCCCCCTGAAAATCCATCATACAAACGCAGGCAAACGGGCTGCCTGATTTCAGAGCGCGGGGCTGGAAGTAGTCCCGCGCTCTGCTGTTGATAAGGAGGCATCAGAATGGATGAAACACAAATCAAACAAATTATTGAGCGACAGCCCCTTCATGGAACTGCGCTTCTGGACCCGCGCTGCAAAATTCTTCTCTTAGTCTGTATCGGTTTTGTCAGTTATTTTCTGGCCGGAGAAGTGGTCAGCCTTGCGCTCATGCTGGTTTATGGGCTGTTCATTGCCTTAGGTAATGGCGGAAAATGGGCCGCAAAAATGATAATAACTTATATCGTTGTGGCTTATCTTAATGCCTTGCTCCGCTATGTGCAAATTCCAGTTTTGAGCGTGATTATGAGCGTATTTGGCGTGACCGTTCTGAAACTGATTCCCATTGTAATGATGGGGCTCTGGATATTGCGGACCACTTATATGGATGACTTGATGGTAGCCCTCCAAAGAATGCGGCTGCCGCAGGCAGTTACGATTCCGCTTGTGGTCATGTTCCGTTATATTCCTACCCTACGGATTGAATATCGGCAAATCCGAAGCACAATGGATATTCGCGGTATCAGCGATACAGTGTGGAAGCGGGTATGTCACCCATTAGCAACCATAGAGTACATTTTGATACCGTTGCTGATGCGCTGCTTGAAAGTTACCGATGAACTGGCGGCCTCCGGCACAACGCGTGGTCTGGAATTGGAATGTAAGCGGTATGCACTGCGCCCGATTCGTTTTGCATGGCCGGAAATTGTGGTATCACTGCTTGGTATCCTCTTTTTGGTCGGACTGCTTTTTATTGACCAGACCCAAATCGGCAAAATCATTTTATGGAGGGTATGACGATGATCTCATTCCAGAATTTCAGCTTTCGTTATGAAGAAAGCAAAGATTTTACCCTCCGCGGCATTGACATGACTGTACGGACCGGCGAGTTTATTCTTCTGACCGGGCGAAGTGGCTGCGGCAAGACAACGTTGATTCGTTCCCTCAATGGACTTATTCCACATTTTTACCCCGGTGAAATTAAAGGTGATCTGCTTATGGATGGACATTCGCTTTTGGAAATGAAGCCCTCCGAACTGGCCGGACAGGTAGGAACTGTCTTTCAAGACCCACGCTCACAGTTTTTTATGACCGATACCACACGAGAATTGGCGTTCGGCTGTGAAAATCTCGGACTGGCCCGTGAGGAAACCATTGACCGAATTGCACGAGCAGCCAAAGAATTTGAGTTGGTCGAATACCTGAATCGAAGTATTTTTGCGTTATCCAGCGGAGAAAAACAGCAGATTGCGATTGGCTCTGTTTATGCGCTTGCCCCAAAGGTCTACATCTTTGATGAACCATCGGCCAATCTGGACTATGCCGCCACCAAACGGCTTGCTGAAATCATGGAAAAGCTCAAGAGTGCCGGCTATACCATTTTTGTAGTAGAACACCGCTTTTACTATCTGCGAGATTTGATTGACAGAGCTTTTCTGATACAGAATGGAAAAATTGAGCATGAGTTTACAAGGGAACAGTTTTGCTCTTTGCCCGAAGAAACACGAATTTCTTATGGTCTGCGAACCGCATACCCGGAACGTGATGCAGAGCATTATCAGGAAAAGCCGCATTCTCAAAATACAACGCACTTACTAGAAGTCCACGATTTAGGCTTTGCCTACAAGAAAGGTCCAGAAGTATTCCAGAATGTCAGCTTTGAAGCTCATTCGGGGGACGTGATAGGCATTTTAGGCCATAATGGTGCCGGAAAAACAACGCTCCTGTCTATTCTGACTGGCCTGTTGAAACAGCGGCATGGAGAAGTTCGTCTTGATGGAAAAAAGCTCACACCCCGGCAGCGGCGGTCACTTTCCTATCTTGTTATGCAGGATACAGACTATCAACTCTTTGCCAGCAGCGTGGAAGAAGAACTTTCCCTTGGAATGCAGGAAGATTGCAAAGAAAAAATAGATGCAGTATTGAACGCATTGGAACTGTCGGACTATCGGGAAAGACACCCAGCGTCGCTTTCAGGCGGTCAAAAACAACGGGTTACCATTGGAGTGGCAATCGTAAAGGACAGCCCCGTAATCTACTTCGACGAGCCCACCAGCGGCTTGGATTATGATTCTATGGTGCGTGTCAGCAAGCTGATTGAACAACTTTCCGATTCCGGGGTAATCGTGTTCGTGGTTTCTCATGATTTTGAATTTATTGTCCGTACCTGCACAGAGGTTGTGCAGCTGGATGATGATGGAACAATTCAAAATCAGCAGTTATCGCCAACGGTTTTGAAATCTTTTTCTGAAAAATATTTCACATGATAGGAGGTTGGACTTATGTTCCAAAAAGTATTTGAATATGCCGGACCTCATAAAAAAGGCCTCTATGCTGCAACAGCCATCGTGCTGGTCAGTGTTCTGCTGGGTGTTTTTCCCTTTGTGCTGGCATATCAGGTAATTGCACCGCTGGTCGTGGGGGAGGCAATCACTGCTTCCTTTATCATCCAGCATGTCATACTGGTCTTGGTATGTCTGGTGCTGCAAGCTCTTTTCTATGGCTGGGGCCTGAATCTCTCTCATAAAGCAGCTTATGACACGCTGCTCCGCCTGCGGACGGCTCTGCAAAAACGGTTTGAAAAACTGCCGCTGGGTGTTATTCAGGACAAAGGCACTGGCACCGTGAAAAAGCTGTTCGTGGACGATGTAGACAGTCTGGAAGTTCTGCTGGCACACTCTATGCCGGAGGGCATCGCCAACCTGATGGTTCCCATTGCAGTTTATGTGGCAATGTTCTTTGTAGACTGGAAGCTGGCACTGTTATCTTTGGCATCCATTCCGCTTAGCTTAGTTGCCATGATGACGATGTATTCCGTTGGTATGAAGAAAATGGGACCTTACTATATGGCCGGGCAAAAGATGAACAATACCATTATTGAGTACATCAACGGTATGGAAGTCGTCAAGGTTTTCAATAAAGACGCAGATTCTTACGAACGGTTCCGCAAAGATATATCAGATTATCGGAACTATACACTGGCATGGTATAGGGCGGCATGGCCGTGGATGGCGATTTACAGCAGCCTGCTTCCTTGTACTATCATCCTAACCCTGCCTGTGGGTGCATGGTTTGTCCTCTGCGGCTGGTCGGCTCTGCCCAATTTGATTTTGGTGCTGTGTCTTTCTTTGAGTATCGGTATGCCGCTGCTGAAATCTCTTGGCTTTCTGCCAACCATGCCCCAGCTCAACTATAAAATCTCCGCATTGGAGCAGGTGTTGGATGCGCCGGAACTTCAGCAGACGAATGATAGATTCCATGGAATAGATGACACCATTACTTACGACCATGTTTCTTTCGCTTACCAGACAACACAGCCCGGCCCGGATGGAAAGCCCGCGGTGGTTGAGGATGAAGTTCTCCATGATATTTCCTTTACGGCAAAGGCTGGACAAAAAACTGCTCTTGTCGGTGAATCTGGCTCCGGCAAGAGTACCTTGGCAAAACTGCTGATTCACTATTATGACCCGCAAAAGGGCAGCATTTCCATCGGCGGACAGAAACTTTGCGATATGAGCCTTGAAGCATTGAACAGTCGTATCTCCTATGTGGCGCAGGATCAGTATTTGTTTAATACTTCTCTGCTGGAAAACATCCGGCTCGGTCGGTTGACTGCAACGGATGAAGAAGTAATAGAGGCCGCAAAGAAAGCTCAGTGCATGGAGTTCATTGAAAAACTTCCGCAGGGCATTCACTCCATGGCAGGCGATGCCGGAAAAATGCTCTCCGGCGGTCAGCGTCAACGTATTTCTCTGGCGCGAGCAATCTTAAAGGATGCCCCCATTGTAGTTCTTGATGAAGCAACAGCCTATGCTGACCCCGAAAATGAAGAAAAGATGGAAGCAGCCATTGCAGAACTTGTAAAAGGCAAGACCCTCGTGGTGATTGCTCACAAACTGCCCGCCATTATGAATGCCGATCAAATTTGTGTCATCGACCACGGAAAATTGGTAGCAGCGGGTAAGCATCAGGAGTTGATTCGCTCCTGCCCTGAATATCAGAAATTGTGGAAAGCCGCACAGGACAGTGCCGAATGGAAAGTACACACTGCAAAGGAGGGAGCCTAAATGTTTGCGATGTTTTCAAGAATTTTGAAACTCTCCGGCCGTTATAAAGGCCGTATTCAAGGTGCATTCGTTTGTGCGTTTTTGGAATCCATTTTGTCAAAAATGCCAATCGTTCTTGCCTTTGTAGTTTTAAGCCGCTTTGCAGCTGACACACTGACCAGCCAGACTTGCCTTTATATCGGCCTTGGACTTGCCGCAGCAGTGTTGGTGCAAATGCTTGTTCATTACCTCAGCGACAGCCTGCAAAGTGCCGCAGGATATTTGATGTTTGCGGATAAACGCATGGAACTGGGTAGCCATCTGCGGAAACTTCCGATGGGCTATTTTACTTCCGGCAACATTGGCAAAATCAGCTCTGTTCTTAGCACGGATATGGTATTCATTGAAGAAGTCGCTATGAGTACGCTGGGCAACATGATGGGCTATCTGCTGTCCTCCTTGATTCTGCTGGTATTCATGTTTTATTTGAACGTACAGCTTGGTTTGATTGCTGCCGCCGTCACGGTTCTGGCATGGCTGGTGTCAAAAGGAATGAACAAGGTTTCCCTGCGGGAAGCCGCAGAGCGGCAGGAGCAGAGCGAACGGCTGACCGATGCGGTGCTATCCTTTGTGGAGGGCATTGGCGTCATCAAGAGCTACAACCTGCTGGGCGAAAAATCAGAAGAATTGACTGACAATTTCCAGCGTTCCAGAAACACCTCCCTTGCTTTTGAGCAGAAAATGACACCATGGACAATGAGTCTGAATATCCTTTACGGCATTGGTATTGCGGCGATTTTCGGCTTGTCGATTGTATTGGAACAGCGCGGCGCACTTCCTCTGGCCTATGTGCTTGGTGTTCTGCTGTTTGTGTTTGACCTCTTTGGACCGCTGAAAGCTCTTTATGGGGAAGCATCTCGCCTTACCGTTATGAATGCAGCTCTTGACCGCATTGAAGCAGTCCTGAATGAGCCTGAACTTCCCGACACGGGCAAGCAGCATCTTCCTGCACAGGCACATCCGGGACAGCCAGAAGTTCAGTTTAACGATGTTGTATTTGCTTATCAGGACAAAGAAGTTCTGCATCATATCAGCTTTGCCATGAAGAAAGATTCTATGACTGCTTTAGTCGGACCTTCTGGCAGCGGAAAGTCTACTATTGCCAATTTGCTGGCTCGGCTTTGGGATGTAAAATCTGGCAGCATAATAATAAGAGGTATGGACATTCGGAACGTGCCTTTGGCAGAGCTGATGGAGCAGATCAGCATGGTATTCCAGCGAGTGTACTTATTCCAAGATACCATTTACAACAATATCAGCATAGGCAAACCGGACGCCACAGAGGAAGAAGTCTATGCAGCTGCTAAGAAGGCCCGCTGCTATGATTTCATCATGGCGTTACCTGATGGATTCCAGACCGTAGTTGGTGAAGGCGGTGCTACACTCTCCGGCGGTGAAAAGCAGCGCATCTCGATTGCACGCTGCATCTTGAAAGATGCCCCTATCATCATTTTGGATGAAGCTACCGCAAGCGTAGATACTGATAACGAAAGCTATATTCAGGAGGCCATCTCGGAACTGGTAAAGGGCAAGACACTTCTCGTAATCGCCCACCGTCTGAATACCATCCAGAATGCCGATCAGATTTTGGTCATTGACAACGGCCAGATTGCACAGCAGGGCACGCACGAAGAACTTTTGAAGCAGCCCGGCATTTATCAGGAGTTTGTCAACATCCGAAAGAATGCGGCTGGATGGAGCCTTGCTTAACAAAATTCAGCGTATGCGATGCGGAGGTTCCATTGTGCGTATATCATAATCCGTCCGCATAGAAACAAATAGGTAAAAAATAATGCGGCCGGGCACATCGAACCCGGCCGCGTTATTCGTCTTTTTGAAATGCTTCCGCCTGTTTGCAAAGCGCAATATATTTTTCAATTTCCGCCTCACTTTTCCCGGCAAAGAAGTCTACAACTGTTTTTGAAACCGTCTGATTTACCATGTCTGGAAAAATGGCAGCATCCACGCTGATATTTAACTCTTTGGCGACAAGAGCCACCGTTTCAAATTTGGGGTTACTCTGGCAGGTTTCCAAATCTATGATTGTACGGGCGTTCATATTGAGCCGTTCAGCCAATTTTCTCTGTGTCAAATGCTGCCGCTTGCGTTCTGACCGCACTTTCCATGCAAACAAGTCAAGAGGATTGTTCACTATACATCACCTCTACCTCATTGTAGGGTGTGCTATCGCTCATATAAATAACCATACAACTCACATTGTGTGAGTTATAGCTCATAATTTGAAGCAAAGAGCTATATGGATAAGAGTATCAAAATAAAGGAGTTCAAAATAAAATGGGGCTTATCGTCCACTCGAAAAGCCCTAACGCCAATTAAAAAAATATTCAAATAACGTAGGGGCGAGTCATACTCATAGAAGTGAGTTGTGGCTCGCTTTTTGTACACTTCAATTCACATCCGATAAAGCCCCGCATTTTGACAACCTACGATTGGGTATCGGATGCCGTTCTCCGCCTCGTTTTGCTCCGGCCTATAAACCCGAACAGAACGAAAGGAACAATTCTATGAACGGCAGGAAAAATTTTCATACCAATCTTAAAAATCAGCCAAATGAACCCGTTGGTGAACGAGTAGTGAGCGAAAGGGGAAGAAAAGAGCTGCCTCCCAGCACGAGGGGAGGTGAAAACTTGAAACCAAACCGCTACTACGAACACAAGCAGCACGCCTTTGACAGCTACTGCAAAAAGGTGTTGAAATGCGAGGCATGTAACGGCTATCGGCAGATCAGCCGTCATCAAAAACGTTTTGCATCTTTGGAAGAACTGTCCGGGACAGATGTGGCCCAGCTTGCAGTTTACGATCGTTACTCATGGGAGTATACGGCTTTTCCCGTGGGAAATGCTGTTGTGCTAATCGAGAACGACCGATTGGCCACGGCACTTCTACGGCTGTCACCAAAAGACCGGGAAATTTTTATGATGCACTGGTTTCTATGGATGACAGACGAACAGATAGCAAAGTGCATGGGCATGGCCAGAAGAACGGTCAATACTCGCAGGTATAAAGCCTATCGGCTGCTGAAAAAGCTGATGGGAGGTGAAGCGGATGACTAAATCTGCGCACACACGGGCATCGCTGCTTCCTTACCCGATAATCGCTGCCGCTGTTGCAGGAGACGCCGAAGCAGTGAGCCGGGTAGTCCGGCATTATTCTAGCTACATTGCTGCACTGTCAACTCGGACGAGCTATGGCTCTGACGGCTATCCTCGTCTGCAAGTTGATGAAGAACTGCGCAATCGTCTGGAAGCAAAACTGATAATTGCTATCCTTGATTTTGACTTGACCTGATTCAACGTAGGCATCGTGTGCTGTTCCCCTTTCCATACGATGCCTTTTCTAGTTCTTTGACAAAGAAAGCCCGCAGGATAATGGCGGTGCATCATAGGGCAAACGGATACGTTGCTGTCTGTATCGAGCCGGACGGCGGGTGCGCCACGATGCTTTTCTTTGAAAAGTGGAGCGATCACCACCACGCCGCAATGCAAGTACGGCTGCTTGCGGGCCATGACATACAGACAGGCTGATACTCCCTTACCGTCAAAGTCCGAGCGTTCAGAGCGTCGCAGGCAATGAGTAGGGCTGCATGAGGAATGCAGGGGTGAGATTCCCGTGGGCTGCTGCCAGCAGCCATCCGTTGGCTCATTTTTTGATTTTTAAGAAAGGGGATTTTTACGATGCAAGCGAAAAAGACAAACCCTGAAAAAACAAAAAATCCAGAGATGCTTACTCTGGATTCAACTTATCGTATTGGCAATCGCTCCTTTATCGTTGAGCCGGTGTTCAAAGAAGAAAGTTCCCAGACCTTAGGAGAAGTTCTTCTCCGGCTGATGAAATCCGAAAGCGAAAAATTATAATGACCTTTCGGGAGGCAGCGGACAGAGAAAGCGGATTGTGTTATAATATAGGTGTACAAGTGAATTTGCTATTCGACTGTCCCAAGAAAGGAGCGAGTATGAAACAGTCGAGTAACAAGAAATCCCGTGAAGCAACCGCTTTTCTCTATGAGCGTCTTTCCCGTGATGATAATTTGGAGGGCGAGAGTTACAGCATCGGCAACCAAAAGAAACTGCTCACCAAAGTTGCAAAGGAAAAAGGCTATACCAATCTGGTTCACTTTCTGGATGATGGCATTTCCGGCGTGACCATGAACCGTCCCGGTTTCGTTGAAATGATGCAGCAGCTCGAACAAGGGAAAGCCTCCGCTGTGTTCGTCAAAGACCTTTCCCGTTTGGGTCGAAACTATATTGAGGTCGGACGGCTGACAGAAGAATTTTTCCCAGACCATGACATCCGACTTGTTGCCGTTTCGGACAACATCGACACGGCCGAGGGAGAAAACGAACTGGCACCCATCCGAAACCTGTTCAATGAGTGGTATGCCCGCGACATCAGCAAGAAACGCCGTATCAGTAATAAAATCAAAGGCAACTCCGGCGAACCGATGGGACTTCCTCCCTATGGATATATCAAGGACCCGAACAATCCCAAGCATTGGGTCATTGATGAAGAAGCTGCACAAGTTGTCCGGCGCATTTTTGATATGACGTTGGAGGGCTTTGGCACGGAACAGATTGCCACCCAGTTTGAAAAGGAAGGCATCCTGACGCCGCAGGCCTACTGGATTCAGAAAGGCATCGGCCGTCCCGGAAAGACCAAGATGCGCCCCGCCACCAAGTGGAATGGTTCCACGATTACCCATCTTCTGTATCAGCAGGAGTATTGTGGTGATGTTCTGAACTTCAAAACCTACTCCAAGTCTTACAAGAACAAGAAGCGGATTCATAACGACCCGGAAAATTGGGTGGTGTTCCAAGATGTTCACGAACCCATTATTGAACGTGCCGTGTTTGAGCAGATACAGCAGAAACGCGGAAAAATGCGCAAACGCCGTACCAACAACGGAGAACACAATATGTTCTCCGGCCTACTTGTCTGCGCAGACTGCGGCTGCAATCTGCACTTCCACTTCAATCAGGGCAACCCGGAAATCAAGTATTTCAACTGCTCCAACTACAAGGGCAACCGTGGCACCTGCCAATCCACCCACTACATCAGGGTAGACTTTCTGGAAGAAGTGGTGCTGGGCGAGATTCGGCGGCTGACCAAGTTTGCCAGCCTCTATGAGGACGACTTTTTGAAGGCTGTTATCGGGCACTCCCAGCAGGCGGATGAAACCGACCGCAAGCTGAAAGAAAAAGAGTTGAAAGCACTCCTTGCCCGTGATGAAGAACTGGACGGCCTCTTTGAGCGCATCTATGAGGACAATGTTTCCGGCAGAATCTCTGACGAACGCTTTTCCAGAATGTCCCGGAGATATGAGGACGAGCAAAAGGAGCTGACCGAGAAAATCAAACAGCTCCGCTCCGAAATCGAAAAGCAGAGCAGCCGAACTATGACAACGGATATGTTTATCAGTCTAGTTCGCAAGTACACCAGAGCAAAAAAGCTGACACCCCGGATGCTGAATGAACTGGTGGAAAAAATCGAAGTGTTCAATGCAGAAAAGGTCAACGGTGTATGGGAGCAGCGGCTCCGCATTCACTACAACTGTGTGGGCACCATCGAGATTCCAAGCGCACTTCCTTTACCGACACCCGATGTGTCGGTAAATACAAGAAAAGGCGTAGTTGTGAACTACGCCCCCTGTGATGTCGCTATTTAGCAAATAAAAAAATGACGAATGTTCTTTGACAGCTAAATGCTGTAAGAACATTCGTCATGGTGCGGATAAGAGGACTTGAACCTCCACCGAGTTGCCCCGATTAGAACCTGAATCTAACGCGTCTGCCAATTCCGCCATATCCGCATATTCTGTTTTGTTCGCGAGCTGTGTTGCTCGGAACGATAGTTATTATACCAGATATGGCAGAATTGTCAAGCATTTTTCCAAAAAAACTTTTTCCCCACTACAAAACGTCATACTTTCGCGAAAAAAGCCCTCTGCAGGCCGATTTTCCGGCGGTGCAGAGGGTCGGAGTTTCTTTGTTTTTTTTTCTTCAGCAGGCAGCCGTTCCGGAGGCCAGAAGATCAGACTTTGCCCCACACCAGCCACAGGTACGCATAGCCTGCCAGCACGGCAGCCAGCGTAAAGGGCACGCCGATGCGCAGGAAGTCGCGGGTGGTGACGGTCTCGCCGTTTTTGCGCAGAATGCCAATGGCCGCGATATTGGCCGAAGCACCGATGGGGGTCAGGTTGCCGCCCAACGTTGCACCGGTGAGCAGGCCGAAGTAAAACACATAGGGTTCCACGCCCACGCCATCGTTCATCAGGGCGGCGATGCTTTGCACCACCGGCAGCATGGCGGCCACGTAAGGGATGTTATCGATGAAGGCCGAAAGCACCACCGACACCACCACCAGCATCGTAAACAGCCGGAAAGGGCTTTCCCCTGCCACGGCATGGAACAGCCGGGCTGCTGCGTCGATAACACCCGCCGCGTGGATGCCCGCGATCACGATGAACAAGCCAAACAACAGCAGCAGGGTGTCGCAGTCCAGCTCGCCCAGCACATGCGCCAGCGGCTTTGCTGACCCTGCCCGCAGGCAGGCGCGCGCCACGCCAAACAGGCACAGCCCCATGCACACAAGGCCGCTGCGCAGCTCGTACACCGTGTGCAGCGGCCCGGCTGCAGGCTCCGGCAGGAAGGATGCCGCAATGAGCAGCCCCACCGTGAGCAGCATCAGGGCAGTGGGCACATCGTCCTCCACCTCAGTCTCCACCTTTGCGGCGATAGGCTGGGTCTCGCGGCGGAACAGCCACAGCAGCACTGCCAGCGAAGCAAGTGCGCCCAGCTCTACGCCCCAGAAGATGCCCGGACGGCCCCGCATCCAGAAGAAATCGAAGAAATTCATGTCGGCAAAGCTGCCCAGCAGGATGCTGGTGGTGTCGCCCACCAGCGTGGCCGCGCCCTGCAGGTTGGAGGACACCGCAATGGCAATGAGCACCGGCACCGGCGAGATCTTCAGCTTGCGGGCAATGGCAAGGCCCACCGGTGCCACCATGAGCACCGTGGCCACATTGTCCACAAAAGCACTGATGACACCGGCGAACAGCGCCAGCATACACACCGCCCACTTGACATCCGGCACACGGACGATAAGCATTTCCGCCAGGCGGGCAGGCATTTTGCTCTCGATGAACAGTGCCACCGTACCCATGGTGCCCGCCATCATGAGCAGCACATTATAATCCACGGCCTGCAGCGCGGCGCGGAGTGAAAACTCGTAGACCCCTGCCTCGCCCAGCACAATAAAGAGCACCGCACTGCACAATGCCACCCACGGGCGGTACTGCTGCAGCCGCAGCATCAATACATAGGTAACAGCAAACAGGATCAGTGCAAGTATCATTCGTTGATCTCCCCGCTGCGGGCATCCTCGTCGATCATGCGGTAGCCCACGCCCAGCTCATTGAGGATATAGGCATTGCTGCCCGGACGGCTGCCCAGCTTTTTGCGGATATTGGCCATGTTCACCTGCAGCTTTTTGGTGCTGCCGATGTCGGTATCGCCCCAGATGGCCTTGACGATGGCCGCATAGGTCATCACGCGGCCCGCGTGCTGGGAAAGGAATGCCACGATGTTGTATTCGGTCTGGGTCAGCTTGATCTCCTGCTCGTCCACGAACACCTTACGGCGGTCATAATTGATGCGCATTCCCTGTGCGCGGAACTCACCCGCCGGGGCATTGCCGCCGTGCATGGCACTGTAGCGGTTCAGCCGCAGGGCAGCGCGCACGCGGGCCAGCAGTTCGCCGGTGCTGAAGGGCTTGGTGATGTAATCATTGGCACCCAGATCCAGCGCTTCGATCTTATCCATCTCGTCGGTGCGGGCCGAGAGCACCACGATGGGGGTCATATACTTCTGCCGCACGGTGCGGATGAATTCCAGCCCGTCCCGGTCCGGCAGGCCCAGATCCAGAATGACCAGATCCGGGTTGTGGGAGGCGAACAGGGTCAGGCCCATGGTACAGGTATGAGCCACCAGAGCCTGATAATCGTTGGTGGTGAGCAGCGTTTCGATAAAGCTGCAGATATTTGCCTCATCCTCTACGATCAGGACCTTGAATTTGTTATTGCTCATCTTCTGCATCCTCCATTTCAATTTCTTCGGTCTCCAGCCAGAAGCGGATGGTCGTTCCCTCACCCAGACGGCTCTCGGCCTTGATCTCGCCGCCGTGCGCCTTGATGATGGCCGCACACACCGAAAGGCCGATGCCCATGCCGTGCTTGCGGCTGTCTGCCGGTACATCCGGGTCGGTGCCGGAGAACAGCGTTTTCAGCCGTTCTCTGGGGATGCCGCAGCCATCGTCCGTCACCTCGAACACCGCACGATTGCCCACCGTGAACACCTTCAAGGTCAGTTTTGTCATGCCCTCGGCGTGCAGAGCGGCATTTTCCAGCAGGTTCATCAGCACCTGCTGGATGAGCATGGAATCCATGGGGATCACGATAAAGGCATCCGGCGTTTCCAGCTCCACCGGGATCTCCGGGTAGCGCTTGCGGAACTTGACCAGCACCGTATCCAGCAGTTCGTCCAGCACAGTGGGGGTCTTTTGCACCGTCACCTTCTCGCTGTCGATGCGGGTGACGGAAAGCAGATTCTCCACCATGCGGGTCAGCCACTGGGCATCACTGCAGGCTTCGCCAAGCAGTTTAATGGTCTTTTCCTTATCCAGCGAGTCATAATTTTCAATCACAGTGGAGCAGGCACCGTAGATGGAGGTGAGCGGGGTGCGCAGATCGTGAGAAACCGCGCGCAGAAGGTTTGCACGCATTTTTTCCTTTTCACTCTCCATACGCAGCTGTTCCTGCTTTTTGATGCGGGTGGTGAGGGTGCTGGTCATGATGGACACCACCAGCATCACAAGGCCGGAGAACAGGTTTTCCGACAGGGTAAAGTTGAAGGCGAAATACGGTGAGAGGAAGGCAAAGTTCACAGCCAGCACGCTGATGAGCGAAGCCGCCACACCCCACGCATAACCTTCTGTATACATAGAGGTGACGAATACCGCCAGCATAAAGATAAGCATTGCTACGCCCTCAATGCGGCCCATAACGGCCTGTGTAAGCATCACCATGGCATAGGCGGCGAACAGAGCCAGCAGCATTACGGTGGCATCCCGCACAAGCGTCTGTTTTTTCATGCACATTCCCCTTCCCAAATAATATATTCCGTTTCCCGCATTATACCATAGAAAAACTAAAGATACAGTAAAAATCCTTTGCCGTAAAGAGGGACGTGATTTGACACTCCCTCTCCCCCGTAGTAGAATAGCCCTATCAACACTTTATCTCACTGGATCAGGAGTAACGATATGCTGTATTTCGAGAACGACTACTGTGAGGGTGCACACCCTGCCATCCTGCAAAAGCTGGCCGAGACCAACTTTGAAAAGGTGCCCGGCTATGGCACCGACCCCTACTGCGCCAGCGCCAAAGCAAAGATCTGCGCTGCCTGCGGCTGTCCGGATGCAGACGTGACCTTCATCTCCGGCGGCACCCAGACCAACGCCATCGTCATTGCGTCCATGCTGCAGCGCTGGCAGGGCGTGATGGCTGCTGCCACCGGCCATGTGGCTGCACACGAAGCCGGGGCCATTGAGTATACCGGCCACAAGGTCATTGCCCTGCCCGCCCACGAGGGCAAGGTGAGCGCCGCGGATGTGCGCGACTGGTGCGCCACCTTCTATGCCGATGCCAACCACGACCACATGGTGTTTCCCGGCATGGTATATATCTCTCACCCGTCCGAGTACGGCACCCTGTACACCAAGGCTGAGCTGGAAGAGCTGCACGCTGTGTGTCAGGAGTACCACATGCCCCTGTTCATGGACGGCGCACGCCTGGGCTACGGTCTGATGGCCAAGGGTACCGATGTTACCCTGCAGGATATCGCCCGCCTGACCGATGTGTTCTACATCGGCGGCACCAAGGTGGGCGCGCTGTGCGGCGAGGCCGTGGTGTTCCCCCACGGCGCACCGGCCCACTTTATGACTATGGTCAAGCAACAGGGCGCGCTGCTTGCCAAGGGCCGTCTGATGGGCCTGCAGTTCGATGTGCTGTTCACCGATGATCTGTACACCCGCATCAGCCGGAACGCCATCGAGACCGCCGACCGTCTGAAGGAGGGCCTTGCTGCCAAGGGCTACCGCTTCTATATGGAGTCGCCCACCAATCAGGTGTTCCCCATTCTGGAAAACAGCCAGCTGGAAGCGCTGGAAGGCAAGGCGAAGTTCGGCTTCTGGGAGAAGTACGACGACACCCACACCGTGATGCGCATTGCCACCAGCTGGGCCACCCGCATGGAGGAGATCGAGCAGCTGATTGACCTGATGTGATGCCGCCAAAGATTTTTGGCTGTTTTATGCGGGATACCAATTGCAATTTCTTTCACAATGTGGTATCTTTTGGGTAGACCAATGGGTTGGAGCCGGTGGGCCTTGCAGGACAGCGTTTCGGCCGGCTGGCTCTATGAAATAATCGGAAAGAAGGTATTTTAACATGGGCTTTTTTGATAAGCTGTTCGGCGGCAAGACCGAGCAGGAAGAGACTGTCAAATTCTTCGGTCAGAGCAAGACCGTTCTGACCCCCATCCGCGGCAAGGTGCTGGCACAGGCCGACATCCCCGACGAGACCTTTGCACAGGGCATCCTTGGCCCCGGCTGCGGCATCGAGCCCACCGGCAAGACCGTGTATGCTCCGTTTGACGGCACCGTGGAACAGGTGGCTTCCACCCTGCACGCCGTGGGCCTGACCAGCGAGGACGGCATCGAGATCCTGATCCATGTTGGCATGGACACCGTGGAGATGCAGGGCAAGGGCTTCAAGGCACTGGTCAAGGTGGGCGATAAGGTCAAGGCCGGCACCCCGCTGCTGAAGGTGGATCTGGACGCCATCCGCGCCGCAGGCCATCCCACCGCTACCGCCATCATCGTGACCAACGGCGATGACATGGGCGAGCTGAAGATGCTGGCCGAGGGCGATGTGCTGGCCGGCACTCCGCTGTTCAAGTTCTGATCGTAATCGTAAAAGGCGTGAGCTTCCATTCGGAGGCCCACGCCTTTTTGTTATTCCTTTTCTTGTTTATATTTCAGCGCCTTCTGGGAGAAATGTCCATCGAAGAACTGGATGAAGGGGCCAAAGGCGATGATGATAACACCCACCACCATGCCGATGATGTGCCGTGCTGAGGGAGCCTGCCGGGTCTTGTTCATGGCCTTCTTCTCTTTCTCCTTCTGTTTTTCACCATTCTGTTGTTTTTGTGTTGAAAATTCAGGCCTTGAGCCGGGCTTCAATGGCCGCTTTGTCCAGTCCTTCGCCAATGACGATGAGCACATCCTGCCCCTGCGGGATGGGTTCCAGCGTTCTGCCGGCAGCGGTGGCGTTCAGCTCCAGCCAACCGGTGGTGCCCTGCGGGTCCGGTGCAAAGCCCTTCACCCGCAGCACATGGCCGCAGGCGGCATCCGCAAACAGATGGTCGGCAGCGGCCTTCAGCTGCTGCAGCGTCAGGTGCTGCTCCAGAAAGCACAGAGAGCTGAAGGCTTCGTGCTCATCAAAATGCAGCTTTTCGCAGCTGGCCTGCCTGCAGCCGCAGGCCGCAATGGCGGCAAGGTCGGCATCGGTAAGCCGTGCCCAGTCCTTGGTGATGATCTCTTCCGGCGCAAAGCGGCGGGAGCACTTGCAGCCCTCCAGCGCACGGGTCAGGTGGGCCACGGCGGCAGCGGTCTGCTGCTGCCCGGCCAGCTGGGTACGGCTGACCAGCACCCGGCCCGCGTTGGCTGTCTCGGATGCCAGCACGTACTCAGCCTGCGGCGAAAGCGTTTCCGGCAGCATGGCATCCACTATGGCGATCACATTGCCGATGTGATACCAGCGGTCCAGCGGGTCGTCCCGCAGCACATCAAAAAACTCGTCCACATCAAAGATGCCGCTGGGTTCCACCACCACCCGGTCAAACCCGCGCATGGCCATGGCAATGAGCTTGGTGCGCATCCGGCGCTGGTGGGTGTCGCAGTCGCATCCGCCGCTGATGGTCTCAAGGTCGCAGTTCGGGCCAAGAAGGTCCTGCACCAGCATGGCATCCACGTTCACTGCGCCGAAGTCGTTTTCCAGAATGCAGACATTGTGGCCCTGTGCCACCAGATACCGGACATACCGACGCAGAAAGGTGGTTTTGCCTGCGCCCAGAAAGCCGGTGATAAGGTCTACCTGTACCATAATAAAAAAGCACCTCCTGTGCTGTTGTTTGCCCGGTTCCAGTATACCGCAGCAAACTGTAATACGCCAGTGGCAGATGCAAAAAGCCCCGCATTTCTGCGGGACTTTTTATGTTCGTATTCAGCCGCTGTCGGATGCAGAGCTGTACTCGGCAATGACCTTGCGGGCGGCAGGTGCCATTTTGGCCGGTACGGCGGCAGGTTTTGCAAGGAAGTAGCCCTGCAGCGCATCCGCGCCCAGCTCGATGACCTTGCGCAGCTCGGCGGCGGTCTCCACGCCCTCGGCAATGATCTGCATGCTGCGCGGGTGGGCGAAGGTCTCCAGCGATTTGAAGAAGGTCAGCCGCTCGATTTCATACAGTGCGCCCTGCTCCTGCGCCAGCTTCATGATGGTAGCGGGTGAGCGCAGCGCTTCCATATCGGAGCGCATCAGGGCTTCGTAGGCCATCACCTTGCGGGCGCTGCTGCCGCAGCCCACGCAGCCAAGGGCCAGCGCCGCGGCGCACAGCCCGGACACGACCGCTTTGAGATATTTTTTCATCGATTTTCTCCCCTGAGGGCGCTCACGCAGCAGGACGTTCCGGCTACCATATCACCCGATTATACCTAGTTTATCATACCATCTTTTTCCGGGTGCGTAACCAAAATCCGGCAAAAACCTTCACGATCACAAGAAAGCGGAAGAACTTTCCACCCATCGGAATAAAAAGCACAGCCCTTCCCATTGACTGGGAAAAGCTGTGCTTTGCTGCTGTTATTCGTTTTTTTTGCCGGGACGGTGGACACAGTGATCTGCTCATAATCCGCACTGTGTGCAAGATAAACGCTCAGGTCACCGGTGTTGGTGGTCTCCATGCCGTCCAGCTTTGTGCAGGCGCAAAGGCCAAAGGCCAGCACATCCATGCCGGCAGCAGCGCCCTGCCAGAATTTATCCTCGCAGCCAGGCTTTGCCCAGCGCCGCGGCAGATACTGCACAAAGCCCACAGCCGTCAACAGTTCATCCGCCTCGGCCAGCTGGGCCTCGGCAGCGGCATCGTCCAGCATATCCCTGCCCGCGCAGCGCTGCAGGATGACATGGCACACCGGGCGGCGTGTGGCCTCCAGCACCGAGTGACGGAAGCCGTAGCGGGAGACGTTCTTTTTGCCGTACAGCAGGATAAAGCCCATGCTGTTGCGGCTGTCCGCCCGCAGGAAGCCATGGGTGATGTAGGGCATCTTCTGGCCTTCGGGCATCATGTCCAGATAGCCCACGGAGCCGTGGCGGGTGATGGTCTCATTGAAGAAGCGCTTGCCGTCGTTGCCAAAGATGGGCCAGATACCGCCGAAGGGGAAGGACGGACGGCTGTTGATGTCGGCTGCCTGACCTGCACGGGGGCCTGCCTCCATGGTAGCGCCTGCCCACATCATCATGCGGATGCCGGAGCCATCACGGCCCATGGAAGAAACGTTGTTCACATCGGTGCGGGCCTTGTGGGCAGCTACCATTTCAACGGCGAGTGGGTGTAAATTTTTGATACAGTAAGAGGGGCTGCTGCACTTTCGGCTAAAACGATGTGCAGCAGCCCCTTCTTCGTATCGGATCCAGACAACAAAAAAGCGTTCTGAGAGATCTCAGAACGCTTGGTGGTTGCGGGGGCCGGATTTGAACCAACGACCTTCGGGTTATGAGCCCGACGAGCTACCAGACTGCTCCACCCCGCGATATTTACTTTGTGCTCTCAGCGGTTCTCGCTGACTGCTCAAGTATAATACCACAAGGGCGGGCGGATGTCAAGTATTTTTTTGATTTATTTTTTCTTCTTTTTCCAAACCACGAACCCTGCGCAGGCGGCGGCTGCGATCACCACCACCGGCCATGCACCGGCAAGGGCAACGATGACCTGCTGCAGGCCACCCACAAAGTTCTGCCAGCCAGCGGAAAGGGCGCTGACAAAGCGGCTGCCGAAGCCCTCGCTGGGCGGCGAGTAGGTGCTCACCTCGCTCAGGCTCACGTACACGGTGCACTCTTCCACCTGATCGTTGTACCAGTCCATCTGGCTCTGCCAGCTCTCGATCTGGCTCTGCACATCCGTCAGGCTGGACTCGATCTCAAGCAGGTCGGAGAGGTTGTCGGCCTGCTGCTGCAGCTGCTGCAGGCGGGTTCGCTGGTTCTTGAGATTCTCAAGCCGGGTCTCCACGTCCATGTACTGGGCGGTCACGTCGTCGGCCTGCTGGTTTTTGTAGGTCACGTTGCCTGCTTCGGCCACGGCGGCAAGAAAGTTCTCGTAGTTCTGCTGCGGCACCCGGTAGGTCAGGCTGACACTGCGGCTGTCACCGGCATCCGAGTATTCACTGCTGGATTCCAGATAGCCGCCCGCTTCAGCAAGGGCAGCATCCAGCGCAGCGCGGGCTGCGTCGTAGTCCTTGCTTTCCAGGCTGAGGTTCGCGGTGTAGATGATCTTTGCGTGGTCGGTGCTGTGGGCCGCTGCTGCCGCATCGTCCTCCGAATAAACAGCGGTGCCGTTGTCTGCGCCGCTTTCCAGCGCCATGGTGTTCAGACTGTAATCGGCTGCCATGGGGCTGTCCACAGCGGCGCGGTCCGCGCCGCCTGCCGCCATCCCCGCCGCAGTACTGTCCGCAGAATAATAGACCGCCGGACTGCTGCTCTTTGCGCCAAGGCCGATTTGTCCGGTGGCAAAAGCACCATAGCCTACCACGCACACAGCAAGGCAGGCCGCCAGTGCGCCCACCCGCTTTGCGGGGAAGCGGATCAGTTTCTTCTTCGGCTGCACCGGGGCGGACTGGGCCGGTACCGGTGCGTCGGTTTTCATCATGGGCTGGGCCTTTTCTTCTTCGGTCAGCTGGTCGGTCATGGCCAGCAGCTTTGCCTTCAGATCGTCCGGGGCGTAGAGGTCGTCCGTCTCCATCTTGTACTCATACCACCTCATCTTCGATTTCCTCCTTCAGCATCGTATGTAACTGCGCCCGGGCACGCCGCAGCCAGCTCAGCACCGTGTTGGACGGTGCGCCCATCATCCGGCCGATTTCCGCCGCCGTGTACCCCTCGTAGTAATGCAGATAGATGGCATTGCGGTAGTTTTCCGGCAGGGCGCGCACTGCGTCCAGCACACTGCCGTCCTCAAACGCATCGGGCGCGGGCAGGTTCTCGTCCAGCTCGGTGTCCTTCTGATGGGCTGCGCGGGTCAGGTCCCGGCAGCGGTTGATGGCCACCCGCAGCAGCCACGCCTTGAGGTGCTCCTCACTCTCAAACGTACCATTATAATGCAGGAGCTTCTCGTAGACATCCTGCACCACGTCCTCGGCATCGGCTGTGCATCGGCTGTTGTGTATGGCAGCGCGGTAAACAGCATCGCTGTATTTCTGCACTGCCAGCGTAAATACTTCGTTTCTGGTCAGCTGTCCCATAGTTTCAAGCTCTCCTTTACCGCCTGTACAGGGCTGGTGGAATTCGTGTTCCACGGGGGACATTCACCCTATACACGGCTGAACGCCCCCGAAGATTGCATTGCTGGAAAAATTTATGAAAATCACCTTTTATATACTCTCTGCAGCAGGGCCACCCGTTCTGCAAGGAAGGTCTCGGCCTTCGGATGGTGCAGCCAGCGCTTGTTCGCCGCTGTGCCAGCCAGCTTTCTGCCCAGCGCTGCCGGGTCGGTATCGGCCTGCATCACATCCTGCATGGTCAGCTGCAGCGTCAGCGCCGCAGGGGTGTCCGGCAGCGGCGGCAGCGGGTCCTCCCACACAAAGGGCGGCAGCAGCTGCACCGCCACCGTGGCGCGGGTGCACTCCTCGGTGAGCAGCAGGGCTGCAGGCGTGCCGTCCGGCTGGACGTGCAGGGTGCTGTACAGCAGCTGCAGACTGCCCTCGGCCAGCAGGCGGATATCCCCCTCCCGCCCGGTAGGCGAAAGGCTCAAATATTCCCGCGCCTCGTCCAGATAGATGTGCCGGGCCGGTGCCTGCACGCGGGCATACAGCGCAGGCAGCGCAAAGCGGCCCGCTTTGTCCAGTGCGTGCTGCAAAAGCAGGTAGAACTCGGTCAGTGGGTAGGCCGGGTCCGGCTGCGGCATCCCGAAATCGGGGCGCGATACGTGTCCTCCACCCATAGGGAACCTCCTTGACAAATAACGCTGATGCGGTATAATAAATACAGAAGGGGCGCTGACTGCAAGGGTCAGCTTTCCATCCCGCTTGTCAAAAAGATTGACCGCACAGTTTGGAAGCAGGGCGGTCAATCTTTTTTGTTATCATCGTCTTTCTTCTGGGAAAACTTTGCCACGACCTCAATGGTCAGGCGGATCACATCCACGATCAGGCTCAACAGTGTGAGAATGAACGTGAGCAATGCGAGAGTCTCCAAAAGAGTCATCCGACATCCCTCCCTTCGCCTTCAAGGCTCCGGGCAGGGCACTTGCAAAAAAGTTTCCTCCCGGAACCTCTGCTTCATCCTAAGTAGAAAACTAGATAAGAAGAATCAGCGATAACGGGACAGAAAGCATGACCACCAACTTTGCAATCAGCGCCTTATTGACAGTATATCACATTTCCCGACTCGACACAATGTGTTTTGTCCCCCGGTCAGTGTGCCGGGAGTTTTTATTGTAAACCCCCTCGAAACTTTATTGTTGACCATCTGTCTCCCGCTGCGCTATACTCGAGCACAGATGCCTTGTAAATTTTTAACAGAGGGGAATTCTATTCTATGAAAAACAAAAAACTGACCACCTATCAGATGGCTGTCACTGCGCTGATGGCCGCCGCGCTGTGCGTGCTTGGCCCGCTGAGCGTGCCCATCGGGGCCATTCCCATTTCGCTGTCAAACTTTGTCATCTGCCTGACCGCATGGCTGCTGGGGCCCAAGTTCGGCACCCTGAGCGTGGCGGTGTACCTGCTCATCGGCCTTGTGGGCGTGCCGGTGTTCTCCGGCTACGGCGCGGGCATTGCCAAGCTGGCAGGCCCCACCGGCGGCTATCTGGTGGGCTACCTGCTGCTGGCCTTCATCGGCGGTCTGTTCATCGAAAAGAGCAAGGGCCAGCCGGTGATCTCCGGCATCGGCCTTGTGCTGGGCGATGCCGCCTGCTACGTACTGGGCACCGCATGGTTCGTGTTCCAGATGCAGTGCGAGCTGGGCTATGCGCTTTCGGTGTGCGTGTACCCGTTCATTGTGCTGGACCTCGCCAAGATCGTGGTGAGCTGCATCGTGGGTGCACTGCTGCGCAAGCGTCTGGTACAGGCTGGCGTGCTGAAGCTGAAGGAAGCCTAACAGGCAAAGCAAAAGGGAGACTGCAAACGCAGCCTCCCTTTTTTATTTGTGATCCGTTATTTTACATAGCCAAGGGTCGCAGCCATCACGGCCTTGATGGTGTGCATTCGGTTCTCGGCTTCGTCAAACACGATGCTCTGGGGGCCTTCAAACACTTCATCGGTCACTTCCATGGCATCGCGGCCAAAGCGCTCGCCCATCTCCTTGCCCACGGTGGTCTTGTGGTCGTGGAAGGCGGGCAGGCAGTGCATGAACACAGCGTGCGGGCCTGCAATTTCCATCAGCTGCTGGTTGATCTGGTAGGCGGCAAGGTCGTTGATGCGCTCAGCCCACACCTCCACCGGCTCACCCATGGACACCCACACATCGGTGTACAGCACGTCGGCACCCTTGGCGGCCTTGGCGGGGTCCTCCTCAAAGGTGAGGGTGGCACCGGTCTCGGCAGCGATCTTCTGGCACTCGGCCACGAGGGCAGCGTCCGGCTGGTACTTCTTGGGTGCACAGGCGGTGAAGTTCAGGCCCATCTTGGCGCAGCCCACCATCAGGCTGTTGCCCATGTTGTAGCGGGCATCGCCGAAGTAAACGAAGTTGATGCCCTTCAGGTGACCAAAGTGCTCCCGGATGGTGAGGAAGTCGGCCAGGATCTGGGTGGGATGGAACTCGTTGGTCAGGCCGTTCCACACCGGCACACCGGCGTAGTGGGCAAGGTCTTCCACGATCTGCTGGCCATAGCCGCGGTACTCGATGCCGTCGAACATGCGGCCCAGCACACGGGCAGTGTCGGCAATGGACTCCTTCTTGCCGATCTGGCTGCCGGACGGGTCAAGGTAGGTCACTTCCATGCCCAGATCGTGGGCAGCGACCTCGAAGCTGCAGCGGGTGCGGGTGGAGGTCTTTTCAAAGATCAGGGCGATGTTCTTGCCTGCCAGCTGGTCATTGTGGCGGATGCCGGCCTTCTTTTTTGCCTTCAGGTCTGCGGCAAGGTCCAGCAGTTCTTCGATCTCGGCAGGGGTGTAGTCCAATAGCTTCAAAAAGCTGCGGTTCTTCAGACTCATTGTATATTTCCCTCTCTATGCAAGCATTGTTGAATATTTATTCGAGATATAGCTCTATTATAATGATATCCTGTAAAAATTGCAATACCCTGTCGGATATGTTATACTAATCGTGCTGCCCTTCTCCATTTTGGCAACAGAAGGGAGGTGAGCCGGATGATCGACATTTTTACCAACTTTATCGTGGCTGTCGCAGCGCAGGTAGCTGCAACCTACCTGTGCAAGTGGCTTGAGAGTCACAGAAAGGGCAAGTAAGCACAAAGAACCCCCGCGGAGCTGCAACTCTGCGGGGGTTCGCTTTTTGTGAGCCGGTGATCTAACCTTACCAACTTTCTATCTTTAGTATATGCAATCCGGCGCAAAAGTCAAGATGCTATGAAAAAATTCACACTTTACAGCTCCAGCTCGGCCTTCCGTCCGGTGGACTGATAGGCAGTCAGCTTCACGCCGGCTTTTTTGAACATGAACCGCGCCGCCACGCTGGAATCGCTGTCGTGGTACTTGTCGCCGTAGTACACCACCTCGGCAATGCCCGACTGGATGATGGCCTTGGTGCACTCGTTGCAGGGGAACAGCGTCACGTACACCCGCGCACCTTTCAGGTTATTGTGGGCGCTGTTGAGGATGGCGTTCAGCTCGGCGTGGCACACGTACATATACTTGGTGTCCAGCGGTGCGCCCTCCCGCTCCCAGGGCATCTCGTCGTCGCTGCAGCCAATGGGCATACCGTTGTAGCCCAAGGACAGAATTTTGTTTTCCGAGCTGACGATGCACGCGCCCACCTGACTGTTGGGGTCCTTGGAGCGCATGGCCGTGAGCAGCGCAATGCCCATGAAATATTCATCCCAGTTGATGTAATCGGTACGTTTCATTTCGGTATGCTCCTTGTGCCTTTATTCTGCCTTTTATTATAGCGTATCGCTGTGGATTTTACAATAAACTTTGGCACTGCCGTGCAACTTGCACAAAACCTTGCCCCGAAGTTTGGCGCTTGATTCGTCAGAATTTTCAAACGAAATATTTAAAAATCATTTTGAGTGTGGTATTATCTTTGTAAAATATGCCACAAAAGCGGAGAGAATGCTCCGTGCGGCGGAAATGAGGGAAAAACCGATATGAAATACGCAAGCAACAACATCCGCAATATCCTGATTGCCGGTCATGCCGGCAGCGGCAAGACCACGCTCACCGAGGCGCTGGTCTATTTTTCGGGCGCTGCCGAGCGTATGGGCCGTGTTGAGGACGGCACTACTGTTTCGGACTTTGACCCCGAGGAAGCAAAGCGCAAGGCCAGCCTGTCTGCATCGGTCGTCCCCGTGGAGTACGAGGGCATCAAGTACAACCTGATCGATGCGCCGGGCCTGTTCGACTTCGAGGCCGGTGAGTACGAGGGCATCCGTGCCGCCGAGAGCGTGCTGGTGGTGGTGTCCGGCCGCAGCGGCGTGACTGTGGGTGCGGAAAAGGCGTTCCAGCTGGCCCGCAAGAATGGCAAGGCTACCATGGTGTTCGTCTCCAAGTGCGATCTGGAGAATGCCAACTACTTCAAGATCCTTGAGGATATGAAGATCAAGTTCGGCTCCACCGTCTGCCCCTGCGTGGTGCCCGCCAAGTTGGACGACGGCACCCCCGTGTACATCAACCTGTTCAGCCAGAAGGCCTTCAAGTACGAGGGCGGCAAGCAGATCCAGGTGGACCTGCCGGACATCGGCCACCGTTTTCAGGGCCTGATTGAGGCCATGAGCGAAGCCATTGCCGAGACCGACGATGAGCTGATGGAAAAGTTCTTCGGCGGCGAAGCCTTCACCACCGAAGAGATCGTGGAAGGCATGCGCAAGGGCGTCAAGGACGGCCTGATCACCCCCGTGTTCTGCGGCAGCGCCGTGAACCAGCAGGCGCTGGATATGCTGCTGTTCAACATGCACAAGCTGCTGCCCAGCCCGGAGCACGAAGCCAGCACGCTGGCCGAGGATGCCGCCGGCGAGCCGGTGGAACTGCACTGCACCGTTGACGAGCCTACCGCCGCCTACGTGTTCAAGACCGTGGCCGACCCGTTCGTGGGCAAGCTGAGCTACCTGCGCGTGGTCAGCGGCAAGGTGACTGCAGGCGAACCCCTCACCAACGCCCGCACCGGCGATGTGGAGAAGATCTCCAAGCCCCTCACCGTCATTGGCAAAAAGCAGGTGGACTCCGACGGCATCATTGCCGGTGACATCGGCGCAGTGGCAAAGCTGGTGAGCGCCAAGACCGGCGACACCCTGTGCGACGCTGAGCGCGTGGTCAAGCTGCCCGCCCCCGTGTTCCCCAAGCCCAGCCTGTTCATGGCCGTCACTGTGGCCAAGAAGGGCGACGAGGGCAAGATCAGCAGCGCGCTGGCCCGCCTGATGGAAGAAGACCCCACCCTGAGCTACGAGAACAACGCCGAGACCCATCAGCAGGTGATCGGCGGTCTGGGCGAGCAGCATCTGGACGTGGTGAAGGCCAAGCTCAAGAACAAGTTCGGCGTGGAGATCGGGCTGGAAGCACCCCGCATCGCCTACCGCGAGTCCATCCGCAAGGCCTGCCAGAAGCAGGGCCGTCATAAGAAGCAGACCGGCGGTCACGGCCAGTTCGGTGATGTTATCATCAACTTCGAGCCCTGCGACAGCGAGCAGGTCGTGTTTGAGGAGAAGGTGTTCGGCGGCAGCGTGCCCAAGAACTTCTTCCCGGCTGTTGAAAAGGGCGTGCGCCTTGCCGCCGAAAAGGGCGTGCTGGCAGGCTACCCCGTGGTGGGCCTGAAAGCCACCCTGCTGGACGGCAGCTACCACCCGGTGGACAGCTCCGAGATGGCCTTTATTATGGCCGCAAAGCTGGCTTACAAGGCCGCTATGCCGGAGGCCGGCCCGGTCATTCTGGAACCCATCCACACCCTGAAGGCTCATGTGCCAAACGACAACACCGGCGATATCATGGGCGATGTGACCAAGCGCCGCGGCCGCGTGCTGGGCATGGAGCCGGACGATGACGGCTTGCAGACCATCATCGCTGAAGTGCCGCTGGCAGAGCTTGCAAACTTTACCACCTTCATCCGGCAGACCACGCAGGGCCGCGGCTGGTTCACCACCGAGTTTGCCCGCTACGAGGTTCTGCCCGAGATGCTGGTGCCTGCCGTTGTGGAGCAGGCCAAGAAGCTGGGCAATCTGGACGAGAGCGCAGACGATTAAACGGCAACCGTCAACTTCCCCAGTCTGCTGCGCAGCCAGCCCCCTCACCGAGGGAGCTGGCAGGACCGTCAGGTTCTGGCTGAAGGAGTTCTCACCGAAATACGACATCACCCCGACCCCCGTTGACACTTTCCCTCTGTCAGCGGGGGTTTTTGCGGGCAAAAAGCCCCCTCGGAGTAGGAGCTCCGGGAGGGCTTTTTTGTTGTATTGTGCCAAAACCTGTGTTATACTGGTGGCGCTGCCCTTCTCCATTCTGGGAGCAGAAGGAGGTGAGCTGCATGGCCCCAATTTTAACCAACATTATCGTAGCTGTCGTAGCGCAGGTGATAGCCGACCGCCTGTGCAAGTGGCTTGACAGCTATCGCAAGGGCAAGTAAGCACAAACCCCCTCGGAGTAGCCGCTCCGAGGGGGTTGTTTTTTGTGAGCTGATGGCAATTATCTTAACCAACATTTTGCCTACTTCTAGTATATGCACCTTGGCGCAAAAGTCAAGGATATACGAGAAAATTTACAATTTACGCTGCCTTGGGGAATGCCTTATTCCAGGTTTCGATCACGTTGAACTTCGGTGTCCAGCCTTCGGGCTTGAAGGTGTCTGCGCTCTTGGCCTCCATGATGCCCTGCTCCGCTTTCCCTCTGTCGGCGGGGATTTTTGTTGTTATTTTTCTCAGATCCTCTAAAATCTCTGCCATTTTTAGGCATCCTTCCAATCTTGTCTAAAATCCTTGATTTCTGTTGGGGGGGGTAGAATAAAGATTGGTGAATCTTTTTTGTCCACGATCCGCGCAGACAAGATCCACCCGCAAAAGTCGTATCAAGGAGGAATTTATATGAAAAAGCGACTTATCAGCCTGCTGCTGGCATTCAGCATGGCACTGACATTTCTGCCTGTCGGGGCAGTCTCTGCATTTGCGGCGGAGACGGGCGATACATTTAACTTTAACGGTCTTACATACGAGATAACAAGTGACACAACCGCCAAAGTCAAAGGACCCGAAGCAACCACCTTATTGACCCAAGTAACTATTCCAGAAAAAGCAACAAATTCCTTGAATGGAGAATCCTACACTGTAACAGCCATTGCGGATAAAGCTTTTCGCAACACAAGATTTAACGGCGAAATCACATCCATCACACTTCCCGATAGTTTGAAGGAAATCGGTGATTTCGCTTTCTTTTCTTGCTTCAAACTCGAAGGCATCAATCTTCCCGATGGGCTTACTAAAATCGGGTATCAAGCTTTTCAGAACTGTTATAGTTTAACAGAAATCACCATTCCAAGCAGTGTAACTACTATGGGTTCACATGTGTTCAACCGCTGTACCGGACTAAAAGAAGTTACCTTTGAAAAGAATTCGCAGCTAAGCGCGCTTCCTGATGCAACCTTTGCCAACTGTATAAGTCTGGAGTCTTTTACCCTTCCCAATGGATTCGCTTCCATCGGCGAAAATGCTTTTTATAAATGCGGAAATCTCACCACATTAAACATCTCGGATGATGTTACTGAAATCAAAAAAGATGCTTTTATTGATTGCGCAAAGTTCAACACTATCAATTATGACGGTACCAAATACTCTTGGAACGCTCTACTAAAAAGCGGCAGCGTAGATAACACAGTTTTGGAAAAAATTCAAGCGGACGGCTTCACCGTGAATTACTGGGTACAGCCTTTGGTCGTCAGCGGCGGCATTTTCACAGTAGATGGCGATCCTGTAGTTGGCGATACAGCTATTGTGCCCGTCGGTGCTACAGTTGAAATCACTTTTGATCAGCAGTCTTTCGCTGACAGTGGTCTCTCTTTTGGTAGTTGGGAGATTGATGGTTTAAGCAATTCAGAATACTACAAAAATAAAGAAAGTTTCACCTTTACTATGCCTAAGAATCGCGTAGCAGTCACAGCTTCAACAATGGATATTCCCATCATCGATGACTCCCCTGTTGACCCTGGCATCAGCACTGCGGTAACGATCATTGGCGGTGCACTGCTGGTGGGAGGGCTGCATCAGCTGGGCACCGAGATGTGGCTGATCCATCATCTGCCCAAGGGTACCGCCATCCCGGAAACTCGCATCGAACTGGCCGAAGTGCTCTGGAAGGATGCCGGACAGCCTGCTCCTGCTGCCGAAGCCGCTTATACCGATATCGACACCGACGACACCGATGCGCAGCAGGCTGCACAGTGGGCAATTGAAAACGAACTGATGACGCTGCGCAGCAGTGAGCATCCGGACAAATTCGACCCCCATGTGCCGGTCTCCACCGTAAAAGCCATTCGCGCGTGGAAAAAGGCACAGCAGATGAAACCGTCTACCAAGTAACACCCAATAGAATCAAAACAGCCCGTTCTCCTTTTTTGAAGAGCGGGCTGTTCCGTTATTTGCTCCAGCCGACACATTTTTCTGCCCTACCGCCGCCTTTTTTGTTGACAAAGCAGCCGCCTGCTATTATAATAATGTAGTCAAAATGGCATTCTTGTGCGGCTTTGCGGCTGCACAGCACAAATAGAGACAAGGAGAGATTCTCAAATGGCACAAGAGATCAAGATGTCCGCTGCCGGTCTGAAGGCAATGCAGGAGGAACTGGAATACCTCAAAACGGTGCGCCGCAAGGAGCTGGCCGAAGAGATCAAGGAAGCACGCAGCCACGGCGACCTTTCCGAGAACAGCGAGTACGACGAGGCCAAGAATACGCAGGGTCTGGTGGAGAACCGCATCACCGAACTGGAGCAGATGATCAAGAACGCCGTCATCATTGATGAGAGCGAGCTGAGCGTGGACAATGTCTCTGTGGGCACCCACGTCACCATCCTCATGACCGGTGAGGACGAGAACGAGGAGTACGACATTGTGGGCCGCACCGAAGCCGACCCCCTGAACGGCAAGATCAGCGACGAAAGCCCCGTGGGCCACGCTCTGCTGGGCAAGGCTGTGGGCGACAAGGCCGAAGTGCTGCTGCCCACCGGCCACACCGTGGAGTACACCGTGCTGAACATTACCCACGCTGCAGGCTGAGCAGGCCAAACGAATAGGAGAAACCATGGAAGAACAAAAGAAGAACCCGGCGCAGGGCCTGTCCGAGAGCGAGCAGGTGCAGGTGCGCCGCCAGAAGCTGGCCGACCTGCAGGCTGCAGGCCACGACCCCTTCACCCTGACCAAGTACCCGCAGGATGCCTACTCTGCCGACCTGAAGGCCGAGTTTGCCGACCTGCCCAACGAGACCGACAGCGGCAAGACCGTGGCGCTGGCTGGCCGTATGATGTCCAAGCGCGTAATGGGCAAGGCAAGCTTTGCCCACCTGCGGGACGATAAGGGCGACATTCAGCTGTACGTCCGCCGCGATGAGCTGGGCGAAGAGCCTTACGCCGCCTTCAAGAAGCTGGACGTGGGCGATATCATCGGCGTGAAGGGCGAGGTGTTCCGCACCAAGACCGGCGAGCTGAGCGTGCGCGCCACCGAGCTGACCCTGCTGGCTAAGAGCCTGCGTCCCCTGCCCGAGAAGTTCCACGGCCTGACCGACACCGAGATGCGTTACCGTCAGCGCTACGTGGACCTGATTGCAAACCCCGAGGTGAAGGACACCTTCGTGAAGCGCAGCCAGATCCTGAAGGAGATCCGCTCCTATCTGGACGAGAAAGGCTTTCTGGAGGTAGACACCCCCATCCTGACCCCCTTCGAGATCGGTGCCTCTGCCCGCCCCTTCTACACCCATCACAACAGCCTGAACATGGACATGGTGCTGCGCATCGAGACCGAGCTGTACCTCAAGCGCCTGATCGTGGGCGGCATGGACCGCGTGTACGAGGTGGGCCGCATCTTCCGCAACGAGGGCATGGACCCCAAGCACAACCCGGAGTTCACCAGCATTGAGCTGTATCAGGCCTTCACCGACTTCCACGGCATGATGGATCTGGTGGAGGAGCTGTACAAGCGCCTTGCCCAGAAGATCTGCGGCAGCATGGTCATCCCCTATCAGGGCAAGCAGATCGACATGGGCCACTGGGAGCGCCTGACCATGGTGGAAGCCGTGAAGAAGTACTCCGGCGTGGACTTCAACGACTGGAAGTCCGACGAGGATGCCATCGCCGCCGCCAAGGAGCACCACGTGGAGCTGCCCGAGGTGCCCACCAAGGGTTCCATTCTGGCCGAGTTCTTTGATGCCTTCGTGGAGGACAAGCTCATCCAGCCCACCTTCATCTACGACTACCCCGTAGAGATCAGCCCGCTGGCAAAGCGCAAGCCGGACGACCCCGCCTTCACCGAGCGCTTTGAGTATTTCATCGACTGCACCGAGTACGGCAACGCCTTCAGCGAGCTGAACGACCCCATCGACCAGAAGGGCCGCTTCGAGCGTCAGGTGGCCGAGCGCAAGGCCATCGAGCCCGACTGCAAGGCACAGGTGGACTACGACTACGTGAACGCGCTGGAGTACGGCCTGCCCCCCACGGGCGGTCTGGGCTTCGGCGTGGACCGTCTGGTGATGCTGCTCACCGACAGCGCCTCCATCCGCGATGTGCTGCTGTTCCCCACGATGCGCCCGGAATCTAACTAAGCTACGTGGTAATCCTTGTGTCTCCGACAGTCCGCACGAACTGAAAATCCGACCCTGAATGTACCAAAAACCTGAATGTTCAGACGGATTTCTTAGGGGCTTGTCGGAGAAGGCAAAAATCCCAAACGGAGCGTGACGGATTTTCGCCAGTTCCACATCCAGCAGAAAACTGTAAACGAGAAAACAGTCAAGAGGACATTTCACCATCGGCAAAAGCCGAAAGTGGAGTGTCCTTTTTCTATATCCTGATAATGCAAGTATACCACATAACCTTGACAAAGGAGAAGAATACCATGGCACATAAGCGAAACTCGGTTGAAGTTCCTGAACTGGAAAAACTGCTGGCTGGAAAGAAAAAGAAATACGTTCGCTACGAGGAAGGGGCAGTCCTCTACTCGATGGGCAAAAACTCTTTCCGACAAGTCGCACAGGATGCTCACGCTGTCGTCCGGTTGAAACGCATTGCACTGGTGAACGTAGAAGTGCTGGACGAATATCTGGAATCCTTTCGTGAATAATTGAATTAGCTTTACATAGCGCACTTTCAGTTTCTATAAAATCGGAGGTGCGTTTTTCTCAAAATTTGATTGATTATTTTCAAAAAAGTGATTATTTCGATTGAATTTCTGCTAAAAATATGATACTCTAGCATTGGAGGGTTGCAATATGCTGATAGAATTTCGATTTAAAAATTATCGTTCCTTTCGTGACGAAGCCATATTGTCTATGGAGGCAATAGGCTTGGGTAGTAAAAAAGATTGCTTGATTCATTACAAAAGTCAAAAAATCCTACCGGTAGCGGCAATTTATGGAAAAAATGGCGGAGGCAAGAGTAATGTTATTCGTGCTTTTTGGCTAGCAGTTCAGTTTATAAAAAATGCCCAGCGGACACAGCATGAAAAATCTGAGATTCCAATTCATTCTTTTGCGTTGAATGATTACTCTGCAGAGCAACCGACAGAGTTTGAATTCATTTATACAAAAAGCAATGTAAAATACTGGTATGGATTTTCTGCGACACGGCAGAAGATTCTAAAAGAGTACCTATTCCACGCACCAAAAGGACAAAAGGCAACTGTTTTTACTAGAGCAGAGCAGAATTTCAGCTTTACAGAGGATAAAGCACTTCGAAAACTAATTGGTAAGATGGTATCAGAGAACCAACTGTTTTTTTCTGTCGCATGTACAATGAATGATTCTGCTTGCGTTAAGGCGATGCAATGGTTTAGAGAAGATGTGCGATTCTCAAGAGACTATACAGATATTCCTGATCAATTGATTACCTATTCGGAAGATCCTCTTATGTTAAAAGCAATTTCAAACTACGCAAAAGCTGCTGATCTTGGCATTGAGGATGTACAATTTGACGTTAATAATCGGGAAATTGACAATAATAATTCTGCCTTTCCTGAAAATATGCCAGATGAACTAAAAAATGCATTATCACAATTTGCACAAGCGTTGGCATCCAGTCCGAATATCCAAATGCAGCAAATGCGAGTAGGACAAGTTGACGCTAAAACAACTCACAAAGGAAAAAACAAGGACGGATCGAGTGGTCTTTACAAATTGGATTTGGATGACGAATCAGACGGAACGCGTAGATTGATGTCAATCGCTCCAGCAATTGAATCAACCTTGCGAACGGGTGGACTTCTACTAATTGATGAAATCAATCGTGAGTTACATCCTATTTTGGTAGCATATATCGTTGCAAAGTTCCAGAACAAGAATGCAAACCCACACGGTGCACAGCTTATTTTTACAACCCACAATACAGAACTTATGGGCATGGATTTGTTAAGAAAAGACCAATTCTATTTTGTGGATAAGCATAACGCAGATGGTGTTTCTGAACTTTACAGTGTGAGTGAACTCGGAACACGAACAGAAGAAAACATTCAAAAGAACTATATTCTTGGCAAGTATGGTGCAATACCAAACGTTGAAATTGAGGAGGTAGAATAATGCCTCGTCAGATAAAACGTGTCAAGCCCTTAATTTATGTATTTTATGAAGGTGAAAGTGAGCAACAGTATATTGATTATTTGAAGAATCAGTTCTCTGATGTGGCTGTAATTAAGCGATGTGCAAAGAGAGCTTCTACAAATTTGTTCGAGGACACGAAAAGTAGATTCGAAAAAGATAAAAAGTATAGAGATACTGCTGAAGCAACGGATGAAATCTGGTTCTTTTTTGATGCTGAATTAAAAGATAGTAGTGACGAAGTATGGGCTGACCGACTAAAAATTATTAACTATCTCCGAAGGCTTCGAAAAAAGCCCAATATTCGTGTTCGACTTCTAATGACCTCCGGCTGCATTGAATATTGGTTTATGCTACATTTCAAAGATTGCGCTCCTCCCACTCAAACTGAGGCTGACAAAAATAACCTTGTAAAAGATGTTAAAAAATTTATTTCAATTTACAAGAAAGGCGATAAAGATTCCATTTGGCAAATCGCTCCCAACTATCCAACAGCAGTAAAATATGCAAAAAAGCGGTTGCAAAACATTTCGGAGATTCCTTGTATTGAAGATACAGATGAACGAAATCAATGGCTTTGCAAATATTGCGTAACTTTTTCGACTGTGTTTGAAGCACTTGATTTTTTGGAAAGTCTTAGTTCTGTAGCATAAGAATCACTCATCATGGAGAGAAACTTGCTATAAAGTGGTAGCTTTTCCTTTGTTTCTTCTGCATCTATCAAGGATGTTAATGGAGCATAACGGATAAAGATGGAGTCGTTGTTTGCATTCTCCCCACGATGAAGCCGATTGACCAGTAAATTTCCATTTTTAAGATAACAAAGCCTGAAACTTCTTGATGTACCGAGAAGTTTCAGGCTTTTTCTTTTGATGGATTTCCAGCGAAAACTACGCCATACGCCAAACGTGGAGGACGAATACGGCAACACCCCGGCACAGCGGGCAGAACTGGACTGGCTGCTCTACAACAAGCCCTTGGAATATGCCCAGCTTGTGCTGGGTGGGGAGATTGGACATTATCTCTCGCTTGGTTGCGACCATGGCAGGCTGGAAGATCAATAATATAACAAACACAGCCCCGCTTTGGCGAAGGAGAAGCCAAAGCGGGGCTGTATTCAATGAAGGAGAAATGAAAGGAATATCAGGTTACAGATTCAGCTCAAACTGTTCCACCGTAACAGTTGCTTTGCCGTCTGCGGCAAAGGTGATGCCGTCGGCAGACTGGGGGGTGTAGATCCATGCGGTCATGGTCTGTTCACCGTCGTTGGCGAAAACTTCGATGCTGTTTTTGTCCAGCAGGATACGGAGTTTGAGTGCACCGTTCTGGCTGCGCACCTTGCAGCTGCGGCGGTGAACAATGTCGGCACGGGAACCGGCATAGCTGCGATCCAGCGTCAGCTCGGAGGTGTAGGGGTCGTAGGTCAGGCTGGTGTGATGGTCTGCATCAGCAGCCAGCTTCAGGGTAAAGGAGCGGTACTCGCCGGGCTGCACCGTAACGGTCAGATCCGCCACACGGCCCTTGATGCCTTCCAGAGAAGTTTCGCTTTGCACCGTTACATTTTCGTGGAAGGTGCGCTTGCCGTGGACGGCGTCCAGCTCCCGCACCGGGGCCTGAACAATGCGTCCATCCTTGATGTGCAGCTCGCGGGGGCAGATGGTCTGCCCGAACCACTTGCAGCCCTTGGGCTTATCCTCGGTGTCCGACCATGTCTGCAGCCATGCGGTCATGATGCGGCGGCCGTCCGGGGCAAGGGTGGTCTGGGTGGCGTAGAAGTCGATGCCGCCGTCCATCAGCTGCACGTTTTCCTTGGTGAAGGTGTGGGTGGCTTCGTCGTAGCTGCCGATGAAGGCGATCACGTTGTGACCGTTGTGGAACTCGCCCTTGGGCAGCATCTCCATGGGGCCGAGCATCAAGACCTGCTTGCCGTCCAGCGGGAAGAAGTCCGGGCACTCCCACATTTTGCCGTACTGATTGTTGCAGCGTTCCAGCACCGTGACAAAGTGCCAGTCGAAGCCGTCCTTGCTCTGGAACAGTGCTGCTGCGCCGCTGCCGTCCTCGGCCAGGCAGACGGTGACGGCGGAGTAGGTGCCGTCGGCCTCACGCCAGATCTTGGGGTCCCGGAAGTCGAACTTGCTGAAGCCTTCCGGCAGGTCTTTCTGGGTCAGCACCGGGTTGCAGGCAGGCTTTTCGTAGTTGAGACCGTCACCAATGGCGATGCTCTGGGTCTGGATGTCCCGCATCTCCCCATTGGGCTGCTTTTCTGCCACCACGCTGGTGTACATCAGCAGCTGCTTGCCGTCATCCATCTCGGTAGCAGAACCGGAGAAGCAGCCGGGGCCGTTGTCTGCCGGGGAATCCGGGGCAAGCGCACAGGGCAGATACTCCCAGTGCAGCAGGTCGGTGCTGACCGCGTGACCCCAGTGCATGGGCGCCCACCGCACATCGTAGGGGTTATACTGATAGAACTGGTGATACTTCCCTTTATAATAAGAGAAGCCGTTGGGGTCGTTGAGCCAGCCCACATAAGGAGTCATGTGGTAGGCAGGGCGTTCTTCCGGGGAGATCGCTGCGCCGTGCTCGGCCTCGTAGGCACGGGCTTTTTGTAAAGTCAAATCGTTCATGGAATCCTCCAAAGGAAAGAATTCTTATGCGTAGTAAGCATCCAGATATTTCTGCATAATGCCCAGATAGTCGGACAGGCCGTAGTCTTCCAGCTTGCTCAGATATTCGTTCCACTCTGCATCCTTCGTGCCGTTCATGATCCAGTTGGCCTTCTGCGTATTCATGTAGGTCTGCAGATCTGCCTGCAGGTTAGAGACCTGCTCGGTGTCCTCGCTGCTCATAAAGACATTGGGATAGACATAATCGTTGTTCATATCCGGGGTGTAGATCTCCTTGATCCAGTCCAGACGATACTGTGCATCGTCCGGGCAGGTAACGTATACACCATAGTAATCATCCAGAACTGCCAGAGGTCCACTGACACACTGCGCTTCACGGACTTCCACGGGAGAAGCATCGCCCAGAGGAGCGTGCTTCAGCATGGGCTCGCCCTTATCGTTGGTGGACAGTTCAAAGATGTTAAAGCCTTCCGCATCGCCGTAAGTACCCCAGTTGTTCTGCGGAGACTGGAGGGGTGCGTACATCTGATCCAGCCATGCGCAAACCAGTGCAGGATTAGTCGCCTTTGCGGTGACAACGCATCTGCCGCGGGCAAAGCCGCTGGTGAAAGAACCGTTCTGCGGAGTGATATTTCGGGTATCGGCGGTCAGAGCAGGCAGCGGCTCCCAGTCGGTCAGGTTGTCAATGTTGGCAACATCCCAGCTGAAGCAGACACCATAGCGGCCAGCCTTGCCCTTGGAAACATAGGTGGACCACTCCTGCGTGAAGCACTCCGGGTCGATGAGCTTCTCAGCATACAGCTTGTGCAGCCAGTCCAGACCATCACGGTAGCCCTGCTGGGTGGCGGCACAGATAACTTTCCGGTCGTTGGTAACGGCGATATGGCGGTCTTTGTCTGCATCGCCGTAGCCTTCGCCAAAGCCATTGATGAGGATGCTGGGGTCCTGATCGCCGTTGTTGACGATGCAGGACATGGGGATGATGTCGCCGTCAATGCCATACTCCGCCTTGATAGAAGCGGCGTTATCACGGAATGCAATCAGCACCTGCTCAAACTCGTCCACTGTGGTGGGCATCGACAGACCGAGGAAGTTCAGCCACTTGGTATTGATGAAGCTCATGTTGCCAATGGTCTGGATGGCGGTCTTTTCCGAGCCGAGCTGCTCGATCCAGGGCAGTGCCCAGATGTGGCCATCGCTGTCGGTGCACATGGTGCGGTACTCCGGGTACTGCTCAAAGACCTTCTGGAGATAAGGCATATTGTTGTCAATGTAGTCTTCCAGATTGAGGATGACACCCTGATCTGCGTAGCGCAGCAGATTGCTGTCGGTAAAATCAGCAGTAAAAACAAAATCCGTCAGGGTGTTGGGGTTGGACATATTCAGGGTGATCTTATCGCTCCACTGGTCGGACTGGATGGCGGTCCAGTCGATGTGCACATTGGTCTGCTCTTCCAGACGCTTGAAGATGGTGCGGTTGTTCGGTTCGGGTTCGCTGCCTACAGGGAAGCTGGTCATACCGGTAAAGGTGACCTTTTCGGGCAGCGGAAATGTAACGGCACCGGTCACGTCCACAGCTGCGGCAGCAGAATCACCGCTGCCGGTGGATTTGCCGCCACAGGCAGACAGAGCAGCGGCAGAGCCCGCCAGAGCGCAGACCTTGAGGAAGTTGCGGCGAGAGATCAGCTTTTTCATGGTATTTTCTCCTTTTTCATGTTTCTTTTTTCGTGTAACAGATGAGCGTACCGGCTTATAAAATTCTGGAATATCCTCAGCCTTTAATGGAACCAGCCATGATGCCGGCATCAAAATACTTCTGGAAGAAGGGATACATCACCAGCAGCGGCAGGCTGGAAATAATAATGGTTGCATATTTGAGCAGTTCTGCCATCTTCGCACGTTCGGCAGTACTCTGGATATCTGCGATCATGCCGGATTCCGGCTGGCTCTGGATCAGGATGGAACGCAGCACCAGCTGCAGCGGCTGCTTCGATGCGCTGTTCAGGTAGATCATGGCGTCAAAGTAGCTGTTCCACATTGCCACGAACTGCCACAGAGCCAGAACTGCCACCACCGGCATACAGACGGGCAGCAGGATCTTGAAGAAGTAAAGCATCTCGCTGGCTCCATCCACATCCGCAGCTTCGCGCAGCTCACGCGGGACGCCTTGATAATAGGTACGGGCAATGATCATGTTCCACACGCTGAATGCTCCCGGCAAAATGACCGCCCACATGGAATCCAGCAGACCCAGATTGTTGATGAGCAGGTAGGTGGGGATCAGACCGCCGCTGAAAAACATCGTGATCACAAACAAGGTGTTGAAGATCTTTTTGCCTTTGAAGTCCGGCAGCGACATGGGATAAGCGGCAAGCATCGTCACAGCTACCGAGATGATGGTGAAGATGATCGAGTAAAGTACTGCGTTCCTGAAGCCGACCCAGATCTGCTTGTCCGAAACGACACGCTGGTAAGCATCCAGACTCCACTTGCTGAAATCAAAGGAGATGCCCTTGTTTTGCAGCGTGACCGGGTCCATAAAGGACGCGATGACGATGTAGATCATCGGAACGATGATCGCCAGCAGGAACAAGCCCAGAAGTGCGTAGCCGCAGTACAGGATGATCTTATCTTGTCTGGTGTAGAGGGCCATTTTTGATTTTTTCTGTTTTGCCATGGTAAACCCCTCCTTACAAGCCCTTGCCATCGTTCATTTTGGCAACGATCTTGTTCACTGCGATCAGCAGGATGACGTTGACAATGGTGTTGAACAGACCGACTGCCGTGGAAAAGCTGTAATCGCCGTCCAACAGGCCCTTTTTATAAACGTACGTTGCAATGATCTCGGCAGTGTTCAGGTTCAGGTCCGTTTGCAGGGCATAGGCTTTTTCAAAACCGATGCTCATGATGTTGCCTGCCTGCAGGATAAACTGAATAACGACCATATCCTTAATGGCGGGCCACTCCACCGTCATAATCTGCTGGATCAGGTTTGCGCCGTCGATCATCGCAGCTTCCTTCAGATCTTTGCTGGCGTTAGAAAGGGATGCGGTGTACATGATGGATGCCCAGCCGGCACCCTGCCAGATGCCGCTGATGATGTAGATGGGGCGGAACGCTTCCGGCAGCGTCATGAAGTTGATGCTGGTGTGAAGCAGGCCGTTCACCGGACCGGTGACACTCAGCAGCACTCGGACGATGCCGCACAGCACGATGACCGAGATGAAGTTGGGCATATACAGCACCAGCTGCACCTTCTGCTTGATCTTCTTGCTCTCGATACGGTTGAGCAGGAATGCCAGCAGGATGGGGATCGGGAAGCCCCACAGCAGACCGTAGACGCTCAGCTTCAGGGTGTTGATCAGATAGCGCTGGAAGTCCGGCGAGGACATGAAGCGGGTAAAGTTTTTGAAGCCTACCCACTCGCTGCCCCAGATGCCCTTGAAGGGATTGTACTTCTGGAACGCGATCAGCACACCGCCCATGGGAGCGTACTTGAACACCAGCGTCAGCGCCACGGCAGGCAGCAGGAACAACAGGTAAAGCTGCCAATGCCGTTTGATGTAGACCCATGTGTTGTGCAGCTTGCGTTCTGCTGTCAGCACAGCCGTTTCCGGCGAGGCCGTCTTTGCTTTCATGAATCATTCTCCTCCTTTTTGATTTGCTTGCCGTTTGATTTGTGTTTTACATTTGCACCTTTGAATTTTACGTTTTTCACTTCGTTTGTGCAAATGTAAAACTCTGTAATTCATTTATACCACTCACGCAAGCGAATGTCAACGATAATTCATGGTATACATCAAAAATTATTGTGGATTTGTACAGATGCACAAATCCAAAAGTGCGCAAATATGCAAAATGATGATTTGCATTTTTGCATTTGACTAATTTGTGCATTTGCACTATACTGGAGTCGCAAAGAATAAGATCCGTCACCAGACTTTATTTATAAAAGGAAGAGGATGACTTATGGCAACCAAAGTCACCATTCAGGATATTGCAAACGAACTGCAGCTTTCCCGCAACACAGTTTCAAAGGCCATCAACAACACCGGTGTGCTGGCAGATGCCACACGGGAGAAGATCCTGCGCAAAGCCGCCGAAATGGGCTATAAGCAGTTTGCCTATCTGCCGCTGTTTCAGGAAGACACTGCAAAAGCAGCAGAGCATTCCATTCTGCCGAGTGACAAACGGGAGATCGCCATGCTGACGACCCAGTTTCTGAGCAGCTCTCACTTTTCCTCCATGATGCTGGATCGTTTCCAGTCGGAAATCGAGCATCTGCATAGCTGCACGACCATTCATCGCATTTCTCCCATAGAGCTGAAAGAGAAAAAGCTTCCATCTTCTCTCAATATCGAGCGCACAGCCGGCATCATCTGCATTGAAGTATTCGACTATGACTATGCACAGATGCTGTGCGATCTGGATGTTCCGCTGCTGTTTGTAGACACCCCTGTGATGGATATGCGTCCTCCCCTTAAAGCCGACCGCCTTTATATGGAAAACCGCATTGAGGTCCAGAATGCGGTGGCCCACATGGTCCAGCGCGGCAAAAAACGCATCAGCTTTGCGGGGGATAAAAACCACTGTCAGTCCTTCTTTGAGCGTTATATGGCTTATAAGGATGCAGTGGAGTACTTTGGTCTGACAGAAGGCCTGAGCACCTGTGCGATGCCATCTGGACAGCAGAACTATCCGGTATCCCTGTACGAAACCATACGTCGGTTCAAAACGATGCCGGATGCCTTTGTCTGCGCCAATGACTTTGTTGCCATGGATCTGGTCAAGGCATTGAATGAGCTGGGGTATTCGGTTCCCGATGATATCTGGGTCTGCGGCTTCGATGACAGTCAGGAGGCTTCCTACTTTGCCCCCCATCTGACTTCGATCCATATCCATGGACAGATCATGGGCTACACCGCTGCCAATCTGCTTATGACCCGCATCGAAGAGCCATCGCTGAACTATCGCACCGTCTATACGGAAACCAACCTGATCCTGCGCGAATCCACAGGAGATTGAGCGAAAGGAGAACCCCCATGCGTGACCTGTGCAATACGGACAAGCCGCTGTTTGCTGTGCTGACGAAATTGACTTACAGTGCTTACCTGAACATCTTATGGCTCGTGTGCAGCCTGCCCATCGTTACCATAGGAGCTTCTACGACCGCATTGTTCTACGTCACGCTCAAAATGGCGGAAGATCGGGACGATGGTCTGACCCGGATGTTTTTTAAGGCGTTCCGGGAAAATTTTAAGCCTGCCACAAAACTCTGGCTTATCCTGCTGACAGTCGGCAGTTTCCTGGCTGCGGATGGCTTTGTGCTGCGCCGAATGTGGAGCGAAAACATTTTCTGGACGCTGCTCACTGCAGTGCTTATTGGTGCGGCAGTTCTGTACGGCATCGTTCTGCTGTATGCCTTTCCTCTGCTGGCACGGTTTGAAAACACCACCTTCGGCATCCTGAAAACAGCGTTTCTCGTGGGTGTCCGGTATCTGTTTTGCACCCTGCTGATGGCGGCGATCTATGGCATCATGGGGTACGTCATTGTGTTTGTGTTCACGCCTGCATTCCTGCTGGGCATGGGCTTGTGCGCCATGCTCTGCTCCTTTCTGATGCTTCGGATCCTCTATCAGATCGGTGGAGACCCTGATGCAGTACATGAGGAATCCGACCATGACAAAAACTGACCGGGATACGCTCCGCTCCCTCCATGGGCGCAAAAAGTGGGAGCACATCTGGGCATATTACAAGCTGCCCATTGCGATCGTGCTCATCGTCGTCTATATCCTCGGGTATACAGCCTACCGTCATGTGACGAAAAAAGAGGATGTGCTTTACCTTGGTCTGGTAAATATCACTGCCGGGTCTGATCTGACGGAACAGCTTACCACCGGCTTTGCCGAGGCGCAGGGTCTGACCAAAAAGCAACAGGTCGATCTGCTGTCCGGCTTGCTGCTCAGCGAAAGCGAACGCGCAGAGGAGCAGTATGTATATGCTTCGGAGATAAAGCTGCTGGGTGCAGTCAGTGCCCAGCGGTTAGATGTTGTTCTGATGGACGAATATGCACGGGATCGACTGTTGGCAGAGGATTATTTTCTCGATCTGCGGACACTGGATGCGTCTTTCCATGCACTGTCGGGTCTGAACGCCGGTGGGACCGTGCTGGATATTTCGGACACGCCGTTTGTCAGGCAGGCAGGTTTTTCTGGCAGGGTCTATCTTGGGGTAGTGCAGAATGCACCGCACCTGGAGCGTGCAGCCGCTTACATTCATTATCTGTTCCAGCGGTGACCGTTGGGTTTTAGCTTATAGGATAAAAATAAGGAGAAAACGCATGGACATTTTAACGATTGGTGAAGTTTTGATCGACCTGACCCAGACCGGCAAGGATGCGCGCGGCATTCCTCAGTTTGCCGCAAACCCCGGCGGTGCACCGGCCAATCTGGCTGTGGCTGCTTCCAGACTGGGCGCACAGACCGCCTTTATCGGCAAGGTGGGTGCGGATGCTTTTGGCCGCTACCTGAAAGAGGTTCTGGCAGAAAACAAAGTGGACGTTTCCGGCATGGCGGTGGATGCAGACCACCCCACCACCATGGCGGTGGTCTCGGTGGATGCCACCGGCGAGCGGGATTTCAGCTTCTACCGCAGTGCCAACGCTGACGTGATGCTGTGCAAGGAGGACATTTCGGATGAGGCTCTGAAAGCTGCCAAAATCGTCCACTTCGGCTCTGTCAGCCTGACCGCTGACCCCTCCCGCACTGCCACGCTGGACGCTGCTGCCCGCGCCAAAAAGCTGGGTGCTGTCATTACTTATGACCCGAATTACCGTGCAAACCTCTGGAAAAACAAAGAGGATGCCATTGCCCAGATGAAAGCTCCCCTGCCACTGGTGGATATCCTGAAGGTGTCCGATGAAGAACTTCCCCTGCTCACCGGCACCACTGACTGCGAAAGCGGCACGGCACAACTGGCACAGAACGGCATCCGGCTGATTTTTGTCACCTTGGGTGCAAACGGCGTATTCTACCGCTTTGGGGAGAAGACCGGCCATGTGGCAGGCGTTCCCTGCAAGGTAGGCGACACCAACGGCGCAGGCGATACCTTCTTTGGGGCGGCTCTGTCCAAGCTCTGCAAGGAGGAGCTGAACACCCTGACGGTGGACAAGCTGGAAGGCATTCTGGCCTTTGCCAACAAAGCGGCCAGCATCACCACCAGCCGACATGGTGCTATCCCCGCCATGCCCACCCTTGCAGAAGTGGAGGGCTGAACCATGGCAGCAAAACAGGAATTTGCGTCCCGGTTTGCCAAGCACAAGGACGAGCTGGAATGGCTGTTCATGGAACTGTACCACAACCGGGAAGGGCTGGAAGTTCTGGAGCGGGAGATGGCAGAAGCCTACAACGCCCGCAGCGCCGAGCTGAAAGCACTGGACAAGGCACGCTCTGCCGACCCGGAGTGGTACAAGCGGGGCAATATGTTCGGCATGACCATGTACACCGACCTCTTTGCCGGAAACCTGAAAGAACTGGCAAAGAAGCTGCCCTACCTCAAGGAGCAGAAGCTGACCTATCTGCACCTGATGCCCCTGCTGCAGATGCCCCACCCTCACAACGACGGCGGCTATGCGGTGGAGGATTTCGACACCGTAGACCCGGCCCTTGGCACCAACAAAGATCTGGAAAACTTGACCCGTGAACTGCGCAAGGCCGGCATCAGCCTGTGTCTGGATTTTGTCATGAACCACACCGCCAGCACCCACCGCTGGGCGATGGCGGCAAAGGCAGGCGACCCGTGGTTTCAGGCCTATTACCACCTCTACGAGGACCGCACCATCCCCGACCAGTACGAGCAGACGGTGCCTCAGGTGTTCCCCAACACCGCGCCCGGCAACTTTACATGGTGTGAGGAAATGCACAAGTGGGTGCTGACCACCTTCCACGACTACCAGTGGGACCTGAACTACGCAAACCCGGCGGTGTTCGTGGACATGACCAAGAGCATTCTGCATCTGGCAAATCTCGGCGTAGAGGTGTTCCGCATTGATGCCGTACCCTATATCTGGAAGCAGCTGGGCACCACCTGCCGCAATCTGCCGCAGGTGCACACCATCGTGCGGATGCTGCGCATGGTATTGGAATGCGTCTGCCCGGCGGTCATCCTCAAGGGCGAGGTGGTCATGGCTCCCAAGGAGCTGGCCGCCTATTTCGGCACCCCGGAAAAGCCGGAATGCCACATGCTCTACAACGTGTCCACCATGGTCAACCTGTGGGGTGCCCTTGCCAGCCGGGATACCCGGCTGCTGAAGGCGCAGCTGGATGCCCTCCACGCCCTGCCGGACAACTGCTGGTTCGTGAACTATCTGCGCTGCCACGATGATATCGGCTGGGGTCTGGACGAGGCGGTGGAGAAACGGCTTGGCATTGACCCGCAGAAACATAAAGAATATCTGTACCATTTCTATGAGGGCAATTTCCCCGGCAGCTGGGCAAAGGGTGAGCTGTACAACTACGACCCCGCCACCGGCGATGCCCGAAGCTGCGGCACCACCGCCAGCCTGTGCGGTATCGAGCAGGCACTGGAAAAGGACGATAAAACCGCACTGGACTACGCCGTAAAGCGTGACCTGCTGCTGCACACTGCTATGGCGTTTTTGCAGGGCTTCCCCATGCTGAACTGCGGGGACGAGATCGCCCAGCGCAACGGCTGGGACTACAAAGACGATCCTGACCGTGTGGAGGACAGCCGCAATCTGCACCGCAGCAAATTCAACTGGGAGGACGCAAAGCAGCGCACCCGGAAGGGCACGCTGCAAAACCAGTTGTGGCAGGGCATGGAGCAGCTGCGCCAAATGCGTGCAGACCCCTGCTTTGCCCCGGATGCGTGGGTAACAACTTGGGACAGCCACAACCCCGGTGTGCTGGCGCTGGTACGCAAGCGCGGTGAGGAAACGCTGGTGGGGCTGTTCAACTTTACCGAGTACCCGGCAGGGGCCAGTCTGGACGCTCTGGGCGGCGAGTATCACACCCCGGAGGGCACTTCCGTCTGGCTGGCGGATGTGGAACTGGAGCCGTATCAGGCACTGCTGGTAAAAACAAATAAGTAAAGCGGAATACTCCGGTAACTTTCTCTTGGTCAGAAAGTTGCCGGAGTATTTTTGTTTCGCGCAAACTGCAAGGTCACTGGATCATTGAAATGTCGGAGATGATTGCCACCGCCAATGCCACGCGTGCCTGCGCAAAAAATCCCCCCGATACCGGGTATCCGGTATCGGGGAGATCTGTCATTCTGAGGCTTTACGGAGGAAGCGCTCAGAGGTTACTTTTTGGGGAACGCCTTGTTCCAGATCTCAATGGTCTTGAACTTGGGCATCCAGCCGTCCGATTCAAACTTGCCTTCCCGTGCATCCAGCAGACCCTGCTCCACGCACCACTGTGCGGCCTTTGCCATGTCAGCGTCGGCCACATCCGCAAACGCGGGCTGTGCGGCGGGTTCGGGCTTGCCCTTCTCAGTCCAGATGAGCAGTGCCAGCTGGCCGCGGTTTGCCGGGATGGCCGCGCCCGCAGGCAGCAGGTCGTTCAGGATCACGCGGGTGGCGATCTCGTAGCCGCCCCAGATGGCTGCACCGCCAACGGCCACGGCGGCAATTGCACCGCCCGTGGTATCCATGGGTGCAGGTTCTACGCCGAAGTCTTCATCAATAGGTTCGTCCGGGTCAGGCTTGGCCACCGGGCTGGCCGACCAGTGGGCGATCAGTTTGACCGGGTAAACGGGCATCTCAAACGTCGTGGTCGCGCTCTTGGCATTGTCCAGCTTGAGCTGCAGATTTTCCGGAATGCCATCGGGGAAGTTCTGGTAGAAGCTATCGGGGTACTTGATCTCCCATTCCACGAACTCCATGCCGGGGTATTTCTCGGCATCATACGGGGTAGCTGTGATCTCCACCGTGGTGCCGATCTCTGCGGGGATATCGCCGCCCTCGCCCAGAGTGGACTTTGCCGTGCCGCCCTCAACAGTAACGGTACTCCTCAGCACGGAAGCGGGGATGCTGTAAACGGCGGTCAGCTTCACGCCGTCCTGCGGCATGGTAAAGACGATCTTTTCCGTGCCCTTTTCCGTTTCGGAACCCAGACTGCCCTCAATTATGCCAATATTCTTGCTGGAATCTTTTTCCACCTTCCAGTGATGGAACGACTCATTCTCCTTGGCAGGCTCATCGGCTTCGATCGTGACGGTCTGGCCCGGCTGTACGAGCACCGTGCCCGTCTGTCTTTCGCCCCCTCCGACGCGGATCGTACCGCCCGTCACGATGACCGGCATATCTACTACAGGTGCCGGGAAGCTATAAGAAGCTTTCAGCTCCACCGGGCTGGCCGGCATGGTGAAGGTCATGTTTTTTTCGGTATTTTTCTGCGCTTCGGTCAGTTCAAAGCCTTCCGGGCTGATCACTTTCCAGCCGCCGAACTTTGTAACACTCGGGTTTTCGTTCTTACCGCTCACCGTGACCGTTTCACCCTCAAAGGCGCTGGTCAGGCCGGTGGTGTCGTCGCCCACCTGCGCGGTGCCGTTTTTCACGGTAATGCTGTAAGTCTCCCTCGGCTCAATGCGCAGGTAGCTGCTTCCTGCCGCTTCTGCAAGCGGATGAATGCGCGGGTCGATCAGCTTTGCATCCGGCTCTTCGCTGGTATAGTAGACGTAGTTTTTGCCGCCTGCCTGTGTAAAGGCAACAGTGCCCACACGGCCGCCCTGTGCGTTGTTTTTCAGGGTCACAGTACCGGAAGCGGTGATCTTGGTATCTCCGGAGACTGCTCCTGCGGCATCTCTGATGGAAATGGTGACATTCTCGGCGTTGTTGATGGTCAGTTTTTCCGCCGCTCTGCCAACGGTGCTGTAAATGGTGACATTCTCGGCGTTGTTGATGGTCAGTTTTTCCGCCGCTCTGCCAACGGTGCTGTAAATGGCCACGTTACCATTGCTGGTGATATTTGCGCTGCCATTCACAACGTTGCTGCCTGCAGAAAGCGTCACTTCGCTGGAATCATAAATGTTCAGGCTTCCGTTCACAGCCATACTTTTGTCGCTGCGGATATTCACCTTACCGGTGCAGTTGATGTCAGCCTCGCCCTGAATTGCATCATACCGGTCACTGGTAACGGTCACATCGTGTGCACCTACAGCACTCGAATCGCCTTGCTGTCCGATCGTCAAACTACTTCTTGCGCCGATGCCGCCGTTCAAAATGACATCCGTCTCCGGCGCTCTGACCTTCAGCACATAATTGATTCTCTCTTTTGCCGTCAGGGTCTTTTTCTCAATGTCATAGCAGAGGATGCCGTCTCCAAGGATGTCTTCATAGTTCTTTCTGGTAACAGGCTTATCATTGATTTTGATGTTGAAATCCTGTACAATTTCGGCAACCTTAACGTCGTTCTCGTCCAGTTTGATGATCGTGCCAAGCAGCTTGCTGGGGTCAATTTCAGCTTCCTGTTGACCATTGCCGATATAAATGTCATCGTCATCTACAGTTTTCAGCGTAACATTGCCGCCGGTGATCTGGATATTTTCGCCTTTGCCATCCACTCGTCCGCCGCCGATGGCCGCAACAGGGCCGCTTCCGCCGCCGGACTCTGCATGTACCGTGCCGCCCTCAATGGTAATGTTTTTGCCGTCACCTTGAAAGCCGCCGCCAATGCCTGCTGCTTCGCCACCGGGTATCGCCGTTACATTACCATCGCGAATCGTAATATTTTGACCCGCCGCGCTTTGACCTCCGCCAATGCCTGCACCCCAGTTACCGCCGTGGGCCTCGATCGTACCACCTTCAATAACAATATTGCTGGCATTTTTATGCCATGCGCCGCCAATGCCTGCGCCGCCCTGACCGCCGTAGGCATTCAGCTTACCGGGGCCGCTGATGGTCAGGGTTCCATTGTCGTCGGCCTTTTCCACACCGGCGTGGTCCGTGCCGCTGCGCAGGGTATTCGTGTTCGTGCCTGCAATGATCAACTCCACATTGCCGCTGACCGAGACTGCCGCATTGGAAGTAGTCTCGATATTGACATTAGACAGTGTGACTTTTGCACCCATGGTGCCGCCTTTGATGGTAATGGTATTGTGCGTCTGGCTGCCGTCCGTTGTGATAGACAGATTGCCCCTTTGCTGGGCTTCATTATTGCCCTGCTGGACATACTGTTTGTCATCAGCCCCAATATAGACTGTGATGCTGCCGTATTTGAGATTCATCTGATACTCAGTTTCTACCTCCGTACCGTTCTCTTCGTCCAGCACGCTCACCGCGCTTTTGGCGGCGGTGCTCTGCTGGAGCAGGGCATCGGTGCTTGCGGCCAGAGCTGGGGCGGAAAGGCTGAACATCATGCACGCTGCCAGCGCAGCGGAAGCTGCCCGCCGGGCCAAAATATTTCGTTTCATAGGGGTTCCTCCTTTGCGAAAATTATTACGGGGGGGGGGTATGCATTACGGTACTTTGATTATCTCACACTTTACCGGATTTTGGAAGCAAACCTGCGTGAATCGCCCTAAAAGCAGCGTGAAAAGCATGATTTGTGCCGGTTCTGTTGCAGTTGTCCGGCCCGCAGGCACAGCAAAGCCCCCGGCAGGTTTGCGCCTGCCGGGGGCTGTTTGCTGTTTTACTGCTTGGGGAACGCCTTATTCCACACTTCGATCACCTTGAACTTCGGGGTCCAGCCTTCGGGCTCAAAGCGGTCGCCCTTGGCATCCATGGTGCCCTGCTCGGTGCACCACTGTGCGGCCTTTGCCATATCGGGGTCGGTCACATCCGCAAAGGCGGGCTGTGCGGCGGGTTCGGGCTTGCCCTTCTCAGTCCAGATGAGCAGTGCCAGCTGGCCGCGGTTTGCGGGGATGGCCGCGCCCTCGGGCAGCAGGTCGTTCAGGATGACGCGGGTGGCGATCTCGTAGCCGCCCCAGACGGCTGCACCGCCCACGGCCACGGCGGCAATTGCACCGCCCGTGGTATCCATGGGTGCAGGTTCTACGCCGAAGTCTTCATCAATAGGTTCGTCCGGTCCGGCCACCGCGCTGGCCGACCAGTGGGCGATCAGTTTGACCGGGTAAACGGGCATCTTAAACGTCGTGGCCGCGCTCTTGGCATTGTCCAGCTTGAGCTGCAGATTTTCCGGAATGCCATCGGGGAATTTCTCGTAGAAGCTATCGGGGTACTTGATCTCCCATTCCACGAACTCCATGCCGGGGTATTTCTCGGCATCATACGGGGTAGCTGTGATCTCCACCGTGGTGCCGATCTCTGCGGGGATATCGCTGCCCTCGCCCAGAGTGGACTTTGCCGTGCCGCCCGTAACAGTAACGGTACTCCTCAGCACGGAAGCGGGGATGCTGTAAACGGCGGTCAGCTTCACATCGCCTTTGGGCATATCAAAGCTGATTTCCTCGGTGCCTGCTTCCTCCTTGGAGCCAAGCTTGCCATCGGTCAGGGTAAAGGCGGTGCTTCCCTCTTCCACCTTCCAGTGGTGGAACTTCACGCCCTTGGCGGCATCCTCATCGGTGGGTGCTTTGGCCTTGACGGTGACCGTTTCGCCCTCAAAGGCGGTAGTAATCCGGCCGGTGGTGTCGTCGCCCACCTGCGCGGTGCCGTTCGCAACGGTAATGCTGTAGTAAGTCTCCCTCGGCTCAATGCGCAGGTAGCTGCTTTCTACCGTATCAGGGAGCGGATGGATGCGCGGGTCGATCAGCTTTGCATCCTCGGCTTCGCTGGTATAGTAGACGTATTTTTTGCCGTCTGCCTGTGTAAAGTCAACAGTGCCCACATGGCCGCCCGGTGCATTGTTTTTCAGGATCACAGTACCGGAAGCGGTGATGTCGGTATTTTCGGAGACTGCTCTTTCGTCATCACTGATGGTAATGGTGACATTCTCGGCCTTGTTGATCGTCAGGTTTTTCGCTGCTCTACCGTCGGTACTCTCAATGGTCACGTTACCACCGCTGGTAATGGTAAGAGCCTTATTCGAAATACTATTGCCGTTTGCATAAAGATCAACATCACCGAGATTGTTAATACTCAGATTTCCATTCACAACCACGTCTCCGCCGCTGCGGATATCCACCTTACCGGTGCAGTCGATTGTGCTGGTATCATCTCTGGCGAAAATCGCAGCAAACTTATTGCTGCTGATCGTTACATTATGTGCATCCACTACAATCAACTTTGCAGCCACAGCAATCTGATCTTTACCATCCAGATTTATATCCTTTCCGGGTGCGTTGATTTTTTGAAGCGACCTTGGTAGTTTGCCATTCGACTTCAACGTTTGGGTGGTCGGGTCATAACTCAGCACACCCTTATTTAAAATGTCTTTACAGTTTTTGCTGGTAACGCGGGTTGGTGTAGTGTTCTCGCTGCCCACCTCAATGCCATAATCCTGTACAACATTGTAATTCGGGGTCAGAGTCACGTTATTGCCCGGCATGGTAAAGGTGACTGTGGGGTTCGCCTTCTGCTCCTTTGTAAGCGTGATGCCCTCAGCAGTCCAGCCGGTAAACTCAGCGTTTTCTCTGCCTGCTGCGGTCACGGTGACCTTTTCGCCCTCGTGGACCGAGGTCACTGCCTTACCATCCACGGTGATGGTGGCATCGTCTGCCGTGGTAATCGTATAGGAAACTTTCGGCACAATGTGCAGGTAATTTACCGTATTGGCCGGAATCGTCCCAGTGCCCGCATCCGTCGGCGTTGCATCAGGCGCATCGCTGGTATAGTAGACAAAATCGCTCGCACTTACCGGAGCGGCAAACTCAATTCCGCTAATTGCAACTCCATGATTTATGCCTGCTCCCGTGTGCTCAAGGGTAACAGGGCAAGCACAGTAGATGAACACTTTTCCATAAACCGGTGCCCAACTACCAGTGCTGGAAACTTTCACGGAACGAGCGTTTTCGATCAACAGATTAAAATTCACAATCATATTTGTGGATTCCAGCACCACGTCCGTGTTCGGTGCATCGATGGTCAGATAATTGACTGCGTCGGCACTCGGATCCAGCAAGGTCAGTTTTTTCTCATTAGGATCATACTTCAGGAAGCCAAGAATGTTGTTGCAATTATCGCTGTCAACTTCCACCTCACCTTTGCCATAGATTTCAATGGTAATGCCATACTTCGTAGCAACAGACGCATTAGCATCCGTTCCGCTGTTCTCCGCGTCCAGCACGCTCACGGCGCTGCGGCGAGTCATGCTCAGCTGCATCAGCGCATCGGTGCTTTCGGCCAGCGCCGGAGCGGAAAGGGTGAACATCATGCATCCGGCCAGCGCCGCCGATACTGCACGCCGGATAAGTTTGCCTTGTTTCATGGTACAACCTCCTTTTTCCCCTCGCATTTTTACGGGGGGGGGTATATATTACAGTATCTTGATTATCCCACACTTTACCGCATTTTGGAAGCAAACCTGCGTGAATCGCCCTAAAAGCAGCGTGAAAAGCACAATTTGTGCCGGTTTTGTTGCAGATGTCCGGCCCGCAGGCACAGCAAAGCCCCCGGCAGGTTTGCGCCTGCCGGGGGCTTTACTGTGTTATGAAAGATCAATCCTTCTTCTCTGCTGTGCGGGCAAAGAAGTTGGCGAGGATCGCACCGGAAATGTTATGCCACACGGAGAACACAGCGCCGGGAATGGTAGCCAGCGGATACTGTGCAAAGTGTGCGGCGGCCAGACTGGTTGCAAGGCCGGAGTTCTGCATACCCACCTCGATGGAGATCGCGCGGCACTTGGTGGAGTCCAGCTTGAGCAGCTTGCCCACGCCAAAGCCGGTGAGGTAGCCCAGCACATTGTGCAGGATGACCACCACAAGGATCAGCAGACCGCTGGTCATGATCTTGGCGCTGTTGGCGGAGACCACGGCGCAGATGATCAGCACGATGGCGGTAGTGGAGACCAGAGGCAGCACGCGGACGGCTTCCTCGGTGAACTTATGGAAGAAGTGATTGACCACAAAGCCCAGTGCGATGGGCACCAGCACCACCTTGACGATGGACATGAACATGCTCATGGGGTTCACGTCAACACGCTGGCCAGCGTACAGCAGGGTGAGCAGCGGGGTGAGGAGAGGAGCCAGCACGGTGGAAACAGCGGTCATGCCAACGGACAGTGCAACGTCGCCCTTGGAAAGGTAGGTCATCACGTTGGAAGAGGTGCCGCCGGGGCAGGTGCCAACCAGGATCACGCCAATGGCCAGCTCGGTGGGCAGGTGGAACACCTGCGTGAGCGCCCATGCCAGAAACGGCATGAGGGTGAACTGTGCAACGCAGCCCACGATCACATCCTTCGGGCGGCTGAACACCACCTTGAAGTCCTCCGGCTTCAGGGTAAGGCCCATGCCGAACATCACGATGCCCAGCAGGTTATTGACCCACGCCGTCTTTACCACGCTGAACGGGCCGGGGAAGAACAGGGCACCCGCGGCCACCACAATAACGATGGCGGCCATGTACTTGCCCACAAAGTCGCTTACTTTTTCCAGTGTTTTCATAATTGTTTCTCCTTTTCCTTCTGACATGCTTTGGGACAAAAGCATCCGCAAAATAAAACGCCCTTGTCCCCTACGGTCTGTAAGAGACAAAGGCGTGTAAAATCCTCTGCGGTACCACTCTTATTGCCAGCACAACGCTGACCACTCAGTGCACGTCCAACAACGCGCGGCCCGTGATAACGGGGGCCTGCCGTTCCTGCTTACTGGGGCGCACACTGCCCATTCAGCCGGAAAGCTCGGAGAGGATCTTCCCACGGATGCCCTGCACTGCCTTGCACCAACCGGCAGCTCTCTGCAGCATTCCTTCCGGGTACTTTTTCTCGTCATAGCCGTAATATTCTTGGTGACATGGAGTATACTCCCCTGCAAAGGCAAAGTCAATAGAATGGGGCCTTCTGATTTTTCATGCAGTTCATTTCAGGAGTGAAAGTGGTTCACGCAGCAGACAAAGCAGAACGGCATCGACACCGACTGCTCCGGCAGGATGACGCGAAGCCATGGTCTAAAGAGTAGGCCGCAATTAAAGCGGAAGCAGGACGGAGCAGGCGGCCATGGTCTCGCCAAGGGTAACAAGTTGTGCCATAAACAATGCTCCTTTCCGGGTCTTTGGCAAAAAAGAGGGTCAGGCCGCTTCCACCCGGGAGGGATGAAAGCAGCCTGACCTCTGCACGAATGGTTTCTGTTTTGGGAAATCGTTGGGAAGTAATGGAGAATGCAAAGCAAGGGATAGGAGATTTAGGAGAAAATTTAGAAAAAGCTTTTCATGAGCATCTGCTGTCCGGCTGCAGATCAGGCCAGCATGTTGGGGATGGTCAGGCAGATAGCCGGGCAGTAAGCAACTGCGAACATGACCGCGATGAACAGAAGGATGAACGGCCACATTTCCTTGAGCAGATTGGTGAACTTGATCTTTGCAACAGCGGTTGCGATGTACAGGGTAACGCCAACGGGAGGAGTGATGCCGCCCAGAATGAAGGTGAGCACCATGACCATGCCGAAGTGGATGCCGTCGATGCCGGCAGCTGCGGCGATGGGGTAGAAGATGGGCACCATGATGATGGCGGCAGAGGTGGTATCCATGAACATGCCGATGATGCACATGGCAATGATCATCAGGAGCATCAGGACGTTGGGGTTGGTGGAGATGCCGGTCAGCAGAGCGGACACCTGCTCGGGGAACTTCTCGATGGCCAGGCAGTAACCAAATGCGGTGGTGCTTGCCACGATGAGCATGGTCATGCCGGAGGTGCGGGCTGCGCTGAGGACCGTCTTGATGGCACCCTCAAAGGTGAACTCCTTGTAGACGAAGATGCCGATGATCAGACCGTAAGCACCGGCGATTGCACCGGCCTCGGTTGCAGTGAACACACCGGACAGGATGCCGCCAATGATGATCAGAGGCATGACCAGCGCAGGCAGAGCATTGATGAAGGACTTGACCATGCGCTTGAAGTCGAACTTGACCTTCACATCGCCGTCGTACTTGGCAGGGTTCTTCTTTGCCTTGATGAAAGCGTAGATCATCTGACTGACACCCACCAGAATGCCGGGGATCACGCCTGCCATGAACAGCTTACCAACGGAGATACCGGTGATGGAGCTGTACAGCACCATCAGGATGGAAGGCGGAATGATGGAACCGATGGTTGCGGATGCCGCGGTGACGGCAGTGGCGTAGTCGCGGTCGAAACCGGCTTCGTCCATGGAGCCGATCAGCATGCCGCCGATGGAAGCAACGTCGGCAGAGGTGGAACCGGAAACGCCTGCAAACAGCATGGATGCCAGAATGTTGACGTGTGCCAGACCGCCGGGGATAAAGCCGACCAGCTCGTTTGCAAAGCCGACGATGCGCTTGGTAACGCCGCAGGCATTCATGATCTCGCCTGCAAAGATGAACAGCGGAATTGCCATCAGGGTGAAGGAGTCACCACCAGCGAAGATGCGCTGGGTGAGGATGACGAGATCCTTACCATTCAGGGCCAGATACAGCATGGAGGAGATGCCAACACCGAACGCAACAGGCACGCCGATGAGCAGCATCAGAAAGAAGATACCAATGATCATCCACATATTACATGCCACCTCCCATGTCGCCTGCATCTAATTTTTCGCTGCCGCCCTTGCCCAGCAGGAGAAGCAGCTCTTCAATGAACATACCGGCACTGCCAATGACCATGGCCAGATACACAACAGACATGGGCAGATGCATGGTGCTGGAACGGTTGGTCCAGTTCTCAATAACCATGCGGGTGCTCATGCAGAAGAATACGGCCAGATAGGCAAGAACCAGCACGCGGGAGAACTTTTTCACGATGGTGTGCAGCGGCTCCGGAAGAGCATCCACCACGATGTCCAGACCGATGTGGCCGTCGTCGCGCATGACGTAGATGGAGCCGAGATAGACCATGCCTGCAAAGGTGTAGCGGCCAAACTCGACTGCAAAGCTCAGCGGCGAGTTAAAGATATAACGCATGATAACGTTCAGGGTGGTAACACCGAACATTGCGATGAAGAGAACCAGAATGCACACATTCAGGATCTTATCCACCGTTTTACGCACATTTTTCATGCGGGGTTCATCTCCTTTTATTCAATTAAGTGCGGGCAAGCCCTTTGCGGCCTGCCCGCACATTTTTTCAGGGAAAGACGGACGGTCTATCAGAGAGCAACACCCATGGAAGTCAGGATCTGCTTGCCGACGTCGGTCTTTGCGCAAGCATATGCGTTGTAGTTGATCTTTGCCTTCAGGCTGTCAACATCGGTGTCCACCACTTCCAGACCGGCACCTTCCAGAGCGTCGAAGTTTGCATCGCTGCCGTCCTTGGTAGCATTCAGGCCAAACTCGCAGGCTTCCTTAGCGGCCTCGGTCAGGATGTTCTGCTGCTCTTCGGTCAGCTTCTGGAACACCTGCTCGGAAACGGAGATGGTGGTGGGTCCAATGATGTGGTTGGAAACGTTGACGTACTTGCACACTTCCTGCATGGAGGCGGACATGATGGACTCGGGGATGTTCTCCACAGCGGACACCAGACCGGTATCCAGTGCGGTGTAGGTCTCGCCCCATGCCACAGGAGTGGGAGCAGCGCCCAGCTGGGTGAAGGTCTCTTTATAAGTAGAGGAGTCCGGGATGCGGATGATCAGGCCGGACATATCGTCCACGGTGTTCAGAGGCTTATCGGTGGTAAAGATCTGACGGAATGCCAGCACGTAGTAGTCCAGAATGCGGACATTGGTCTTGTCCAGGATCATCTGTGCAACGGTGGTGCCCGCCTCACCGGCCAGCTTCTCAGCGCAGTCGTCGTAGCTGCTGTATACGAAGGGCAGGCACAGGCAGCCGGCCTCGTCCACGTAGTTTGCATAGAACTCGGCAGCGATCACGGCCAGATCCAGAGTGCCGTTGGTCAGGGCCTGCAGGTTCTCGGTCTCGGTGCCCAGAGTTGCAGCGGAGTAAACGTCCACCTTCATCTTGCCCTCGGACTTCTCAGCGACCAGACGAGCGAACTCCTCAGCAGTCTTGTTGATAGAGTGGCTTGCAGCCATCTGGTGGCTCATGGTCAGGGTGACATCGGCCTTGACATCATCGTACTTGCCGGCAGCGGCGGTGCTGGATGCAGTGGCGGTGGAGCCGGAAGTGACACCGCAGCCAGCCAGAGCAGCGGCAGCTGCGGTCACGCCAGCAGCCTTCAGGAAATCACGGCGGTTGATGTACTGTTTCATCTTGTTGTCCTCCAATTTTCTTAAACATCATGACCGGGCTTGTGTCAGCCGGTCTGCACGTACTTTTCTGGCGCCCACCTGCGTGGGACTTTCTGTTGCCAACATAATAGCATGTAATACAAGCCTTGTCAACATTCTTTTTACAAGTTACATGTTTTTTGTGCAGAGTGCACTTGTTTCAAAATGCAAATCTGTACAATTCAAAGATAAAACTTAAGATTTTTAGCCGCTTTTGTTATACTTTTGACTTTTTTGACGTTTCATCGTTGTCACATCTCTTCATATTCCTGTGCTTTTTGTCCGTTCAAGTTGACGTTTTTCACTTTTTTAGCTCCATTTTCTTCTGCCGGCTTCCACCGTCCACCGCCTCTTTCTCCCCTCTTCCGACCCGATCCGGCACCGCTGGCACACCCCAACTTGTTTTTTGGCCGAAACAAGTTCATCTTCCGCAAGAGGCATTTATAATAGGAAATATCCATAAAACGATCCGTCCTGCCATTTTTTCTGTGATACATGTCCAGTTTCGTCAGAATTCCTGCCCGCAGCTGCTATTCTTTTCCGTATCTTTATTTTTAATGCTCCTTCTATTCCGCTCTTATGCTCTGCCGGGCACTTGTCTTGACATTGGTTTCCGTCTTGTATCACAAAACGGCAGGCTCGGAATTGTGCAGTTAGTCGAAAATCATCCTTAAAACCCTGTTTTTTCAAATTTCCTCTTGCTTTTCTTGTATTGTCGTGTATACTAAAGCCAATGAATCTTGTATTACAACAAGATACGACGACGGAACATTTACAAGAAGATCACTGATCACCAACAAGGAGGTCTACTGTTATGAAAGAGTGTTGGGTCACCGAGCCGCTCCACTTTGAGATGCGCGAGACTGAGATCCCTGAACCGAAGGACAACGAAGTCCAGATCAAGATGATGGCTGCTGGTGTCTGCGGCAGCGACATCCATATTTATAAGGGCGAGAACCCCAACTCCCGCTACCCGCTGATCCCCGGCCACGAGAATGTTGGTCTGGTCACCAAAGTTGGCGCAGACTGCAAAAACATCAAGGTGGGCGACCACGTCGTGATTGACTACGTGATCCGCTGCGGCGAGTGCTACCAGTGCAAGCATGGCCGCGGCAATGTCTGCGAGCACGTTCTGGTGCGCGGCAGCGGCACCAACGGCGGCTGGCGTGAATACTGGTGCGTCGAAGAGCCTTACGTCTACAAGATCGACGACAGCATCCCCTGGAAGGATGCCGCTCTGATCGAGCCGCTGACCATCGGCGAGCACAGCACCAGCCGTGCAGGCGTGTGCGAGGACGATGTGGTGTTCATTCTGGGCACCGGCACCATCGGCACCATCATTGCACAGGCCTGCAAGCTCAAGGGTGCTAAAACCGTCATCTGCTGCGACATCAGCGACAGCAGTCTGGAGCGCAGCAAGCAGTTCGGTGCCGATTACACCGTGAACAGCAAAACGCAGGACATCGTTGCCGAAGTGCAGAAGATCACCAACGGCCACGGCTGCACCGTCGCATTCGACTCCGCCTGCTTCCCCGGCAGCCTGACCATGATCATGCAGCCCGGCATCGTGTGCAACGCAGGCCGCGTGGTCCCCATGGGCTTCTGCACCGTGCCCGAAAAGATCACCCAGCAGATGATCAATGGCCGCGAGCTGACCATCTGCGGCACCCGCATGAGCCTGAACCAGTGGGTCCCCACTGCACAGAAGATGGCCGAGGGCAAGTATCACATGGAAGGTCTTGCAACCACCTTCGTCAAGTTCAGCGAGATCGAAAAGGTCTTCAACAACATCGTTCATCCCGATCCGGCTGTCAAGAAGACCGTTATCCTGTTCGACGGCGCAGAGGACTGACCCTCTGGCCCTGATATAAACACGTACATTATAAAATAGAAGGAGATCATTATTATGGCTGCTCTTACTAAGTTTGATATTGCCGGCAAGCATGCGATCGTTACTGGCGGCGCACAGGGTCTGTCCCGCGGCATGGCCGAAGGTCTGCTGGAGGCAGGCTGCAAGGTCGTCATCATCGATGTCCAGAAGGAAAAGGTGGAAAAGGTCTGCGAGGAGTACCGCGCCAAGGGTCTGGAAGCCTACTCTGTCATCGGCAATCTGGCTGACCGTGAGGACCTGAACCGCGCCTTCGACGAAGCACTGCAGATTTTGGACGGCCGTCTGGACGTTCTGGTCCCCGCTGCAGGCATTCAGCGCCGCTATCTGCCCGAGGAGTTCCCCGCAGAGCAGTGGGATCTGGTCATGAAGATCAATCTGGACCACGTCTGGTTCATGATCCAGCGTTCTCTGCAGGTCATGCTCAAGCAGCCCACCGGCGGCAAGATCATCACCATCGGCTCCATGGCTTCCTACTTCGGCTGCACCACTGTGCCTGCCTACACCGCAACCAAGGGCGCTGTTGCTCAGCTGACCAAGAGCGTTGCTGTTGACTGCGCCGGCCGCGGCATCAACATCAACTGCATCTGCCCGGGCTACATGGACACCGAGATGTGCGCCAACATGACGCAGGAGCGCAAGGACGAGTGCACCAAGCGCATCCCCGCTGGCCGCTGGGGCCTGCCCGAGGATATGAAGGGTCCCGTCGTCTTCCTGGCTTCCGCTGCATCCGACTACCTGAACGGTGCCCTGATCCCCGTTGACGGTGGCTATCTGGTCAAGTAATCAACACATAAAAAGGGAGGAACCCTGTCATGGCCCCTACCATACGCGATATTAAAGTGATCTGCACCGCCCCCGAGGGCATCAATCTGGTGGTGGTGAAGGTGGAGACCAGCGAGCCGGGCCTGTACGGTCTGGGCTGCGCCACCTTCGCTTACCGCCACCTGACCGTGCAGCATCTCATTGAGACCTATCTGCGTCCGCTGCTGATCGGCAAGGATGTGCGCAACATCTCCGACCTGTGGCAGCTGATGCACCAGAACGCCTACTGGCGCTGCGGCCCCATCGTCAACAATGCCATCTCCGGTGTGGATATGGCCCTGTGGGACATCAAGGGCAAAATGGCCAACATGCCTGTGTACGACCTGTTCGGCGGCAAAATGCGCGCCGGTGTTCCGGTGTACCGCCATGTGGACGGTGCCAATGTGGACGAGATCTGCGAGAACATCGAGAAGTATCGTTCCATCGGTGTCAAGCACATCCGCTGCCAGTGCGGCGGCTACGGCGGCGGCGGCTTTGGCCCTGCTCCGGGGTGGGCAGCCAAAGGCGCAGAGCCGGGCGTGTATCTGGACAGCAAGAAGTATATGCGCGACACCCTAAAGCTGTTCGACGGCATCCGTGCCAAGGAAGGCTTCGACATTGATCTGGTGCACGATGTGCACGAGCGCATCCACCCCACCGAGGCCGTCACCTTTGTCAAGGAGATGGAGCCTTACAAGCTGTTCTTCATGGAGGACGTTGTGCCTCTGGAGCAGGTGGAATGGCTGGATAAGATCAAGCAGACCAGCGTGACCCCGCTGAGCCAGGGCGAGCTGTTCAACAACCCTGCCGAGTACAAGAAGCTGGTGCAGAACCGCAGCATCGACTACATGCGCGTGCATCTGAGCCAGGTGGGCGGCATCACCCCGGCCCGCAAGCTGCAGATGTTCTGCGAGCAGTATGGTGTGCGCATCTGCTGGCACGGCCCCGGCGACATGAGCCCGCTGGCTCATGCAGCCAACATCCACATCGATCTGGCCGCTCAGAATCTGGGCCTGCAGGAGTGGAGCGGCATCGAACCGCCCAACTTCGTTATCCAGAAGCTGAAGGATAACCACGGCGCTCTGCTGGAAGTGTTCCCCGGTATGCCCGAGTACGGCAACGACGGCTTTGTTTACGCCAACGACAAGCCCGGTCTCGGCGTAGACCTGAATGAGAAGGAGGCCGCAAAGTATCCCTGTGAGAACACGGTGACCACCTGGACCCAGACCCGCAACCGCGACGGTAGCCTGCAGACTCCGTAATTTGCAATAACCTTTGACACTGTACGATCCCTGACGGAGAAACACGGCTGGAATCGTACAGTGTTTTTTGTTCTCAAAGGAGCATTGCTATGAAGATCACAAAACTTCAGACATGGCTGGTGCGTCCCCGCTGGGCTTTTATTGAGATCAGCACCGATGCAGGCATTTCCGGCTGGGGCGAGCCGGTGCTGGAAGGCCGCGCCGCCACCGTATGCGAGTGCATCCATGAGATGGAGCCGTACCTCATTGGTGCCGACCCCATGAAGATTGAAGACCTGTGGACTGTGCTGTTCCGCGGCGGATTCTACCGTGGCGGCGGCATCCTGATGAGCGCCATCTCCGGCATCGATCAGGCCCTGTGGGATATCAAGGGCAAATACTTCAATGTGCCGGTCTGGCAGCTGATGGGCGGCAGTTGCCGCGATAAGATGCGGGTGTACAGCTGGGTGGGCGGCGACCGCCCCGCCGATGTGGGCCGCGCTGCACTGGAAAAGAAAAAGCAAGGCTTCACCGCCATCAAAATGAACGGCACCGACGAGCTGCAGTTTCTGGACAGCTACGCCAAGATCGATGCCCTGCTGGAGCGCGTAGCCAGCGTGCGTGAGAGCTGCGGCAAGGATTTTGGCATTGCCATTGATTTTCACGGCCGGGTGCACAAGCCCATGGCAAAGATCGTGGCCAAAAAGCTGGAAGAGTTCGACCCCATGTTCATTGAGGAACCCGTTCTCTGCGATAACATGGAGTATTTCCCCGAGATTGCGGCGGCCTGCAACATTCCCATTGCTACCGGTGAACGCCTGTTCACCAAGTACGATTTCAAGCGTCTGCTGGCCATTGGCGGCGTGGACATCGTGCAGCCGGACCTTTCCCATGCCGGCGGCCTGACCGAGTGCAAGAAGATCGCCGCCATGGCCGAAGCCCACGATGTGGCCCTTGCTCCCCACTGCCCGCTTGGCCCGGTGGCCCTTGCCAGCTGCCTAAATCTGGATGCCACCTGCTACAACGCGGCCATTCAGGAGCAAAGCATCGGCATCCACTACAACGAGGGCCGCAGCGTGCTGGACTATGCGCTGAACCCCGAGGATTTCAAGTTCGTGAACGGCTTTGTCAGCCTGCCCCAGAAGCCCGGCCTTGGCGTAGAGGTGAACAAGGCTCTGGTGGAGGAAGAGGGCCAAACCCCGCATAGCTGGAAGAACCCGGTTTGGAGGCATGAGGACGGGAGCGTGGCAGAATGGTAAACATGATGAAAGCACTGGTGTTCACCGCACCGCATACCTTTGAATACCGGGATGTTCCCCGCCCTGAACCGGCACCGGACGAGGTGCTGGTGGAGGTAAAGGCCTGCGCCATCTGCGGCAGCGATGTGCACGGCAGCAGCGGTGAGAACGGGCGGCGCATCCCGCCGCTGGTCATGGGCCACGAAGCCAGCGGCACCATTGCGCAGCTGGGCGAAGCCGTGCAGAGCTGGGCCGTGGGCGACCGCGTCACCTTTGATTCCACCGAATACTGCGGCCACTGCTGGTTCTGCACCCACGGGATGCACAACCTCTGCGCACAGCGCCGCATCGTAGGCGTTGCCTGCACCGAGTACCGCAAAAATGGTGCCATGGCCCAGTACATCGCCGTAAAGGCCCGCACTTTGTATGCCCTGCCGCCCACCGTCAGCTTTGAACAGGGCTGCCTTGTGGAACCGTTTGCCGTGGGAATGCACGCAGTGCTGCGCAGCGGCCTTGCCACCGGGCAGACCGCTGCCGTGATCGGTGACGGCACCATTGGCCTGATGACCCTGATCGCCGCAAAAAGTCAGGGCGCACAGGTCTGCATAAGCGGCCACCACGCCCGGACCATGCAGCTGGCCGCACAGCTGGGTGCACTGGACTGCGCTCAGCTGCCGCAACTCACCGCAGAGCGCGGTGCCGATGTGGTGTACGATGCCGTCGGTTCCCAAAACTCCTTTACACAGGCCATGGAGCTGGTGCGCAAGGGCGGACGCATCATGGTCATCGGCAACCACGCCCGGACCATCGACTTCCCGCTGCAGCGCTGCATCACCGAGCAGATCGATGTGCAGTTCAGCTATTCCTCCGCCGGGGAGTATCCGGTCTGCCTGCAGGCCATTGCCGAGGGCCGCGCCGGCCTGACCGGCCTGTGGCAGAGCTTTCCGCTGGCCGAGGGTGCGCAGGTGTTCGACCGCCTTGTGCACCGGGACGAAAGCCTGACCAAAGCCGTCCTGATCCCGTGAGCAGTTGTCTGCATACAAGTTTTTTCTGCCAGTTTTCGCTGATTTTGATTTACTTTTGCAACATCCTATGATATAGTTAGAAAAAGTTGTAATACAAAGAGGTGTTCCACTATGGCCGATAAGGGCAGCGTTACCGGAAAGATTGCCCACTATATCCGCAAAAATATCCGCAACGGCAACTGGACCGTGGGCGAAAAGATCCCCAGTGAAAACCAGCTGTGCGAAGAGCTGGGGGTCAGCCGTGTGTCCGTGCGCAGCGCCCTGCAGCAGTTCATTGCGCTGGGCATTCTGGAAAGCGTGCACGGCAAGGGCACCTTCCTGATCTCGGACGATCTTTCGGCCTTCTATTCCAATGTGGAGGAACCGGCTCCCACCATCGATGCTACCGAGACCATGAAGCAGATCCTGGAGTTCCGCAGCATCGTAGAACCTGCGATCTGTGCACAGGTGGCCCAGACCGCCTCGCCGGAGCTGATTGCCAAACTGGAGGGCTACCTCAAAACCATGAAGGCCTCCGTGGGCAGGTGTGAAGAGTTCATCAACGCGGATGTTGCGTTCCACATGGAGATCATCAACGCCTGCGGCAATGCCTACACCATTGCCATTATGAACGAGACCTTCCAGCGCCGGGCCAATCTGGGCAAGATGCTGATTCTTTCCACGGGCTATTATGGCGGCATCTACTACCACGGCATTCTGCTGGATGCTTTCCGCAAGCACGATGTCAAGCGCGCCCGGGTCATGATGGAAGAGCACCTGCAGCACGGCCTGTACGATCTGGAATCCGATAATCTGGGGCAGGAGAAAAACGACCTCTGAGCCGCTTTTTCCTGTCTGATACGCAAAAAAGATCCCGTTCACCCAGAAGTGGACGGGATCTTTTATTGCTTATGGGGCTTTACTGCAGCTGATCAGGCCTTGACGAAGGCAGCTGCTTACTTTGCAGCCAGGTATTTGCCCAGTTCGCGGCCCAGCGTCAGGCACATACCAATGCTCACACCGGGGATCGGGGTGATATACTCGGGACCAAAGCGCATACCGCAGGTGTTGCCGGAGGCGTACAAGCCCTCGATGGGCTGATAATCCTCGTTCATCACCTGCTGGTCATTGGTGGTCACAAAGCCGCCGGTGGTCACCAGTGCAAAGCCCAGACTCGGGGTGGTGACATGGGCGTAGAAGGGAGCCTTTGCAACTGCATTCAGGAAGTGCGGGTCCTTGGCAAAGTCGCTGTCGTAGCCCTCGGCGCAAACCTTATTGTACTGCTCCACAGTAGCGGAAAGGTCTGCAGGCTCCACACCGATGTACTCAGCCAGCTGTTCGATGGTGTCGGCGCCGGCAACAGCCGTGACATAGCGGAGTTGTTGAAGGGTCACGGCAGTTTCCTTTCGGCGTGTTTTTTCTATCCTACCGCAGAGCCGCCAAAAACGCAACGTATTTTCTTCTTTGAAATACCAAACGAACATTGCCGGCATATCCAAGATACGTTTTACCCACCCTGCAATTTCCCTTATAATAGCACCGCAGTCTTGAAACAGCTGCAACATTCCCATATCACAAAGGAGGCTTTCCGGTATGGGACAACGGCAAAGTGAGATCATCAAAAATCACATGGAAGTGTACTGGCACGACTATGCGTCGGCCAGCAAGGGCGTTCCCATTACTGAGGCGGGGCTTGTGGAAAAAGCCTCCGTCATTGGACGCACCGGGCTGATGCTGCTGGAATGCGGCACCGGCGCATGGCGTGTCCGAAGCTCCATGAACACCCTTTCGCGGGAGCTGGGAGTCACAACAACAGCGGATATCGGCCTGTTGTCCATTGAGTTTACCTGCTTTGACGGTGACCAGTGTTATACCCAGTCACTCTGTCTGACAAATACGGGCGTGAATACCTCCCGGCTGAACCGACTGGAGCATTTCGTCAACGACTTCGACCGGGAAGGAAAATTTATGACCGGCGAAGAACTGCACAGCCACCTCGATGAGATCGAGCGTATCCACGGCTTGTATTCGCCCATCGCACTGGGCTTTGCAGCTGCACTGGCCTGCAGCTGCTTCACCTTTCTGCTGGGCGGCGGCATTGTGGAAATGCTGTGTGCCTTCTGCGGTGCAGGCATCGGCAACTTTGTACGGTGCAAGCTGACAAAGCACCATTTCACCCTGTTTCTGGGCATTACGGCGTCGGTCTGTTCAGCAAGCCTCGTGTATGCCATCCTGCTGAAGCTGGCCGAGGTGCTGTTTGCCGTATCGGCGCAGCACGAGGCGGGGTATATCTGCTCCATGCTCTTCATCATTCCGGGCTTTCCGTTCATTACCAGCGGCATCGACCTTGCCAAGCTGGATATGCGCTCCGGGCTGGAACGTCTGGCCTACGCCGTCCTCATCATTCTGGTGGCAACCATGACGGCTTGGATCATGGCACTGCTGCTGCATTTGCAGCCGGTGCAGTTCCCTGCCCTGAGCCTGACACTCCCGGAAGAGATCATGTTCCGGCTGCTGGCAAGTTTTGGCGGTGTGTTCGGCTTTTCGCTCATGTTCAACAGTCCCCGGAACCTGGCAGTCTGCGCCGCCCTTATCGGTGCGGTAACGAACACGTTCCGGCTGGAGCTGGTGAGCCTTGCGGGCTTTCCGCCCGCTGTTGCAGCGTTTCTGGGCGCACTGCTGTCCGGACTGCTGGCCTCCTGCCTGAAGAGCGCCGCCGGTTATCCCCGCATCTCCGTCACCGTGCCGTCCATCGTTATCATGGTACCGGGACTGTATTTCTACCGTGCCATCTATAATCTGGGCATCCTGTCTCTGATGGATTCCGCCACATGGTTTGCAGATGCCATTCTCATCATCGTAGCACTGCCGTTAGGGCTGATCTTCGCCCGTGTTATCACTGACAAGACTTTCCGTTATTGCACCTGATGTGCAGCATTTCCATTCTCCCATATAAGGCAAAACGCAGCGAATCTTTTAACGGTTCGCTGCGTTTTGTTTTGCTGTGATGCACTTATAAAGGGAGTTCGTTTACAGGGCGTTTACTCGCCGTAAACGATCTTGGTAGCAGTTTCCACATGGCGTTCCAGCCGGTCGGCAAAGTGTTCCAGCGGCAGAAAAACGCCAAGTTCATCGTAGCGGGTTCCGCCGTCCTTGAGCGTATCCTGTCCATAGTAGACCACGGAACGGGGCAGTGCGTGCTGCAGCTTCATCTGGATATCCCAGACGGTGGAGTAGGCCTCCGCTTCCGTTACCTTCTGCTTCACGGTGTCCGGCAGTTCGTAGATCAGCAGCAGCCCCAAATGCTGGTTGTAGTGGTACTCCACCACATCCATCGATCCTTCGTCGTAGCCGTGATACTTGCAGTAGCCGCTGGCAAGGTACATTTTTACCTTTTCCTGCTTCTGGAACACCCGGATGAACCGGTCGTATACTTTGCTGCTCACGGCAAATTCGTTGTTCGGCAAAAGAACGCCGGCATCATCCGTCAGAATCACCGGGTTCGGCTGACCATCGGCGTTGAATTTGAACGGGATCAGGGCAGCGTTCCGTAGCAGGTCAAACATACTGTGCTGGCAGATCGCCATCAGAAAGGCAGACAGATCCTTGTTCTCGTAGGCATTGAACAGTGCTGCGGCAAACTGCTGTGCACTCACGGCCGGCGCATCCAGTACGTCTGCCATGTCCAGCGAGTCGTTGAAGGTATCCATCAGGCGGTGGCAGGCTTCTGGATTTTTCAGGATCTCCCCGAACAGTGCCTCTGCCTTTTCTTCTCTTGGAAATATCGTTGCCATCAAAAAGACCCTCTTTCTGTTTATTTCCAACTGCTATTATAGGTTCATAATGCCCTGCTGTGAAATACTGCTTTCATATTGCTGCTATATACAGAACACTTTTTACACATTTTCCAAGTGCCCGTATAATGGACACTGCAATCATGAAATTGCACGAGGAAAATCGAAAAATATATAAGTTGGTTTGAACGAAGGCAGTTCCTATGTCTGAAGTCAAAAAGGTCGTGCTGGCATATTCCGGCGGTCTGGACACATCGGCTAAATAACTCTGGTCTTTTTTGTTGGGGCGTGTGCAACAGCCCCGTGTTATCATTTTGAATAATAGGTTTTAGATCCAAAAGCCAACCAGATGATCGAAGCCTTTGACTCGGCCAATCAACTGGTCAAAGATGAAGTTTTGGCTCTGCCAGAAGAATAATCCCCACAAACCAGAAAAAACGTCAACGCATGAGAGAGCAATCTCTCGCGTTTGACGTTTTTCTTTTTTGTTTTGCCACCGTCATTCTGCACAAAATTTAAGGATAAAATTTTATACCAAAAATCTGCAAAAATCGGGTTTCTGAGGCCATTTTGCCGTTCCTCTCCGAATTTTGCTACAGATCTGCTACAAACTTGCTACAAACGACTGAAAAGGGGGCCTAAAGATTTCAAACCATTCTCTGACCAGCTGGACTTTTGAACATCATCCCCGGTAGACATTCCTGACCGTTGGAACCCGCGCACTAGCAAACACCCCACTGGGGTGTTTGCTGCCCCGCCTGCGGCGTGGCCGTGCTGTTCGAGTCCCTAATTCTCCATACACCAACATAAGTCCGCGTATAGCGCAAAAAAGCCACTAACTTCTGTTAGTGGCTTATGCATGGTGGAGCATTGTCCACAGCACTCGAACCCAACACTTCCTCACGGGTGACCGTTTTGGCATCATCCGTGAAGTTGAAATTGAGTACGACCCGGTCATCAAAGACGTAGACCGAGTTGACAAAGGTATCAATGATCTGCCGCTGGTGTTCCGTGCTGCCCACGTCACCCTTGCGGAATTTTTCAAGCCAGAACCGAATCCACTCACGGGTCAGGACGGGCTTTTTCAGCTCTTCTTCCAGAATGCTGGTGTTCAGGGATTCTTTCCGGGCTTCCAGCTCGTCCAGCCGCTGCTTGGTGGTCGGGGTCAGGATGCCCTGTTCAATGGCTTCCAGAAGGTTTGCCAGCCGCTTCTCCGTGTCCCGGAGCTGCTCTTTCAGGACAGGCAGCCGGGTGTTCTCCTTCTGCTGGGCATCCATGACCAAATCTATCAGCCGTTCGATGATTTCATCGCTGAAAATCACCTTAATGGCGGTATCCACCACGAACCGTTCCAGCGGCTCCTTGCGGATGGCTTTCAGGTCGCAGTGCGCCTTGCCGTGGCGTTTGGCGTTGCCGCACTTATAATAATAGTAGGTGTTCCCCATGTGGCTGGTGCCGCTTTCGCCACCCATCAGGGTACCGCACTTGCCACAGAACAGCTTGGTGGTCAACAAATAGCTCACATCCTCTTTTGCAGGCCGACCATGGGCGATCCTGTTCTGCTCAAAACGCTGCTGCACCCGGTCAAACAGATCCTGGTCAACAATGGCCGGAATGCCGCCCGGCGTCACAATGTCCTTGTAGCGGTATTCGCCGATGTAGCGGCGGTTGCGGAAGATCTGGAAGAAGCTGTTCTTCACGAACGGCTTCCCGGTGCGGGTACGCAGGCCGCGCTCGTTCAGGGAGGCGGCAATCTTCTCAGCCGGTTCGCCGTCGGCATACCGGGTGAAGATCTCTTGCACGATGGGAGCCGTTTCCGGGTCGATATGGTACAGCCTGTCCTCCTTGCCGATGGTGAAGCCCAGCGGCACCACACCGCCGTTGTACTTGCACTGGAGGGCGTTTTCGCGCTCACCGCGCGCCACTTTCAGGGCGAGTTCGGCGGAATAGTATTCCGCCATGCCAATCAGCATACTCTCCACCATAATGCCTTCAGGCCCCTGCGAGATGGGTTCCATGGCAGACACCAGATGGACACCGTTCTTTTCCAGCTGGTACTTGTAGTTCACGGCATCGAACCGATTCCGGGCAAAGCGGTCGAGTTTCCAGACCAGAACCACATCGAAGATTTTCTTTGCGCTGTCCTTAATCATCCGCTGGAAGTCCGGGCGGTCATCCGTCTTGGCAGAGTAGGCACGGTCGATGTAGGTGCCGACCACGGTGATACCGTTCTTCTCGGCGTAGTCCTTGCAGTCGTGCAGCTGTCCTTCAATGGACGCTTCTCTCTGGCTGTCGGATGAATAGCGGGCATAAATCACGGCGGTCATAGTTGCACCTCCTTGGCAGCGTGTTCGGGTTGTCTTTATAGTATCGGGGCAAGCGCAGCTTGTCAACAATCTGCGAACAGATTGAAATGTGAAAATTGCGAAACGCAGCGAAAAAGGTGAGAGCAAGAATCGTCCCGTGGCCACAAATTTTCAATTCTTGAAAATTTTCTGCCCCTTGGGACAGCTTCTTGTTGGGGCGTGCCTGCCCCAAACCCTGCTGGAACGAGTACGGCAAACTGGAATTTATATCCGGTACTTGTCTCGATTTATAGTCATATCAACCAAATGAAATACAAGTAAGATAATAAAAAAAACGGAAACTATTATTATTCCTGCGCCCGGCTTGATAAAATCAATTATACCGCCAAGACAAAAGAGCATTGCCCATGTCTTAATCCGTTTTCCAGTAACTCTGCATATTTTCTCTGTGTTTAATCCAGTATAATCTCCTGATAAAAACAGCACACTTCTTTCTGTATTCCTTGATTTGATAAAAAATCTTCCAACAAAAAAGAGAACAGTTGCCATCAGTAAATCAATAAATATAATTATTATTTTCATTTTCAACACCTCTAATTCTAAGTTCACAACTTCCAATTTACTGGGCTAAGCCGAGTATACCACACTCCTCCATGAAAGAACACCCCGATATAGTGAAATTTTTCCATTTTTCTGCGTACGTGCGTACACGCTCCGCAGGGATTCTAAGGGGGCTGCCCCCTTAGCACACGGACTTTGGAACAAAGTCTAGTGTGTTACACCTTGTCAGAGGTGTACAGGCTCCCGGTATGCACGTATGCAGCGACTACCCCCAAACGCGCCATATAGGGGGACGACCAAGTTCGCACAAAGCGAACTTGATTCCGCAAAGCAAAAGGCAGGATACCACCGTTATAGTGATACCCTGCCTTTGCTCGTTTAACGCTCTGTGTAGTCCTTCCGCAGAATCTCCGATAAACAAAAAACGTACCCGAACCCTTTTTCATAAAGAATCGGGTTCGAGTACGAACTGTATGGTGGAGAATTAGGGACTCGAACCCCAGACCCCCTGCGTGTGATACATGATGACTTTTCGTTTTTTAGAACGATGATTCGTTAAATATACTCGATTTGCTACAGATTTGCTACAAACGGCAAATTGAACACGTACATTTTTCTATAGCCTACCGCCCTTCTTTCATAACTAGATAGCATACAGAAAAGTCATGCTGACTAAACGTCACAAAAAGTTTTTCGCCCATCATTCTGTTTAACGGCACTCTCGAAAACACTTTAATTTCAAACTCCTCAATTTCTTTTTCATCATCTTCTTCTAATTTTAAGTTTTTATGATAGACAATAGAAAAAGATTTGTAACGTAGTATATTCAAGACGGGATTCACGAAATACATTTCATTTACAATATAAACCCATATAATCAGCACCATCAGAAAAGAAAAAATCAAGACATCTTTAGGAACTGTCGGATCAACACTAAAAAAAGAAATCACGAACAAAGAAAAATACGTAAAGTAATAGTCCGCCGTGATATTTTCAGCCTTTACTAAAACGACCACTTCTTTTGATAGCTTTTTAGCTTTCAGAAATTTTCTATGGAATCGGACAATTCCAACAATCCCAACCATAAGAAGAATTAGCCAAATTGAAAATTGACTGACATTAAAGTAAAACCCTTTTGATTGATTCAGCAATGAGAGTCTCCAAGTTATGTTTTCAATTGGTGAAAACATACTTTTTGCTTCACATAAATTTTCCAAACCAAAAATAATGAATAGTGGCAAAAAGCAACTTATTGCTAACGCCAGTCTGTCAAATTTACTCACTTTCCATCATTCCATTCAGCTCCTTTGTTATCAGGTCCAAATTAATCCGACCACACAAAATTCCCATAACCGCTTCAAATGACTTTTTGTCTATAACAATCTTATCATTTTCTGTGTACGATATAAAGGACAACCTTGGCTGATGCTCAATTTGTTCTCTGATATACTGTGGAGAAAATGTCCTAATTTTTTCAAGACGTTTTTGCATAATAATTTTTGCCATAGAATTTTTGTGACGCTTCGATTTTACCAAAAAATCCATGAATATGTCGCTGTCATCAATAAATCCCATGCTGCGAATTTCCCGTTCATTTGCGGCCACTTGATTTTTAATAACCTCATCAAACTTAAATATTCTATTAAAGTTCACTTCGTTAATAATATAGCATTTTTTGTCAAAGATAACCGCATCTACCCATGGTGTCAATGCTAGCACATTTCCAGATTGCTGATGAAATTTTCCTGTTTCTTTTTTTGTAAAGCAAATATTGTTTCTATACCATGCTGCGACATTACGATAGACTGTCAGAAAGTACACATGTTCACCATTATCAAATTCGATGTCCATCATTATAGTGTTTCCACTACAATTGTAGTCTTCAACTGTAATTTCAGCCCTATTCACATTCTGCAACCTATCCTTTGCGGTCACCATTGCCGGCCAAAGATCTAGGACTTCCGTATTAATAACTTGCAAAGTATTTTTTTCGACTGTATCTGGAATAAAGTCCACAAACTCGCTTTCATCTGTTGTAACTGATAGTGTTTCAAAGTATTTTTCCAGCAACACACTGCTCACTTCTTCAGGAAAAACTTTTATCTTCTTGGGGTTGCTATTTCTCAAAATGAACAGATTTGCATTTACCACATTGTCCTGTTTAGCAAGAATACACTTAAAGTCTTCTGTATATGTCATAATTTTTTCTCCTCATGTACTCAAATTGATATAAGTTATCTGAAGCTTTCGTTTGCTTTTAGAGCATGTAGCCGCACTTGAAACTTTATCAGCCAGTTTTTATATTTAGGAAAAATGTCAACTGCCACATCAACAAATTGATTTAATCCAATTTTCCTCAAAGCCTCCATCGCTGCTTCTCTCTGGCTCAAGTGCCGCTTTCCAACGGTCAAACAGCTTGCACCATCCAATATGTCATACTGCTGGAACGCTCGATTAAAGTCCATCAGATCATGCAGCCGGACAGTTTTATTCGTCTCATTGTCCACCAACAGGCCCCAGTTTTCCCAATGGCGGTCGGTGTTGCCCACCAGATAATCCAGAATGTTCATCATATAGTATCCGTAGGCATCCAGTTCCAGAATTTTATCCAGCGTGTTCCAATCATGGTTTGTGCAGTAGACATCATAAGCTGCATACGTCACAAGGCTATATCGCTGCGAGGTCATGATTTTACTGATAGAAACTGGCTCATTCTCAAACATCCCCTGCTCATACAAAACCTGATGACAGTCAAAGCATCGGCAGATCTTACTTGCCAGCACTTCGCGCTCGACTGCATCTTGTCCGCCAGCTTTATAAAGATAGAAGCCTTCCTCTTTGCGCACCCACGCTTTAGGATAGCATCCGCCAGTGGACAAATCATTTGCCAAAAGATGGGCATTTGTCACAGCCATCTGATGCCCACGCAGTGCAATGTCCACAAGAGCATTGCTTAAAGAGTGTGTGTAGAGTTTGATATCCTCAAATCGGACAGTCTCATTTTCTTCTTTTACCCAGAACACATCCAGCAGAGACAGTCAATGGTACGAAAGCGCAATCTGTGCACGCTCCCGATCCGTAACACTCTGGGATGCGCCAATGCTGTTGAGGATTTCCTTTGCATAAAGTACGGTCGCGTAGTATCAGCCGCGATGCACACCATGAATGGAAGCTAATCACATTATTGATTCGAGTATCAAAGTCATTCGATTCTTTCAGCACCAGACCATAGGGCATGAAATCTTCAAAATAAATTTTACACTCACCAGCCGTACTCACCTGTGCCACACATCTTTCCGTGTGAATAATGCAGTAGACTGTTGCCTTGCCCATCGCCTCCACCACCTTATTTGACTGATGCACGTTTTCTTTTCTACCATTGTACCTTCTTTTATGTTCCAAAACAAGATGTAAAAAGCTCTTGGCCTCTTTATTAAAGGCCAAGAGCTTTTTGCTTGCCGCTGAACTTCGACTTTGAAAATCGTGTTCAGCTTAATTTTCAATCATCTACGCTTTGCGCTTCAGATAATTCTTCCCAGTCTTCTGGATTTCCGCATCTACGGAGATATTCATGCCCGCCATCGACTGCACACAATCCGCAAGAACAGAATTTGAAATCATGCACAGAGTATGCAAAGTCATGAAACATATAAAATAGGAAAAGCGTCAAAAATCATCTTGGCCAGCGCTCTTTTCTGGACATGAGTGGCGCGAATGGTACATGAGGATGCGTCTGGTACCAGTAAGCTGTGGTAGCGACATCATCCTGACGTTCAAAAAGACCTCCGTGGCTGGCACCAATCTGCTGCAGAGTTACCTTAAGGTCCTTCTCAAAAAGGATAGGATCAAGAAGGTGCCAGCGGTAGAAGCTGCGTTGTGGCATCTGATCATCATTGTGGTAATCATTATGAAGGAAGGTATCGTGGCTAGAGTAGTAAGGATAGCCAAGATACGGAGTACAGTACTGATTTTCAACGGTTTGGCCATTTTGCTGTGTTGCAAAGCTCCAGGCACCGCCGAAGTAATCTTCTGTTCCGGTTCCGCAAATGGTTGGATAATCCTTGTCTCCATCAATGTAGAATTTCATCTCACCCTCTCCGTACCAGTAGCGTTCGAGGCTGGTAAGCGCAAGATAAGTTCCAACGTACTGGCCTTTTCCTTTGATGTTGTCGAGGACAACGTAGTCTTTTGCCTTTTCCGTTATGCGCTGACGACGCCACTGGGCATGGAAATAGGCAGCATCCTCCGGAACCGTTGTCAGGCAATAGTCGATCTGATAAAAGAAGGCCGGAATCGGCTCATCACACTGATTTTCAATGGTAATACGGGCGTTTTTACGGAACGGCATCGGGAAATAGCTGTTGAAACCACGGGTCGGATTGACAGCAATCGGGACTGAGTTTACCTGGTAGGAAACACCGAAGCCGCAGCAGAAGAAATCGCCAAGCGGGCATTCAACGGATGGGAATTCTTCATCGTCCCAGTACATGCGCAGAACAAGATCCCGCAGAACATAACGGCTACGTTCACTGGTACGGTCTGTAACGGTGATCCAGATGTGCTGAATCATGCCTTCTCCCTGGATCTCACCAAGTGTCACGGTCTCTCCTGCTTCTATTTTCGGGATACACGGGGAACCTTTTCTGGACGGACCAAGATTGCTGGATGCCATGCCGCCTTTTCCTTTTTCTCCGTTCCGGTTTTCCCAGTTGATGGAACGGGACTGTCCGTTTTTCAGCCGGAAAATATTCTGTAAACCACAATCAAACATCATATATTCCTCCTACTCACAAATGAGCAACTGTCTTTTATGTTGAATTGAATTCATTCAAACCATTCCGCTTAACAGGTACAGTCTCCACCCATGTTCCAGTTGATTCCTTGAAGGGGATTGCTTGCAAAGTTGTTATTATTGTACACTTTTATTTGTATAAAAGCAATGTGCTACTGCCATAAATCTTTAGCACCACACTCATGAATGCATAACCACAACATGAATTTTAACAAACAGACAGATAAGCCGACTCAAAAAGAAACATCATTGTAGACCAATTAAGCAAAGTCAATAGCACAGGTAGCCAATAAGAACGAAATCGAACGGTTTGAGTTCGGTATTCATCGCTTATAGCCCTGCCATCGCTTACACCAAGTAAAGAACAAGGGCAGTGAAAGATGCCAAATTCAAATTTTTCGTATACCAAATAAGGCCCTGTGTTTGTTTCAGGGCTTGAATCTCTCAAAAACTTCAGGCTGCTTTTACAAATCCCTGTTCAACAGCATGCTGCTCTGGCGTTTTCAGTTCGAAGGGCATCTGGTCACGCAAGACTGCAAAGACTATAAAGACCAGTTTGTGCATTGACGCTGCTTGAGCAACCTTTGCCGGTTTGTTTTTACATTTCTTTTCATAATAACTGAGCAGTACGGGGTTCGCTGCAGAGTCCTTTCCACGCTTACAAATCGAATTAACCACTCCCATGTGAAGTGCAGCTCTTGCATAGGGAAAGCCACGTTTTGAGAGCTTGTTCTTTGTTCCTCTGAATGATCCGGATTGCCGCTCTGTTGGGTCTAAAACCCAATATGCTGCAAGCTGTTTCGGCTTCTTGAACAACGAGATATCTCCGATTTCTCCTAGTAAAAAGGCTGCCGAATGACTACCAACACCAGGGATGCTTTGCAGCAAAGAAACGTTGTTTCGCATTTCTTTTCTCTGAGCCAGCAAATTATCTATTGCGGTTTCTATTTGAAGCACACTTTCGGACAATGTACGAAGCATTTGAATGGTACACACAATGAGTGTTTCATCGGCACATGAATGAATCCCCAATGTCTGCGCTTTTTGCGCTGCGGAGATTAGCAATCCAGCTTTCTTTTTAGCAAAACTATAACCAGACTTGCTTGCAGCAGCAATCACTTCAACCAGTTCTGATTCTTCCTCTACAAGCAAAATGGTCAGCGTTGGAAAACGTACAAGCACAGCGCAAGAAGTGACGCCTCCCACATCGGAAAAGACCTTACCGGCAAAGGGACGGTTCTTTAACTGAATCATATTCATTCTCCAAATCGCATGATGTCCAATGGATGGCAGTGGATGGGTTTGCCTTTTATAACCTGCATCTGCTGCAGTCTGATCCTGATCGCAGACCAAGAAACCCCAATCCGTTGAGCCATCTCCAGAATTTTTTCATAGTTAGGGTCAGACACTGATTTGTACAGAATCCCATTTGGCAGAGTCAACGCTACACGTTCTATTTCGGCATTGATCAGAAATGTTGGCATCAGCAGCTCTGCTGCAAGGGTATCCGCCTGCCATTCTTCCCACGAGGGCTTTCCGTTTCTCTCCCGATAGGCAATGTGCCCACGGCACTTGACTGCTTTTCCGTAGTCGTTCGGAAACAGATCAGCCAAAATCTGATGTGCTGCTTCATGCGCTATTGTGAAATTCCGGCATGCACATTTTCAGTTTCAGGGCTGTCCGGGCCTGTATTTTGTGGGCGAAACACTGGACTGCGCCGGCAGCTGCGGCGGCTTCAAACTGCACTGGGCCTTCGGCAGCGGGATCGCGGCAGGGCGGGACGCCGCCCGCCGTGTTCAGCGGCAGCGGAAAAAATAGCTGTGCAGAAATGCGGAACACCCGGAGTTTGCCCGCATCGTGTTCCACGGCCTGCGGCATTCCAGCGCCACTTGCCAGTCGATTGAAGGGCACAAAAGGATCCTTGCACATCATAGAAAACGGCCGCCTGCTGCATCCATCGGTGCAGCAGGCGGCCGTTCTTTCATTTACAGTTCTTCGCTGAAGAACTTCTTCATTTCCTTCTTATCTTCTTTGGGAAAAATCAGTTTTTTTCCTCAAAGCCCAGCACATAAGTAACCACCGCTGCAACAACGATCGCTGTCACGATCGCAATGCTCATGGCAACGATCGTGTTCTGGAAGATCGGCAGCGCCAAAACGGTGGAGTAGCCCATCACATAGGCTTTTGCGCCCAGCAGACCAGCAGCCACACCGCCGACAGCACCACCGGCCATCACGCCGTACATGGGCTTCTTACGGGGCAGGTTGATGCCGTAGATTGCGGGTTCCGTAACACCGGCCACGATGCAGCCAAACGCGATAGACAGTGCTTCGGCGCGCTTTTCAGCGTCCTTGGTGCGCAGTGCCACACCGATGCAGGCGCCGCCCTCTGCCATGTTGTGCAGGATGAATGCAGGGCGGAACACGGCATCATAACCGGGGTTCGTCAGCGCCTGCGTCATGAACGGCACCAGGCCAAGGTGCATACCGCACATGACCAGCCAAGGCAAGCAAGCAGCCAGCAGACCCACAGTGATAAAGCCGATCTTATCGCCAAGGAAGCCAAAGACAACGGCCAGATAGTTGCCCAGATAACCGCCCAGAGGTGCCAGGACCGTAAAGCCCAGAACCACCGTCACCGTGACGGTGCACAGACCGACCAGCAGGGACTTGAAAATTCCCGGAATAATTTTATTAAAGAATTTTTCCAGATAGTAGGCACACAGCGCGATCAGCAGGGCAGGCAGCAGAGAACTGGAATAACTCATCAGACGCACCGGAAGTCCCAGCAGGGTGATCGGCTCACCTGCGGCCACCAGCGCTGTATACTTGCCATGCAGCAGAGCAGCGGCACACATCATGGAGTAGATCGGCGTTCCGCCCAGCTTCTTCGCAGCGCCATAGGCCGCAAAGATGGGCATAAAGAAGAACGGCGCATCGGCAAGACCGCTCAGAAGAGCGTAGGTCGCAGTATCTGCAAAGCCCGCATTGACCAGCGTGATCAGCAGCAGAACCACCTTCAGCATACCGCCTGCCACCAGACCCGTGATCATCGGGGCGACCGCTGCCGAAACATACTCCAGCACAGCCACGCCTGCGCTCTTCAGCGTCAGCGGCTTTTTTTCTGCCGGAGCGTCCAGATTTTCGTTGACTGCTGCGCCTTCCAAAAGGTCAAAGTCTTTGACCACCGTTTCATACACGGGCAGCAGGTTTTTCCCTAGGACGACCATGAGCTGCCCGCCAGCATAGATCACGCCCAGAACGCCGGGAACTTTTTTCAGTGCTTCCTGATCTGCTTTTTTCAGATCCTTGACCACAAAGCGCAGACGGGTCATGCAATGCGCAACGCTGTTGATGTTTTCTTTTCCGCCAACCAGCCGAACGATCTCCGCTGCGGCGCTTTTTGCATCGAATGCCATTTGATTTCTCCTTTTCTGTCCAATTCCTGTTACTCGGCCCAGAGCTTTTCGCCATTGCTCGCAATGACATCCTTCATCCAGTAATAGCTCTTTTTGGGCTTGCGTTCCAATGTGCCATTGCCCTTATCATCCATATCCACATAGATGAAGCCATACCGCTTTTTCATTTCGCCCGTGGAAAGGCTGACAAGATCGATCGGAGCCCACATGGTGTAACCAAGGCATTGTACACCGTCCGTCGCGATCGCTTCCATCATTGCCCGCAGATGGTCTTTCAGGAAAGCAATGCGGTAGTCATCCTGAATGGAACCATCTTCTTCCACCTTGTCCACTGCGCCCAGACCGTTTTCTACAATAAACAGCGGCTTCTGGTAGCGATCCCACAGTTCGTTCATCAGGAAGCGCAGCCCCAGCGGGTCAATGGGCCAGCCCCACGGGGTCAGTTCCAGATACGGGTTCGGATCGCCGCCGATCACGTTCATTCTGGTTTCTGTACTGCACACATTGGAACGGTAGTAGCTGAAGGAAACATAGTCCAGCGCGCCAGCTGCCAGAATCGCATCATCTCCCGGTTCGGTGTGCAGGGTCACGCCCCGGCGTGCCAGAAGGTCTGCCGCATAGCTGGGATAATAACCACGTGCCATGGTATCAATGAAGTAATAGCTTTCCCGCCGCTTCTGCAAACGGGTAAACACATCCTCCGGCTTGCAGGTTGCCGGGTAAAGCTCACTCATGGCATACATGGCACCAAACATACTGCCCGGCATCATTTCATGGCCCAGTTTCACGGCGCGTGCGCTGGCAAGGAACATATTGTGCACCGCGTTGTAGTGGGTCTGGTTGTCGCACTTGTGGGTACCGCAAGCCGCAAAGCCGCGGACCGCGTTGATCTCATTAAAGGTAAGCCAGTATTTGCAGCGCTTGCCGTACCGCTCAAACAGTGCTTTGCAGTACCGCACGTAGCAGTCGATGGTGTGGCGGCTGGACCATCCATCGTATTTCAAGGCCAGTGCAACCGGCAGCTCATCGTGATGGATCGTGACCAGCGGCTGCATTCCATGCTTTTCCAGTTCGGCAAAAATGCCATCGTAGAAGCGGAATCCTGCTTCATTGGGTTCCAGTTCATCGCCAGTCGGGAAGATCCGGCTCCAGCAGATGGAGAACCGATAAACATTCATGCCCATGCCTGCCAGCAGTGCAATATCTTCTTTGTAGCGGTGGTAATGGTCAACCGCTTTGTGGCTGGGATAGTAACGATCTTCGTACAGACAGGGTTCTGCGCCGTCCGGGAGGGAATCCGGTGCAAAAAAGCTGCTGGGGAGTTCGCCAAACTGACCATCTGCCGTTTTGAACGTGTTGCAGCGGGGATGTTGTACCGAACCGTCGGTTTCAAAGTCATGAGTGGACAGACCGCGTCCGTCCTCCTGATAGGCACCATCAAACTGAAAATCCGCAGTTGCACCGCCCCACAAAAAGTTGTTGGATAGCTGCATTCTGAGAAACCTCCTTGTATTGTGAAACATCCGGGGATGCTGCCCCGTATTCTGATCGACCGGTCTGGATCTGGCATGAGTGTAGCAAAAAAAGAACGTTCTGTCAGCAGTTTTCGCAATTCGGAAAAAACGAGTCTAAAACCATCCATTCTGCACAAATCATTTCTCTGATTTTTGTGCAGAAATAATCGCTGTATAGCAAAAAAGCCGCTCTGTTTCTGGAAACTTCCAGCACAGAGCGGCAAATTTTTAAATTCTGTTTTCTTTAAGCAGCTTTCTGCTGCGCAGATATTCATGGTAGCGATAAGCCAGCAGATCCGTCAGAACTGCATATAAAATACGGTGGGTATGTACTTCACGGCAGTGACGATATAATAAGCAATAGTCGACCAGCGGATTTTTTTCTGCGTCCGGGTTGGAGGTGATCATCACGATCTTCCCTCGGAAGTTCTCAAATGCCCAGTGCGCGCGTACCGAATCCGTATTCTGCGGACGCTGCACATATTCACCGCTGTCACTGAACACGATGACCAGTGTTTTATCGTCCGCATTCCGGATATAATCCGCCTGTTTCTGGTCATCAATGTTCGTCACGATAAATTTGCGTTGGTCGCGCAGCTTTGTCTGCAGATCCAATGCAGCCGTTTCAGAAAAGTCACAACCAAATGCTGCAACCTTTTCATAATGGTAAATTTCTGCTGCAAGCCGATCCAACTTTTCCCAGTCCAGCAATTCATAGGTCATACGGATATCCCGGAGCACCGCATCCACATAGGCATCCGTCGAATGTTCATCAATATAGCGCATAACATCCGTTACGAAATAGTTTTCGCGCTGTTTTCGATTCAAATTGATCGCAGCCTGTTTTTGGAATGTCCGATAGTCCTCATAGCCAAGAATTCTGATAAATTTGGAGATCGTGGATTTTGACACTGCACACAGCGATGCCATTTCCTCAATAGAAATCATGTCCAAGTCGCCATAATATTGCAGCATCTTCATTGCGATGCAGTACCATGTAGAACCGGGAAGGTTTTCATTCAGGATGTAGAGCAACCGTCTGTGCAGCGTTGTGGCAAAGTCGCCGCTTTCCTCATAGCGCATCATGGCAAGGCATCCTCCCTTTTCAACAGCAGTTTTTGATTTTATTATAGCATTGAAGTTGTCGTTATGCAAAGCCCGTCTAAGTTCGGCTCACGATGCGCAGAATCTTCACCGTTTCCGGTTTTGACGGCTCTTTCAGCACGATGCTTTTGAAATAATTGCGGTTCGGGATCTCTGCCCGGTGCACCAGAACATCGTTCCAGTCCTTCATGCAGGGCTGGATGCGGGTCACGCTCCCGGTTCCGGCAATCCCTGCATTACCTGATACGGCATCTGTATCTACCAATGGTGTTGCAACGGCTGCAACTGTCGATGATAATCTTACCCAAATCTAATTATTCGACTAACACATTATTTTCTACTGTATGTAGTAAAATTTCAATCTATAACTTTCTCAAATTTCAAATTTTCACCCAGATATAATAATCATGATCCAAAGCCTCTGAGTCGAAAGACTCAGGGGCTTTTTTATGTCTGGAGGTGAGCATTTTGTTATTCCGCACCATCACTATCATTATTACCATCGTATTTTAAAGCGCAGCTGCGCAGAAAGGAGAAAGCCTTATGAACTTTTGGTCCGAAATCGTCAAAGAAGTTGGCACCGTCTTGGTGGAAGTCCTCGTCCGCATCGCTGAAGAAATGGAAAACAACAATTGATCACAGTACACTGAAAAGGAGATTTTACTATGCCCGCAAATGTTGAAACGATGTTCTCTGTCCGTGAGACCCCTTGGCACGGCCTTGGCCGTATCGTGATGGATGCCCCTGCAAGCCGTGAAGCCTTGGAACTGGCCGGTCTGGATTGGCAGGTGGAAAGCCGCAATATCTACTCTGGCACGGGTTCTATGATCCCCGGCTATCGGGCTAACGTCCGCAGCACAGATGATTCCGTACTCGGTGTCGTATCTGACCGCTACCGCATTGTGCAGAACGAAGAAGCGTTCCAGTTCACCGATGACCTGCTGGGTGAGGGTGTCACCTATGAAACCGCAGGCTCTTTACAGGGCGGCAAGAAGGTATGGATGCTGGCAAGGCTTCCGAGGAAATATCTTATCGCTGGAGATCAAGTAGCACCATATCTTGTGATCTTCAACAGTCATGACGGAAGTTCTGGTGTGAAAGTGGCCATGACTCCGATCCGTGTGGTCTGCCAGAACACGCTGAACCTTGCGCTGAATACCGCAAAGCGCAGCTGGACTGCACGCCACACCGAAAATGTTCTGCTGCGGGTGCAGGATGCCCGTGAGACCCTGCAGCTGGCCAGCAACTATATGGTTGAACTCGGCAACCGTGGCGAAGAGCTGGCTCGTATCGATTTATCCGATCACAAGGTGCAGGAGTTCATCAATGAGTTTTTCCCGATTTCTGAGGACCTGTCCGATTGCCAGCGGAAGAATAACCTGCGCTTGCAGGAAGATCTGAAGACTCGCTACTATAACGCACCGGATTTGGAATGGGTCGGCAAAAACGGTTGGCGTTTTATCAACGCCGTCTCCGATTTTGCCACCCACGCAGACCCTCTCCGCAAGACCAAAAACTACAACGAGAACCTGTTCCTGCGCACCGCAGAGGGCAATCCCATGATCGACAAGGCTTACAAGATGGTGCTGGCAGCAGCATAAAGGAGGACGTATGAACGATGTGAGCAACCGGGCTGTCCGGGAATTTTCTGAGTTCCTGAACAGCATCGAAGCCGATTTTTTTTTTTTCAAGCCAAAGACGGCATACGAGATCACGATGAAAAGCACCATCGTCAGTGCCTTGATTACGTTGGACACCGAAAAGCAGATGGACGAGCGTTTCTGGAACCATCTTCGGGTGCAGCGGAATATTCTGGATTTCCTGTATACCCTGTGGCTGGATGATGACCGCACTTTGGTGGATGAGTTTTCCACCATTATCAAAGACTTGGTGGAATATGACTTCATTCTTGCCGAATCTATTATGAAAGAAAGGATGCAAAGCGCATGAAAAGATTGATTTCAACTTTGAACCTGTCCAAAGAAGATTGGCTCCGTTACCGTAAGTGCGGCATTACCGGCACGGATGCCGGTGCCATCCTTGGACTGAATCCCTATCGCTCTGCATTTCAGGTGTACCACGATAAAATCAGCGAAACTATTGAGAACATCGATAATGAGGCTATGCGCCAGGGACGCGATCTGGAAGATTATGTCGCACAACGCTTCACCGAAGCAACCGGTCTGAAGGTACGCCGTGCAAATGCCATCTACCAAAGTGAGGAACATCCACTGCTTCTAGCGGACTTTGACCGTTTGATTGTCGGGCAGAAAGCAGGACTGGAATGCAAAACGGTTTCACCGTTCTCTGCGGATAAGTGGGCAGATGGCAAAATCCCTGCACATTACATGGCTCAGGTCAATCACTATCTGGCTGTCAGCGGTTTTGACTGCTGGTACATTGCTGCTCTGATTTTCGGGAAGGAGCTGGTGATTCACAAGATCACAACCGACAAAGAAGTTCTGAACAACCTCATTGCCAAGGAAGAGCACTTCTGGAAATACAACGTGATGCCCGAAATTCCGCCTGTACCTACCGGAAGCGAGGGGGATACACAGCAGATCAATCAGCTGTACTCTGCAGATGATAGAAACAAAACTGCCGATCTGAATCCCATCCGCGACCTGTTGGATAAGCGGCAGGAGCTTTCTGATCAGATCGAACAGCTGGAGCAGGAAAAGGCTGCCATCGAGCAACAGGTCAAGCTGCAAATGCAGGATGCCGCCTATGGCACAGCATCGGGCTATAAGGTGTCGTGGGTGTCCTCCGAAAGTAAACGTGTGGATTCCCAGCGGTTGAAGAAGGAACAGCCTGACATTTTTAATCAGTACAGTAAAAATGTGAGCAGTCGCAGGTTTACCATTATCCATGCAGCATAATTTTTGTGCGCCTATAGACACACAAAATTTGCGCTTCAGCTATTTTTGTTTAATAGAAAAGCACAATACTGTTTACACAACAATAATTGTATGCTAAGATAAGAATATGAGGTGATGCACGATGGTTCTGCGCAAAAGTTATTTGGATAAGATCATTCCTTTTATCGATCAGGATCTGATCAAAGTTTTGGTTGGAATCCGGCGCTGTGGAAAAACAGTCCTTCTCGGTCAGATCAAGGACGTGCTCCTCCGGCGCAACATTCCCGCACAGAACATTATTCAGGCCAATTTTGAGTCCATGCGCTTCCGCAACACCCGTACTGCAGAAACGCTTTACGACTACATCGCAAAAAAAGCGGAAGGCTGCACCGGCAAAATTTATATTCTTCTGGATGAGATTCAGGAGGTGGAGCGCTGGCAGATTGCAATCAATTCTCTTCGTGTCGATTTCGATTGTGATATTTACCTGACCGGCTCCAATTCCAAGCTGCTTTCCGGCGAACTGGCAACCTATCTTTCCGGACGATATATCCAGATTCAGGTTTTCCCCTTTTCGCTGGCCGAAGCAAAACAGCAATGCATTGAAAACGGAACCTACACTTCGGATGAAAAGCTCTTCGCAGACTATTTGAAGTACGGCGGTTTTCCGCAGCGTTTCTTCCTCCCTGACGATCATTCAATCACCACCTATCTGGACGATCTTTACGAGGCTATCATTGTCCGTGACATCATGCTGCGCCACAATATTCGCGAACAGACCGCATTACGTAATGTCCTTGCATTCCTGCTGGACAATATCGGCAATCCGTTTTCTGCCCGTAATATCAGTGGACGCATGGTTTCGGAAGGAATCAAGACAACCACTGCTACCGTACTGAACTACGTTGATTATTTCAAGGAAGCCTTTATCCTTCTAAATGCACGCCGCTATGATATCAAAGGAAAAGCGCTCCTGTCCAGCACAGAAAAGTACTATGCAGTCGATCTTGGCCTGCGGAACGTTATCAAGAAAAGCGAAAAACTTGACAGCAACAAGCTGTATGAGAACATCGTATATCTGGAAATGCGGAGCCGTGGCTATGAAGTTCAGGTCGGCAAGCTGGACGACACCGAAATTGATTTTATCTGCTACCGTGGAGATGAAAAGTTCTATATTCAGGTTGCTTACCTGATCACTCCCGCCGATGAAGAACGGGAGTTCGGTAATCTTGAGCGGCTGCACGACAACTATCCTAAGTATGTTATCAGTGGTGATTTGGCGAATTTAAGCCGAAACGGAATCATTCATCGAAACATCATTGATTTTCTGCTCAATCCGTAATTTTCACATCATGGGGCACAACAGTTGACGCTGTTGTGCCCTTTTTTCTTTATCAAAATTGGAGGCATTCTTATGGAAAATCCATTCGTAAAATTATTTGCTATCGACTTCAAAGATCATCTGGAAGTCAAAAAGTCCGGCAATACGGAACTGAAATATGTAAGTTGGGCGTACGCTTGGGCAGAGGTGAAAAAGCTGTATCCTTCTGCCAGCTACGAAGTCAAGAAATTTAACGGCCTGCCCTATGTTTATGACCCCATAACAGGCTTCATGGTGTACACCTCGGTCACGATTGAGGGCGTTTCGCACGAAATGTGGCTTCCGGTTTTGGACAGTTCCAACAAAGCCATGAAAGCTGTGCCTTACACCTATACCACCCCGAAATGGGACTACAATCCGCAGACCCGCCGCCGTGAAAAGATCGGCATGGAAGAACGTACCGTAGAAGCAGCCTCTATGTTCGATGTGAATAAAGCTATCATGCGGTGCTTAGTGAAGAACCTTGCTATGTTTGGCCTTGGCCTGTATGTTTATGCCGGAGAGGATTTGCCGGAAGATGCTGCACCGCAGCCGGAGGCAGAACCGCAAAAGCAGCCGAAACCGAAATCCACCAGCCAGAAGCAGGAACAGCCGCCTGTGCCCTGCATCTGTGTCCGGTGCAACCAGCCTATCAAGAGGGTCAAGCTGAAGGATGGCTCCATCATGCAGGCGGCAGAGTTTGCAGCCACCCATGAGGGAATGTGCGCTGACTGCTATAAGGCAACCAGATTGAACGTAGCATAATAAAACTGCTCTATTTCGATGTCACTTGATTCTTGTATGATTCTATATTTCATGGTACACTTACAGTAGTGAGTTCTGAAAGCTCTCCTCTGTGAGCGGAAAGGAGCATTGCATGAAAGATTTGCAGTTTCCTGTTGGAATCTCGAATTTTGAAAAGATTCGAGAAGGCGGGTATTATTATATCGACAAGACCAATCTGATTTCTGAACTTCTTAGCGGTGGTATCGCTGAAGTAACATTGATTACTCGTCCTCGCCGTTTCGGAAAATCCCTTGGTATGAGCACTCTCGCAAATTTTCTGGACATCCGCAAAGACAGCAAGCAGATGTTTGAGGGATTGGCGATTTCCAAAAATACAGAACTTTGCAAAAAATGGATGAACCAGTGTCCTGTGGTATTTTTCTCTTTCAAGGATACGGACGGTCTGACCTTTGAAAGCGCCTATGGAATGCTGTGCATGAAGCTGGCATTTGCATTTCAGGATTATCAGTTTCTTTTGGATGACGCTGCTATTTCTGACGATGACAAAGGCATCTTTAAGCGAATTCTGGGACGCACTGCATCCATAGATGAAACCAAAAGCTGCTTTTTGCTATTGACCCGGATGCTGGAAATCCACTTCAAAAAATCGGCGGTCGTCATTCTGGATGAGTATGATGTTCCCATTGCAAAAGCCAGCAGCAACGGATATTATTCGCAGATGCTGGACGTGATGCGGGCTATGATGAGCACCACGCTCAAAGACAATACTTCGCTTGACTTTGCTGTTATTACCGGCTGCCTGAAAATTGCAAAAGAAAGCATCTTTACCGGGACGAACAATTTTGTTTCGGACACGATTCTTTCTCCCCGGTTGAGCGAATCCTTTGGTTTTACACAGGCAGATGTAGATCAAATGTTGAAAGATGCTGGTCTTGAATCACAGTCTGCTGAAATCAAGGCATGGTACGACGGTTATCATTTTGGCGATGCAGACATTTATTGTCCGTGGGACGTAATCAGTTATCTGCGGGATTTCCAGTATAGTGTAGCACAGAAGCCGAAAAGCTATTGGAAAAACACCAGCGATAATGCTATTATCCGTTCTTTCATCGACTATGCAGGTGACAATATCACCACGAAGCTCGAAACGCTGATGGCTGGCGGTTCCATTGTTCAGCATATTGAAGAAAACCTGACCTACGATTATCTGCACTCCTCTGAGGAAAATCTTTGGAGTGTGCTGTATCTGACAGGCTATCTGACCAAGGTGCGGGATAAGGATCTTACAGATTCGCTGCCGGATGGCTGCTCTGCGCTGATGATTCCCAATGCAGAGATTCGGGAAATTTTTGAAACCACTGTAAGCAAATGGTTTGACGACAGTGCAAAGGCATGGAACCGCAGCCCGTTGTTTGATGCAGTCTGGAGCGGAAACAACGAAGCTCTGACAAAAGAGATGACCAAGCTGCTGCGTATGACCATCAGCTACCACGACTACCGGGAGGATTTTTACCACGCTTTCCTTGCAGGCATCTTTACTGGTGCTGGCTATGTGGTGGAATCCAACAAAGAGCATGGCGAAGGACGCAGCGATGTTATTGTAAAGGACATCCGCAATGGTCGTGTGGCAATTTTTGAAGCCAAGTATGCAAAAACTCTGGATGCTCTGCCGGATGCCTGTGATGCTGCCATTCAGCAGATCAATGACCGGATGTATGCGGCAGATTTCCGGGACGACTATGATGACATCCTCTGCTATGGCATCGCATTCTTCAAAAAGCGTTGCATGGTAAGGAAAAAATAATTATCTACTGGGGAGTATCTTCGGATACTCCCCTTCACTTTTTACAGGACAATCCATTTGGATTGTCCTGTTTTTATTTGGAGGCACACAATGGAAGAACAAAAAATCAAAGTCCTTGCGCTCCTGCCAATGGAGCTGCCAAAGGAAATCGAGCTGGACAACACGCTTGAAGCCATGCAGAAATTTGTAGGCGGGCTGATCGAATGCATCACATTGAGTGACACCGGTTCAGCGGTCACACTGGTCTGCAATGATGAAGGCAAGCTGCTTGGCCTGCCGCTCAATCGTCCGCTGTGGGATGGAGCCGATGTTCTTGCCGGGCCGGGATTTCTGGCCGGATGTGACAACGAAGGGAATCTGACTTCCCTGCCGCAGAGTACAATGGATTTCTACAAAGAGAAATTCAGAGCTTTTATCATTGAAATCTAAGGAGGACAGATTATGACCTTTAATGCAATGACCGAACACTACGAAGAGATCACGGTTTGCGGAAAGCCTGCGCTGTTCACCAGCATCCGCATCAAGAGAGATACCATTCCGGATGGTCTGTACGCCTACGATGTTCGGCATGATGACGAGTGCCGGGGCATCCCTTGTGAGATCGCGCCCTTTGTGATGGTCAACCACTGGGGCACCATTATTCTTGCGGAACCGCTGGAACTGCCGGATGATGGGCGGCGATATATTGACGAGGACACCGACTGGAACTACGCTCCTTTGGATGGCGAGGACACCGCCAATCACAAACCGTGCACTTCCATTTCTGATTTTATGACTGCCTATGCCCACTAAAACTGTATTAAAAATACCGTATATTCTGTTTTGTATTAAAATCGGCCGTTTTCAGGCCATTTTAAGGTGCAAAACACAGTCTTAAAAATGTCGCTCGTTATCTTTGAGCCAGAAAGGAGACGCATGAACATCTATGGCTATTGCCGAATCTCTACGGCAAAGCAGAGCATTGACCGTCAGATCCGCAACATCAAGGCAGAATACCCGACTGCCCATATCGTGCAGGAAGCTTACACCGGTACATCCATTTTTCGCCCGGAATGGCTGAAGCTCTACCGGATTCTGAGAGCCGGAGATGTGGTGGTGTTCGATTCGGTGTCACGGATGTCCAGAAATGCAGAAGAGGGGTTTGCTCTGTACGATGACCTCTACCATAAGGGCATCCGGCTGGTGTTCTTGAAAGAGCACCACATCGACACCGAGACCTACAAAAAAGCCCTGTCCGGCAGCATTGCCATGACAGGGACAAATGTGGACTTCATCTTGAAGGGCATCAACGAATATCTGATGGCGTTGGCCAAGGAGCAGATCAAACTGGCCTTTGAGCAGTCCGAAAAAGAAGTTGCCGATCTGCACCAGCGCACCCGTGAGGGCCTTTTGACCGCCCGGCTGAACGGCAAGCAGGTTGGTCGCAAAAAGGGTGTCGGCTTTGAAACAAAGAAAGCCAGAGAAGCCAAACAGATCATAGACATAAACCAAACAATGTCTCCCGAACACATTTGCAAGGCTCTGTCGCCAGAATTTGAATCGCTCGTGATACGACATAATCTGTATAGAAAAGCAGTGGCAAGCGACTTAATAACCCCTAAAATTTACGATGGCTGTATAGAGGATTCATATGACACTGCTTATGGATTATCTGAGATCATCAGTAAAGGTTATCGGTTGGGGCCTACGCAGGCCGCAATTCTTACCGATGCTATAAAATCCCGTGTAGATTGCAGAGAGACATCTCTACGAATTTTTCCCAGTATTCTTGAGGAACTTGAGAACTCCAGTTTGGCAAGTGCCCGCACACTGGCCAATCGTCTAAGACCTCTTTTGCGGAACAACGTATTCGAGTGCCAAAAAACAGGCAGCACTTCTCTCCCGCTTTCTCCGAATATTCACGTCTTCGATCTAAGCGGGTATCCTGCTGGCATACGAATTATCCTAGCAGAACTTCTGCTATATGATTGGTTCCGTTCTGCCCGTGCGCTGCAAACTCCAATCATCATTATGGTCGATGAAGTGCAGAATCTAAAGCTTGGTCGAGGCACAGTTTTGAATCAAATCATCACAGAAGGTCGTCGGTTTTCTATCGGTTCCACCCTTATTTCGCAATCTCTGAAAGCCTTCAGCCCAGATGAGCAGTTGGCGTTGAGCCAAACTGGAACCAAGCTGTTTTTTAAGCCACCACTCACAGAACTTCGGGCGTGTTCCGAGATGTTGGCGCCCCCACAGCACCGTGCCGAAACAGCTGAACTGCTCAAAACATTAAAAGCCGGCCAGTGTCTTCTGCTGTCCGAATACGTTTACATAGGAGACGAGACTCACCCGTGCACTGATTGCATTCAGGTGAATGTTGACCTACCACAGTCCGTTAAATAATAGGAGGATTTTACCATGAACTATCATTATGGATTTTTTGATGCCCCTGCGGTTCCCGCATACCCTAATTCAACGCCAGCCATGAAACCCGCTATTTATTTTATCAAGCCACCCTGTCTTGCCGATGCCAATTATGAATGCCTTGGTTGCGACATTGCAACCTTGCGTAACAACGGTCTCCACCTAAACTGTGGCTATCTAATTCCCTCCAATTTTCCCCTGTGTGATGAAGCGGTATTGGAACCCGATCTTCCTTGGTATCCTTAAAGTTGCTCTAAACAAACAGTTATTCTTATACTGACTAGGAAGCCGGAAAGGCTTCAATATTTAATCTTCATGGAGGAAAAAGCCTATGAAAAACAACAGTGATTTTATCAGTCTGACCGCAGCCGTCCGCCGTGCCAAAAGTGAAGGGCTGAATCTGAGCTATGCCAGCCTGCGGAGGTTTGTCGCTGAAGGATTCATTCCACACGTGCCCAATGGTAGCCATATTTTAGTATACTATCCAAACGTAGCCAATCTGATAAAGAACGGTGTGACTGCCGAACAAAGTCGAGCATATCAGCTTTCCCGTAGTCGAAGCTAATCCAACAGTCCGCCCTCGGTATCCTAGATGCCGAGGGCATTTTTTGAAGCAAATTTAGATCAATTGGAGGTTCAAATCTATGTTCTGTGAAAATTGCGGTCATCAAATCTCCGATACCGCCAAATTCTGCTCTGCCTGCGGTCATCCCGTTGGCACAGCACCATCCCCCGGTGTAGGAGCACCGCCTACTGTTCCAGCCAAGCGAGAATCGCCCCGGCTGAAAGCATCGTCTGGTAATGGAAGCATCTCTAGAATGTCCGGGATACGCCGTAAGCCGTGGCTGCTCCGTATGCCAATCCCTGACCCTCACACAGGTATTACAGTTGTAAAAACTGTCGGCACTTATGTCACCCGTGAAGAAGCCGAAGCGGTTCGTGCTGAAATGATGAAACGCCCTGCTACACCATATCAAGATTCCACCTTAGCAAAAATTCACGAGGTTTTTCTGGAATCTCGCGAGTACAAAGGACGTTCTGATAAGGCTCGTGAGTTGTATGATCTGGCATGGAAGTATCTAAAACCGCTCTGGTATTATAAAATCGCCGCCCTTTATGCACAGGACTTCCAGAACATTCTTGATAAGATGGCCGACGATGGCCTGTCTCAAAGCATGTTGGAAAAAGAGCGCACTCTTATCAGTAAGCTGTATCGCACTGCCATTGGCTGGCGTGTCGTGGATGCTAACCTCGCATCTGTTCTGAAAATCGAGGGGCGCAAATCCCCGGAACGTGAAATCTTCACGGATGAACAGGTAACGCTGATTCTGAGCCAGAAGAACACTCCCACGGGGCAGATGGTAATTGCTCTTCTGGCCTGTGGAGTTCGTATCTATGAGCTGCTGCACTTCAAACACGAAGATTTTCACCGCACGGAATCCGGCGCTTATCTGATTGGCGGCTGCAAGACCGAAGCTGGACGCAACCGCATCATTCCCATTCTTGACTTCGGCATCCCGATTTTTGAACATGCGTATGCCACCTCTGTGGAAAACAGCCCGCTTTTTCCAAATGGCAAAGGAGGTTTTTGGAACGAAAAGAACTGGCGCAACCGCAAGTTCTATCCGTTCTTGGAGGAAATTGGCATTCAGCCGAATCCTTATGACGAGAACGGCAAGCGTAAACCGGAGTTTTCCGGGAAGCTCGCCACTTATACGCCCTACACCACCCGGCATACATACGCCAGCCTCTGTGATCGCGCAGGTGTCAACAAGGATATCCTGAAACGTGCTGTCGGGCACACGCCCAAATCCAAAACGCTGGATGAAGTCTATCTGCATCCGAAAGCCAACCAGATGATTGAAGCTTTTGACTCGGCCAATCAACTGGTCAAAGATGAAGTTTTGGCTCTGCCAGAAGAATAACCCCTACATACCAGAAAAACCGTCAACGCATGAGAGAGCAATCTCTCGCGTTTGACGGTTTTCTTTTTTACCCTAAAAGCACTCTTGCTCTGCGTTGTATCTCTTTTTCGATCATCTTCAAGCGATTTGGCGGCAGATTATAACGTGTCGCTCTGCGGTCAAAATGGAAATCCAGCAGCTTATGGAGCATTACACGGTGACGAGGTTTCATTGCACTCTTTGCAGCTGCAAAGAAATCATCGTATGCAAGCGGAAGCAGTGTGCGGGCATATTCATCAAACGCTTTCTGGTTGTCCCAAAGATCCGTCCCGCCCAGACTGAACAGCGAGTTTCCGTGGTCAAACAGCGGTGCGGGTGCCGCAATCGCATTGGTCTTATTATCTACCAGCACGCCAAAGTTTCCATAGTGGCGGTCTGTATTGCAGATGATTGCATCAAAGACCAGCATATCTTCCAGTGCATCCACAAAGTTCTGACCTAACGTCTGATAATACGCAAAAATTGCTTTTATTCCACCTTTGGACACAAGCTGTCCGATGGGAATATAAGAATACTCTTTGCTGGTGAACAGCTCACACTTGGAACAAAGCGTCTTTTTCAGATCTTTTGTCAGGGTGTAGCGAATCGCATTCACGCCCATCACCTGTGCAACTTGATAAGCATACATTTCCGAGTACGGTTCAAATCCCAGATTACTGAACCCTGACGTGCCACCTTTATAAAGATAGATTTTTCCGTTTTGTCTGCGCCAGCATTTTGGCAGCATCCCGTTGGTCGAGAACTCCGGGCAGGACGCAAGCGAAGTTCGTATGCTGCTGCCATATCCTGTAAAGGCGATTGCTGCCAGCACCTGACTGAATCGGTTATCGTAAAGATTTACTTTTTCAAAGGTGTCACCGGAGCCCTCTGCATCTACCCAAAAGCAATCATTGAGTGAAAGTCCTTTGCAGACGGTGATAATTCCCAGCGGACGATTCAAAGAAAGCCCCACCTTGGAGAGCAGAGCATCTACATACGCTCGGTTCTTCGGAATTGTGCGATGCCGCAGCCAGCGTTCTACGCCATCTTCTGATACAGTCAGGTTCAAAGGTAGAAAGGAACTGTTTTCTTCGTAAACCTTTATAATATGGAGGTCAGTATCTGCACTGTCCATGTTTGCTTCAAAGGTAAGCAGTGGCAAATCAAAATGCCGGATGGTGTAGCGCACAGCGATTTCTCCTTTCATCCATGATCTTTTTCTTTATTATACGGCATCAGAATCCGAATGAAAAGCACCGTCGTCATTCTGTACAAAATTTGAGGATAAAATTTTATACCCAAAAATCTGCAAAAATCGGGTTTCCGGAGCCATTTTGCCGTTCCTCTCCGAATTTTGCTACAGATCTGCTACAAACTTGCTACAAACGACTGAAAAGGGGGCCTCCTACACGTTTCATTATCAATATGCAAAAGTGAATTCGTTTCACTTTTTCGTATCAAAAAGCACGTAGATACAAGAAAAAGCCGCTTACCTTTTTTCAGGTAAACGGCCTTACGTTTGGTGGAGAATTAGGGACTCGAACCCCAGACCCCCTGCGTGTGATGCAGGTGCTCTAACCAGCTGAGCTAATCCTCCATATTTTGTTTTGTGCGTTCCGAACTGGAACGTGACTATTATAGCACGGCCTTTGCCAAAATGCAAGCCCTAATTTTAAAAAAATCACACTTTTTGTATCCGCTTTCCGGTTGCCCTTTGATGCCAAATCGTGTATACTGAACACAGAAACTTTCCCACCGGGAAAAGAGGTACAAAAAATGCTGACACTTCGTGGAATCATTACGCTGATCGTTCTGATCGTTCTGTTTGCACTGGCCGTTGTGTGGATCTCCAAGCAGGGCGGCTGGAAGGGCGAGGGCTGCGGCGGCAACTGTGCATCCTGCCACAGCCACTGCGAAAAACAGGACCCGAACAAAAAAGCCTGAGTTCAAAAATGCCCCCGGACATTGCCTGCTGGCAGCGTCCGGGGGCATTCTGCTTTCAGCTTTCCGTCTCGCGGTAAAACACCCCGCGCTCTGCCGCGTACACGGCAATGGTGCTCAGCAGGTCCTGATGGGCTTTCTGGTAAGTAGTACGGCCGATGTGCAGCTGATCGATCACATCGTCCTCCGTGCGGTGCTGTACATAGCGCAGCTCGAACAGATCCGCACGCAGCGGGTCGTTTTTCCGGTAATAGGCAAGGCCCTCCTCAATGGCGGCGCACCAGCTGCGCTCCACCGGGCTTCGTGCACGCTGCCGCATCCCATACCGGTACAGTGCCAGCCGCGTCTGATTTCTCTGCTCGCTTGTCATGTTCTGCCCTCCTCTTTTCATCCGCGCGGCGTGCCAGCACTTCGCGGCGGTTCTGCTCTTCAAAAAAGCAGAGATCCCGCTCGTACATGCTCAGACCAAGCACCGCGCTCAGCCGTTCTGCTTCGCTCAGCTTGAACTGTGTGCGCCCCTGCAGTTTCAGGTTCAGTGCATTGGGGCTGATCTTCAAGGCTCGTGCCACATACTGCATCTTGTACCCACTGGCGCGAATATAATCCCGAATCATTTCAGTATTTGCCATATTCCGCTCTCCTTTTTTCGTATCGGCAATGCCGTTCCACAATCTTTAGTTGTAGTATATTCCTGCATTGATTCAGTGTCAACCCATTTTTGCAAATTCGCAGAAAAAAGTTGATTTTAATGCAATTTTTTGGTATACTTCTGGTAACAGCATTCTTTTTACGGAACAACCATACGTTTTTTTAGAGAGGTTTCGCATGTCTGAGTTTTCTACCCGTCTGCATCTGCGCCGCAAAGAACTGGGCCTTTCGCAGGAAGAGCTTGCCCAGCGCATGGGCTATCGGTCCAAATCCTCCATTACCAAGCTGGAAAAAGGCATCAACGACCTGCCGCAGTCCAAGGTGGAAGAGCTGGCAGCCGCGTTGGAGACCACCCCTGCCTATCTGCTTGGGCTGGACACACCCTGTCCGCCGCCGGGCTTTGAGCCGCTGCCTGCCATGACGCAGGTCCCGCTGATCGGTTCCATTGCCTGCGGCACTCCTATCACGGCAGAGCAGAACATTGAACGCTATATCGGCGTTCCCGCCGCGTGGCGCGCCGACTTTGCCCTGACCTGCCACGGTGACAGCATGTCTCCCACCATCTGCGACGGCGACATCGTATGCATTCGCTGCCAGCCGGAGGTGGAGCAGGGCGAGATCGCCGCAGTGCGCATTGGCGGCGAGGCCACCCTCAAGCACTTCCACCGGCAGGGTGATGCTGTGATGCTGCTTGCGGACAATGCCGCCGTCTGCCCACCCATGATCTTTACCGGCCTGCAGTTGGAAGAGCTGCACATTGAGGGCCGCGCTGTCGGCCTGTGCCGGGGGCTGTGAGCCGCCTGCAGTCTTTCAGGCACGTTTCATAAAAGAAGGAGGCTTCTCATGTTTTTCTCCCGCAAAAAGCCTGCCCGTTCTTACGACCCCGCCACCCAGCAGCCTGCACTGCGGTGCAGCATCTGCACCGGGGAGCAGGTGGCCGGTTTCATCTCCCCGGATGGCCATTTTGAGGACGTTCAGCTCATTCGCACGCCTCAGGAACTGGACGCATTCCGGGCACGGTACAGCATCCCGCCGGAATGCCCCCTGAAAAAGATCTATTAAAAGGAGTTCGCCATGCCCACTGCACCTGAAGAGATGACCCTGAAGGTCATTGCCCATATCCATACTGCCTTTCCCACCAAGTTCGGCATCCCGCGCCAGAGCGGCCTTGTGGACGAGCTGCGCGGCGAGGTGATCTTTACGCCCGAATACCGCAATGCCGATGCCGTGCGCGGTCTGGAAGATTTCAGTCACATCTGGCTGGTGTGGCAGTTCTCCGGCGCGGTGCGGGACAGCTGGTCCCCCACTGTACGCCCGCCGCGTCTGGGCGGCAACACCCGCATGGGCGTGTTCGCCACCCGGTCGCCGTTCCGCCCCAATCCTTTGGGCCTTTCCAGCGTGCGTCTGGAAGGCATCGAGCACCGGCCGGACGTTGGCCCGGTGCTCATCGTGCGTGGTGCCGACCTGATGGATGGCACCCCCATCTACGACATCAAGCCTTACATCCCCTATGCCGACTGCCACCCGGATGCCGCCGAGGGCTTTACCGGCCAGACCCAGTTCCACCGTCTGCAGGTACAGTTCCCGCCCGAACTGCTGGCACAGGTGCCGCAGGCCGACCGCGCCGCCCTGACCGGCGTACTGGCAGGTGACCCGCGCCCCTCCTACCAGCACGACCCGCAGCGGGTGTACGGCATGGAGTTCGGCCCGGTAGAGGTGCATTTTACCGTGGATGGCGAGATGCTCACCGTGACCGGCATCGCCCGCCGCTGAGAGGAAGCGTTTATGGAACTGCGGAACATCAATACCTTTTTGCACATCGCCGAGCTGCACAGCTTTTCCCGCACTGCGCGGCAGCTGGGCTATTCCCAGTCGGCGGTGTCCTCCCAGATTGCACAGCTGGAAGCAGAGCTGGGCGCACCGCTGTTCGACCGCGTGGGCAAGACCGTGCGGCTCACCGATGCGGGCCAGACCTTTTTGGGCTATGCACGCACCCTGCTGGCCACGGCCCAGCAGGCGCAGGCTGCCCTGCAGCCCGCCCGGCAGATCAGCGGCAGTCTGCGCATCGCTCTGGCGGATTCGGTGTGCTCCACCTTCCTGCCCGGTCTGCTCAAACGCTACCACGCCCTGTGCCCGCAGGTGGAGCTGGTGCTGTGCACCGCCACTGCCGACGGAATGCTGCAGATGCTGGGCACAAATCAGATCGATCTAGCCTATACGCTGGACCAGCCCCTGCTGCAGCCCAATCTGGTGCTTGCGGCGGATGTGCCGGAGCCGGTGTGTTTTATTGCACCGTCCGCTCACCCGCTTGCCGGGCAGGAAACCGTTACGCTGGAAGAGCTGCCCCGGCAGGAATTTCTGCTCACTGAGCGCGGCATGAGCTACCGCGACGCTTTGGATCAGTGCCTTGCCGCCCGCGGCCTTGCCATCCACCCTTATCTGGAGCTGGGCAGCGCTGCGCTGCTGTGCCAGATGGTGGAGCAGGGCATGGGTCTTTCCTTCCTGCCGGAGTACATCGTGCGTCCGGCGCTGGCCGCAGGTCGTCTTGCCCGGCTGAATGTGCCGGACTGCACCGTGGAGATGCATCGTCAGCTGTTTTATCACCGTGACAAATGGCTGACCCCTCAGATGAAAGCCTTTATCGAGCTGGTGCGCCAGCCCGCGCCCAGCACTGCCAGCAAATGAAAAGAGCACGGGTCCATTGAAGCGCAAAGCTGAACACACAAACGAAAAACCGCCGAAGGCTTTCCTTCGGCGGTTTTTCTTATGATAGGAGGATCAAAAATGATCGTCGCTAAATATTAGTTCAGGATGGTCAGCTCGGTCTCGATGTCGAACAGGTGGACCTTGTGGGGATCGAATGCAACGCGGACGGTGTCTCCGTTGCGTGCCTTGGAGGTGGGAGCCACACGAGCGGTCATCTTGTTGCCCTTGTACTCCAGATACAGGTAGATCTCAGCGCCCATCATTTCGGAGACGTCCACCTGAGTATCCAGCTGGCAGTCAGCGTGCTTTGCCATAAACTCGGGCTCGTCGTCGATGTCCTCGGGACGGACGCCCATCTTGATCTTCTTGCCGACGTAAGCATCCAGCTTGCCGTCTGCGGTCTTCTCCTTGGGCAGGGGGATCACGTCGCCGCCCAGATCAACACCGTACAGCTCCCCCTTCTTGATCAGGGTGCCGTCCAGGAAGTTCATCTGGGGGCTGCCGATGAAGCCAGCAACGAACATGTTGCAAGGCATATCGTACAGGTTCTGCGGGGTATCGACCTGCTGGATGATGCCGTCCTTCATAACCACGATACGGTCGCCCATGGTCATAGCCTCGGTCTGGTCGTGGGTAACGTAGATGAAGGTGGTAGCCAGCTTCTTGTGCAGCTTGATGATCTCGGTGCGCATGCTGGTACGCAGCTTAGCATCCAGGTTGGACAGAGGCTCGTCCAGCAGGAAGACTGCCGGGTTACGAACCATTGCACGGCCCAGAGCAACACGCTGACGCTGACCACCGGACAGAGCCTTGGGCTTGCGGTCCAGCAGGTGCTCGATCTCCAGGATCTTAGCAGCCTCGTGCACGCGCTTGTCGATCTCGTCCTTCGGGGTCTTGCGCAGTTCCAGACCGAAAGCGATGTTCTTGTAAACGGTCATGTGGGGGTACAGAGCGTAGCTCTGGAACACCATTGCGATATCACGATCCTTCGGGGGAACGTCGTTGATCAGACGGCCACCGATGTACATTTCGCCCTTGGAGATCTCCTCCAGACCGGCGATCATGCGCAGGGTGGTGGACTTGCCGCAGCCAGAGGGGCCGACGAAGATGATGAATTCCTTATCCTGGATCTCCAGGTTAAAGTCGGTAACAGCGGGAGCGGTAGCACCCGGATAGATCTTATAGATGTGCTGGCAGCTGATCGAAGCCATAGTCGTTTGCCTCCATAATTTTTAAGGTTCTCACGCTCTTGACGGCGTGTTCATTCGTTGGTACTATAATAACAGATAATTTTGTGATATAAAATAGCATTTTATTGATTAGAGGTGTCAGATATTGCTTTTTGACTGGAACACCATCGCTTTTCCCGCTTCCGTGCAGGATCTGCAGCTGTCTGCCCCCCTCACCCTCTCCGGCGAAGGACTGTGGGTGTGCCTTGTGTCCAGCGGCCAGTGCTCTGCATCCGTACCTGCTGCCGGGCCGCTGCCGCTGGGTGCAGCGCTCATTTTGCCGCCGCAGTCCGTGCCTGCCGGGCACCTGATCCTGAGCCGTGCCCCGCTGGCCCTTGTGCCGGAAAGCATCTGCCATCTGCTCTGCGTCCAGCTTACCGGGCAGGCGGCTTCCCAGTTTCTGGCCGGGCTGCACGAACTGCCCTTCCTTGCCAAGGGCGGTTCCTGCCCGGCCGCTGCCGAACTGATGGACCGCCTTGCTGAGGAAAAGACCGCCCACAGCCGTGCCCGCAGCCAGTTGGCCTACGCACTGCTGTGTGAGCTTTCTGACGCCGACAGTGCCGCGTCCGCCCTGCCGCCGCTGGTGCAGGCCGCCATTGAGGACATCCGCGCAAACTACGCGGGCCTTTACGGCGTGGAGGAGCTGAGCGAACGGCTGGGCGTGTCCAAGAGCCATCTGGTGCGCACCTTTACCGCAGCCATTGGCGTGCCGCCGGGCAAATACCTCACCACGGTGCGCGTTGAAGCAGCCCAGCGGCTGCTGCTCCACCGGGAGTACACACTGGACGTGGTAGCCAGCCTGTGCGGCTTTTCCGGTGCCAACTACCTGTGCCGGGTGTTCAAAAAAGAAACCGGCCAATCCCCCGCACAGTGGCGGGCAATGGCCGGTCACGCCGCGCAGAGTGGGCTTTCGCCCGAGGAATCTCTGCGCGAACAGGAGCTTTATATTTAAAGGCTATGCGGTCTGCTTTTTACCGCGCAGCAGCAAAAACAGGGTCAGCACTGCGGTGAGCAGTTCCGATGCCGGGAACGCTGCCCACACACCATTCATGCCAAACAGGCGGCTCAGCACCAGCGAGCAGACCACGATGGCCACCATGCCGCGGCAGATGGAGGTGACGGAGGCTTCCACCGGGCGGTTGGTCGCGCTCAGGTAGCCCGCCGCCACGATGTTGAACCCGGCAAAGAAGTAGCCCACAAAGTACAGCCGCATGCCCATGTGGGCAAACTGCGCCATCTGGGTGGAGTTCTCGCTGTTGAACACGCCCACCAGCGCATCGGTAGCACCAAAGATGATGCCGTACAGCACCGCTGCCAGCACCAGTGCGGTGCAGCTGCCCAGGATGAGCAGCTTTCTGGCACCGGCCTTGTCGCTTTTTCCGTAGCACTCGCTCACCAGCGGCTGTGCACCCTGTGCTACGCCGTTGAAGATGGCCGTTGCCACCAGCGCAAAGTTCGCCACCACGCCATAGGCCGCCACCGCCACATTGCCCGCCAGACCCAGCAGCAGGAAGTTGAATACGGTGGTGGTAACGCCGGAGGACATCTCACCCACAAAGCCGGAAATGCCAAGCTGGCAGCTCTGGCCCAGCAGCCTTGCCGAGGGGCGCTGGCGCACGAACTGCACGCCGTTCTTCTTTTTAAAGAAGTGGCGGCTGCAGATGGAAATGCTGATGATGGGAGACACGGCGGTGGCCAGCGCCGCACCGGCCAGCCCCAGACCCATGGGAAACATGAAAATATAGTCGAACACCACATTGAACAGGCTGCTGCTCAGGGTAGCCACCATGGCAAGGGAGGGGTCGCCGTCGTTGCGCACAAAGGCCGACACGATATAGTTGCACATGAAGAAGGGCGTGAACATAAGGAAGATACGGGCATACGGGATGCCCAGCGCCATGATCCCCGCGTCACCGCCCATCAGCCGCAGAAGGCCGCCGGGCGCAAAAATGCCCACCAGCAGGAACGGCACGCTGAGCACACAGGCGCAGAAGATGGCATTGGAAAAATAGCGCTGGCAGCGCTCGTCTCCCTGCGCCTTGAGGATGGCGTAGCGGGTGGCCGCGCCAAGGCCGACCATGGAGCCGACGGCAAAGATGAAGTTGTAGACCGGCAGGCAGAGGTTGAGCAGGGTCACGCCGTCGGTACCCGCCGCCTGCGAGATGAAATAGGTATCGGCCAGAATGTAGCACGAGGTGCCCAGCAGGCCGAAGATATTCTGTGATACATATTTAAAGAACTGTTTTGTCAGGTTCATACAAGTTCCCTTTCATGGCATTTTTTACGCATACCGGCATATTTTAGCACACCCCAAAATGCAAGTCAACACAAAAACGCCCTGTACCGCGCAAAAAAGCATTGACAGCCCGGGCTCTGGCCCTTACACTGGGAGCGGTCACAAAATCATCCCCCTCGCCGGGGGAAGTCTTTTATTACCAGCATCTTAATTTGGGAGGTTCTCTATGTCCGGCAGCACACTGTTTTCCATTGGCGAAGCACTCATCGATATGATCCCGTCCAGGGTGGGCTGTTCTTTTGACGAGGTTTCCTCGTTCAGCCCGCGCACTGGCGGCGCACCGGCCAACGTGTGCGCCGCCTTTGCCCGGCTGGGCGGCAAAAGTGCTTTTCTGAGCCAGCTGGGCGACGACCCCTTCGGCCACAAGATCGCCCGGGAATTGGAAGCCTGCGGCATCGACCTTTCCCATCTGGCCTTTACCGATAAGGCCAACACGGCCCTTGCCTTCGTCAGTCTGGAAGAGGACGGCAGCCGCACCTTCAGCTTCTACCGCAAACCCTCGGCGGACCTGCTCTATTCTCCGGAGCAGATCGACCCTGCATGGTTCGCCGATGCCTTTGCCCTGCACTACTGCAGTGTCTCGCTGGTGGACAGCCCCATGCGCTACGCCCACCTTGCGGCCATTGCCGCCGCACGCGAAGCTGGTGCTATCGTCAGCTTTGACCCGAACCTGCGCTTCCCCCTCTGGCCGGACCGCGACATGCTGCGCGGGACCGTGCTGCAGTTCCTGCCGCTTTCCAACATCCTCAAAATTTCGGATGAAGAGCTGGAATTTCTCACCGGCACTACGGACATTGAATCCGCCCTGCCGCAGCTGCTTGTGGGCGATGTGCAGCTGGTGGTCTACACCTGCGGCAGCAGCGGTGCCCACGCCTACACCCGCACCGCCCATGGCTTTGCCCCCTGCCGGAAAGTCCGGGCTGTGGACACCACCGGCGCAGGCGACGGCTTCATCGGCTCGTTTTTGTGGCAGCTGGAACGTGACGGCGTGACACTGGAAAAACTGGCAAAGCTCAGCAAAACAAAGCTGAACGAATACCTTGCCTTTTCCAACCAGTTCTGCGGCATCAGCGTGCAGCAGCACGGTGCCATCGACAGCTACCCCACCCTTGACCAGATGCAGTAAAGCATACAATATGCCCTACGTCACAGAACCGCAGGGCTTCTTTTCTATTTACAATTTGTAGTATTGTGTCGCTATATTCCAATTTTGTCCTTTTTCCGGCATCTTTTCTGCCGGTTTAAGATTTGTTTATCCTTTGTACAAGCCTTGTTCTTATTCTCTGCCCGGTTCCATGTTACCATAAGGGCAAGAACAACAAGCAGGGAGGCTTTATCCATGCCCTTTGAATTTACCCTTCTGGATGCCTTGCAGGCTCTGCGCTGTCCGGTGCTGGATGCACTGGCGGTGTTTTTCGATCAGGCCGGTGCCCGCGGCGAGATCTGGATCGCCTTCACGGCGGTGCTGCTGGCGTTCCGGCGCACCCGCCGGGCCGGGCTGGCCATGGCGCTGGCGCTGGGCCTTTATATGCTGGCGGGCCACTGCGCCTTAAAGCCGCTGTTCGCACGCCCGCGCCCCTGCGACCTCCGGCCGGAGATGCTCACGCTGGTGGCCCGGCCCCATGGCTGGTCCTTCCCTTCCGGACACACATCCTCCGCCTTTGCCGCTGCCTTTGCGCTCTGGCTGCAGAACCGCAGGCTCGGCGTCCCGGCTCTTGTGCTGGCCGGGTTCATCGGCTTCACGCGGATGTACCTGTATGTGCATTTTCCCACCGACATTCTGGGCGGCGTAGCACTGGGCCTTGCATTGGGGGCCTGCGGCTCCCTGCTGGCAGATAAGATCAGCAACAAATGGGCGAAACGCAGTGAAGTAAAACGAACTGTATAAACCAATTTCGTCTCGCACTCGTTCTCGCTTTGCTTTTTACATTCAGATGAAGTATATCGCTTCGATCCTATTCGTGAAAAAGAGCCTCGGAAAAATCCGCAGATTTTTCCAAGGCTCAACGAATTATAATAGAATTTCCGCTAAAACAGCCAAAGCGCACGCGGCGGCTATTCCCAATCGTTCTCTTGCATTCAGGTAAAAACAAAAGCAGCCAGCACCGTGGAAAGGAGGATAAAGCGGTGCTGGCTGCGGTATGAGAACTCCCGAACTTTGCGGCGGATCAGGAGGGATTTGGTAGTCTGTCCGCCGTCGTTGGCGATTGCCTGGCATAGGCGGGGGACAGTGTTTTAATAAGTACCTGCTGGGCTGTGCCAGATGCACCAGCCCCCGCAGGTGAAAGCCCTTGTCGGCTTTGGGGAGATGTCTTTGCATCTCCCTGACTGCACCCTTATACTACCAGACAATCGTGGCATTTCTTTGTGGAGTTTTTGAACAATTTGCAAATAGATTTTCAGGTGTTTTCAAAGGAGGCTCCGCGCATAAGCGTTGGGGCGGGACTGGAGTCCCGGGCTGTTCGCGGAGAAAGCTTCCTACTGGCCTGCATTCATGCTTTTACTGCGCCCCGAAAAATTCCTTGGCGATGTCCGCGCTGCGCTTGGCATCCTTGGCGTACCAGTCCGCGCCGATCTTCTCGGCATATTCCGGCGTGAGCACCGCACCGCCCACCATGATCTTGCAGTCCAAGCCCGCTTCGTGCAGGGCGGCAATGGTTTCCTCCATGCTCTTGAGGGTAGTGGTCATCAGGGCGGAAAGGCCCACCAGATGCACATTCTTTTCCCGCACAGTGTTCACCACCGTCTCCACCGGCACATCACGGCCCAGGTCGATCACCTCAAAGCCGTAGTTTTCCAGAATCACCTTGACGATGTTCTTGCCGATGTCGTGCACATCGCCCTTGACGGTGGCCAGCACGATGCGGCCCTTGCTGGCGCTGCCCTCGCCCTTCTGGGCAATGACGTTCTTGATCTCCTCAAAGGCGCTCTGGGCCGCACTTGCGGCCTGCAGCAACTGCGGCAGGAACAGCGTGCCCTTCTCGTACTTGGCACCCACGATGTCCAGCGCCGGGATCAGTGCTTCGTCCACCACTTCCAGCGGCTGCTTTTCGGCCAGCAGTGCCTTGGTCTGGGCGGCGGCATCGCCCTTCAGGCCCTTTTCCACCGCCTTCATCAGCGGAGCGTAAGGGCCGGTAAGCTCTGCGCTCTCACCGGATGCGGATGCCGAAGCCGCAGGCACCGTCTGCGCGGCCTGCCGGATGGCTGCGGATGCAGGCACATGGTCGGCATACCGCTCAATGTACTTGGTGCTCTGCTGGTCGCGGTTGGTCAGCACGTTGTAAGCATACACCGCCGCCATCATCTCCTCGCTGGAAGGGTTCATAATGGCGAGGTCAAGGCCCGCATACATCGCCATGGTGAGGAAGGTGGTGTTCAGGTACGGGCGGCAGGGCAGGCCAAAGCTGATGTTGGACACGCCCAGAATGGTGCGCACCCCCAGCTCTTTTTTGCAGGCTTCCAACGCCTGCACGGTGGCCAGAACGTCCTTCTGCTGGGCGCTGGCGGTCAGGGTCAGGCAGTCGATGTAGATGTCCTCCCGCGGGATGCCGACGGCAAGGGCCGCCTCCGTGATGCGGCGGGCAATGGCCACCCGGTCCTCGGCGGCGGGCAGGATGCCCCGCTCATCGATGGCAAGGCCCACGATGGCCGCACCGTACTTTTTGCACAGGGGCAGGATCGCGTCCAGCTTTTCCTGCTCGCCGTTGGTAGAGTTGACGATGGGCTTGCCGTTATAAACGCGCAGGCCGTTTTCCAGTGCCTGCACATTGGAGGAATCCAGCTGCAGCGGCAGGCTGGTGACGCTCTGCAGGGCCTTGACCACCTTGGGCATCAGGGCAGGCTCGTCCACCCCGGGTGCGCCCACGTTCACGTCCAGCACCTGAGCACCGGCTTCCACCTGACTGACCGCCTGCTCCAGAACGTAGTTCATATCCTCTTCCCGCAGTGCCTGCTGGAAGCGCTTTTTGCCTGTGGGGTTGATGCGCTCACCCACCACCGTGATGCCGTCCACATTGACAAAGTCCACCGGCGTGCAGAGCACCGAGGGCATTTTGTGGGCCGGACGGCCGGGTACGCAGCCTGCAAAAACGCTGTTCAGCAGCTTGATGAACTCCGGCGTGGTGCCGCAGCAGCCGCCCGCCGCGAACAGATGCAGATCCCGGTAGGGCTTCATTTCCATAGCGAAGAGCTGCGGGGTGATATCGTAGCCGCTGCCGTCGGCCCGGGGCAGGCCCGCATTGGGCTTGACGAACACCGGAAAGTCGCCGGGCACAGCCTCTGCCAGACGCTTTGCCATGGGGAAGATCTCCTTGGGGCCCAGTGAGCAGTTGATGCCCACCGCGTTGGCACCCAGGCCACGGGCGGTCACGCCGAAGCTTTCCACCGTGCAGCCGGTAAAGGTGCGCCCGCCGGCTTCAAAGCTCATGCTGGCTAAGATAGGCAGGCCGCTGTTTTCCTTTGCGGCCAGCAGAGCGGCTTTCAGCTCGTACAGATCGGTAAAGGTCTCAAAAAAAATGAGGTCGGCCCCGGCGGCAGCGCCTGCCCGGACGATGCGGGCGTACTCGCTCACTGCATCCTCAAAGGCCAGCGTTCCGCTGGGTTCCAGCAGTTCTCCCAGCGGGCCGACATCCAGCGCGGTCAGGGCACCGTAGGGCGCACAGGCGCGCTTGCAGTTGGCGATGCCCGCCGCAATGATTTCTTCCAGACTGTAGGCGCTGCCCGCCAGCTTGTGGGCCGATGCGCCAAAGGTGTTGGCGTTGACGATGCGGCTGCCCGCAGCGGCATACTTGGCATGGATGCTCTCGATCAGCTCCGGGTTCGTGATGTTCAGCTCCTCCGGCTTTGCACCCAGCTTCAGGCCCGAAGCCTGCAGCATGGTGCCCATGCCGCCGTCCAGCAGGACGGTATTGCTCTGCTTGAAAAGTTCACTCGCTTGCACAGGTCTTTCCCCTCTTTCTATACTCACACCGGGTGCGCAGCACGCAGTGGCCGCACCCGGCCAGTTTTCCCTTTACCGGGTGGCCGCTGACCCCCAGAATGGCCGTCACGCTCTTGCGCGGGGTCATCAGGTTGGTATCGGTCACACACAGGCCCGCCCGGCGCACCGTATCCAGCGCGTTTGCCACCAGCGGCTGTACTGCAATATCCCAGTCACCGTAGCCGGGCGAAAACCGCCCGGTCAAATACTTTCCCTCTTTTGCGGCCCACTGGCGCAGCTCTGCTTCGGCTGCGTCTGCGGCCTGCTCGGCCAGCGCGCTGCCCAGTGCGTCGGACGCAACGCCCGCCGCGATATCTCCCACACCGGCACGGCGGATCTGTGCATCCACGCCGGGGCCCAGCGTCACAGCCAGCAGCACCGCCTGCGGACAGTTTTCCAGATGCTTCATCACATCCCCACCCCGCAGGATGCCTGCTTCGGCAAGGGCAGCCGTGTCCGCTTCCAGCCAGACCGCCCGGGGCGTTGCCGCCGCCAGCAGCGGCATGGCGCATGTTTCCAACAGGGTCATGGTGCGGTCGTCCGGTTCCCCTCTGGCCCCGAAATACCGCGCTGCCTGTGCTATATCGATCGCCGCCGGTTTTGCCAGCACCAGCGGCTGCGGTGCACCGATCATCCGCCGCACCTCCTTGCTTTTTTGAAATAAAGTGGTCTTAAGTATACCGCACCTGTGGGATTTTATCAATCCCGCAGAGCGGCGGATAAAAGAAAACTCCCTCAGTCACAGCTCACGCCGTGCCAGCTCCCTCAAGGAGGGAGCCTCTGTCGAAAAGGTAAGCTTTTCGGTTTTGCCAAAGGCCCCATCCCAGAGGGGGCTGTCTGTGAAGCAGACTGGGGGAGTTCGTTCTTTATTTGATGCAGCTGGAACAGGGCGTATAGCCTGCTTCCACGGCTTCCTGATAGCTGGAGAAGAGGATCTGGTTCTTCTCTGCCGGCAGGTTCGGGCAGGTAGGCAGATGGAACTTTTTGCTGTTCACATTGCCAATGTACGCCTGCTGGGCCGTGCTGGATGCCGCCGGGTCGGTGGGGTTCAGCGCGGAATCTGCCGCAAAGTGCTCGGTGCCCACGGTGTAGTTCTGGCCGTCGGAACCAATAGTGATGGTGCCCTGCAGGTCGGTGCGGTAGACATCCACCCCGGCGTCCCGCAGGATGCTCAGGGTCTCCTCGTGGGGGTGGCCGTACTTGTTGTTCACACCGCAGGAGATGACTCCCATTTCCGGCAGCACCGCATTCAGGAAGAGGTAGCTGGTGGAGGTGCTGGAACCGTGGTGGCCCACCTGAAGAACATCGGCCCTGAGGTTGGCACCGCTGTTCACAAGGTCGGTCTCCGCCGTCTTTTCCATGTCGCCGGTCAGCAGGAAGCTGGTGGAGCCGTAGTCGATGCGCAGCACGAGGGAGGTATCGTTGGTGTCGCTGTACTGTGCCACCGGGCCAAGCATGGTCACGGTAGCGCCGCCCAGCGGCCACATCGTGCCCACGGCGGGCACCTCTACCTGCAGGCCCTGCTGTTGGGTGTACTTGACAAAATCCTGAAAGCACTTGGTGGAGGCATCGGCCACCGGGCTGTACACATGGTACGCCGGGAAGTAGGCCAGTGCGGCAGCCAAGCCGCCTACATGATCCTCGTGTGCGTGGGAGCAGAACACATATTCCAGCTGTTCCACCCCCTGACTCTGCAGGTAAGAGACGATGAGACTGCCGTCGTCCACATTGCCGCCGTCGTAGAGCATGAACTGTCCGTCACATTCCACCAGCACGCTCAGCGCCTGACCCACATCGATGAAATGCACCTCCAAGGGTGCGTCCACCGTATCCACAGCCGCCGCAGCAGAAGCGGATGGGTTCGGCACTACATCGGCGCTTCCGCCCGGGACGGACGGCAGCCCGCTGCAGCCCGCAAGGCTCAGCACCAGTGCGGCGGCAGCGGCCAGCGCAGCAAGGCGCTGCCACAGGCCTTTCTTAGGCGCGTTTACTTTTTCTTCTTTCCAGTTTTCCACGTTGTGTTCTCTTTCTGTTGATCGTTTTTTGGCTTGCGCGCGGGTGCCGAATGGGGCGCAAAGCGTGCGCCGGGGCTGGGCGCACGGCCTGTCGGTGCAGCGGCACGGCTCTGGCCGTGGGCAGGCTTGCCGTTATGGCCCTTCTGGTTCGGGCGCACCGTATAGGTGCCGTCATTGTGGATCGTCACATCGGCGGCTTCGGCCCGGCGGGCAGAGCGCTGCACGGCGCGGCGGCCTACGGCGGGCACCAGCAGGGGGATTAGGTCCTCCCGGTGGGTCATCTTCAGCGCCTTGACTACCTTCTCGGCGTTGCGAGGCTCGTAGTATTGCAGCAGCGCCCGCTGCAGCGCCTTGCCCTCGGGGGTCTTTTCCACAAACACCGGCTTCAGGGTGTAGGGGTCAAGGCCGGTGTAGAACATGCAGGTGCTCACAGTGCCGGGGGTGGGGTAAAAATCCTGCACCTGTTCCGGGCGCATGTGGTTTTTGTAAAGATATTCTGCCAGATAGACCGCATCCTTGAGGGTGCTGCCCGGGTGACTGGACATCAGATAGGGCACCAGATACTGCTTTTTGCCGGCCTTTTTGCTCAGCTCATAGAATTTATCCTTGAACTTGTTGAAGGTCTCGATGGGCGGCTTGCCCATGTAGGCCAGCGTGTTGGGAGCACAGTGCTCCGGAGCCACCTTCAGCTGGCCGGACACATGGTACTCTACCAGTTCCTTGAAGAAGGTGTCGTCCGGGTCGGCCATCAGGTAGTCGAACCGGATACCGCTGCGGATGAACACCTTTTTCACGCCCGGCAGCTCCCGCACCCGGCGCAGGATCTTCAGGTAGTCGCTGTGGTCCACGATCATGTGGGAGCAGGTGGTGGGGGCAAGACAGTGCTTGCCGCCGGTGCACATGCCCCGCAGCATCTGCTCCCGGCAGGAGGGAAAGCGGAAGTTTGCGGTGGGGCCGCCCACATCGTGGATGTAGCCCTTGAAATCCGGCTCGTGGGTCATGCGCTCGGCTTCTGCCACGATGCTGTCCGCGCTGCGGCTGGTGACACGCCGCCCCTGATGCAGCTGGATGGCGCAGAAGTTGCAGCCGCCAAAGCAGCCGCGGTTCTGGATGATGGAGAACTGCACCTCACGGATGGCGGGCACGCCGCCCATGCTCTCGTAGATGGGGTGGTAACGGCGGGTGTAGGGCAGGGCGTAGACCTTATCCAGCTCCCCGCGCACCAGCGGCTTTGCGGGGATGTTCTGCACCAGATACTTTTCGCTCTGCTTCTGCACGATGATCTGGCCGCTGACCACATCCTGATTGTCCATCTGGATGCGGCAGGCCTTGGCATACGCCGTCTTATCCGACGCCACCTTTTTAAAGCCTGCGCACTCCACGTAGCGCTCGGGCAGATGGTCGAAGTCGGTCATGTAACAGGTGCCGTCCACGTCCGTGATGCTCTCCACCGGCTCCCCGGCGGCAAGGCGGCGGGCGATCTCCACGGTCTGGTGCTCGCCCATGCCAAAGCTGATGATGTCCGCGCCGGAATCCTCGGCGATGCTGGGCAGAACGGTGTCCAGCCAGTAGTCATAGTGGGCAAAGCGGCGCAGGGACGCCTCCAGACCGCCCAGAATCACCGGAAGGTCGGGATAGGCCTGCTTGGCAAGGCGGGTGTACACGGTGGCGCTGCGGTCCGGGCGTGCGCCGCCCTTGCCGCCGGGGGAGTATTCGTCCTCGGCGCGGGGGATCTTTGCCACGGAATAGTGGCTAACCATGCTGTCCACGTTGCCGCCGCCGATGAAGAAGCCGTACTTCGGCTTGCCGAACCGCTTGAAGTCCTCGCAGTCGGTGTAGCGTGGCTGGGCCAGCACGCCGATCTTATAGCCCTCGGCTTCCAGCAGACGGCTGATGATGGCAGTGCCAAAGCTGGGGTGGTCCACATAGGCATCGCCGCCCACCACCACAAAGTCCAGCTGCTCCCACCCGCGGGCCTCCATATCGGCCCGGCTGATGGGAAGAAATTCGGTGTAGATCTTAGGGGAAGAGTTGTCCATTTGCTAATATCCTCATTCTTGGTTGAACACGGGCGAGTGCTCTTTTATTTTTATTCCTCCGGTTGGTTCATCTGCATTTCCAGCCACTGCTGGCGGCTGATAAGCACAGCGCGGGGCTTGGCACCCTCGTAGGGTCCGATGATGCCTTTTTGTTCCATCTCGTCCATGATACGGGCCGCGCGGGCGTAGCCCAGCTTACAGCGGCGCTGCAGCAGGCTGGTGGAGGCCTGACCGGCATCGATGACCACCTCCACGGCCTGCTTGAACATCGGGTCGGTATCGGGATCCTCGTCGGAGTCCGCGCCGCCGCTGCCCTTCTTGCCATCCTGAATGGCGTGCTTTTCCATGGCTTCGATCATGGCTTCGTCATACTGCACGGTGCCGCTCTGCTTGATGAAGTCCAGCACACGGCTGATCTCCTCATCCCGCACGAAAGTGCCCTGAATACGGGTAGGCTTGGGCGCACCCACGGGCATGAACAGCATATCACCCATGCCCAGCAGCTTTTCGGCACCGGAGCCGTCCAGAATCGTGCGGCTGTCCACCTGACTGGACACTGCAAATGCGATGCGGCTGGGGATGTTGGCCTTGATCAGGCCGGTGATCACGTCCACGCTGGGGCGCTGGGTGGCTACGATCAGGTGCATACCGGCGGCGCGGGCCTTCTGGGCGATGCGGCAGATGGAGTCCTCCACATCCTTGCCCACCACCATCATCAGATCGGCCAGCTCGTCGATGATAATGGCGATGTAGGGCATCTTTTCCAGATCAGGCCGTTCTGCGGCCAGCTTGTTGAAAGACTTGATGTCGCGCACATTGTTCTCTGCAAACAGATGATAGCGGCGCTCCATCTCCTGCACCGCACTGCCAAGGGCACCTGCGGCCTTTTTCGGCTCGGTGACCACCGGCATCAGCAGGTGAGGAATACCGTTGTACTCGGCCAGCTCCACCACCTTGGGGTCGATCAGCAGCAGCTTCACGTCCTCCGGGCTGGAGCGGAACAGCAGGCTCATGATGATGCTGTTCACACACACGGATTTACCGCTGCCGGTGCTGCCTGCAATGAGCAGATGGGGCATCTTGCACAGGTCTGCCACCTGTGCCACACCGGCAATGTCCTTACCAAGCGCAATGCCCAGAGGTGAGGTCATTCGCAAAAAGCTCTGACTCTCGAACACGCTGCGGATATACACCGGGGTCTTTTTGTGGTTGGGCACCTCAATGCCCACGGCAGGCTTGCCGGGGATGGGTGCCTCCATACGCACGTCCGCCACCGCAAGGTTCAGGGCGATATCGTCTGCCAGCGAGGTGATGCGGCTGATCTTGACACCCGCCATGGGCTGCACCTCGTACCGGGTAACGGAGGGGCCCCGGGAGATATCCAGCACACGGGTGCGCACGCCAAAGCTTTCCAGCGTATCCACCAGCTTCTGGGCGTTGGCTTTCAGCTCTTCCTGCGCGCCGGGGTCGGTCTCGTCCTGCGATTTTTCAAACAGCTCAATGGGCGGATACTGGTACTGATAAGTATCCACCGGTTCGGTCTCGTCCACAGGGGCCGCTGCCGCGGCCTGCTCAGAAGCGGCAGGCTTTTCCATTGCCGCTGCCACCAGCGTGCTGATATCCTTTTCCTCCACCGGTTCGCTGGTAATGCTGATCCAGCCGTCCTCGTCGGGTGTGCCGCGCATGGCAACGGCGTTTTCGGCGCTCACCCGGGCGGGTGCCGCCGGGACTGCGGGCTGGATGGGCACGGCGGGCATCTCCGGCGTGACTGCCGCTGCCGGGCTTTCCGGCTGGGCCGTCGGCATTGCCGGGGTCATGACCGGAGTATCAAAGCTTTCCGCTGCCGCAGGCTGCACCGGCTGTGCAGCCTTTGCAAAGAAATCGGATGCATCGGTCTCCACTGCGTCCTGTACGATGGGCTGCGGGGCAGGTCTGGGGGCCGGGCGCAGCGGGTTCTGCCCAAAGGTGCCGCCCGGGCCCACGATGAGCGGCTCGATGGGTTCGCTGCCGCCCTCCTTCACCTCAGTGTGGTCGGGGCCAAGGTCTACGTCAAAGGAAGCCCGGGGCCGGGATACCCGTACCTGCACCGGCGTGATGGCCGGGGCGGCAGGCTCCGGCTGGGCAAGCGGCTGGCCGGAAGTATCTGCGGACAGCTCCGGCTGCGGGGCGGCCTCCGGCTCCTCCGCCTCCATCTCTTCGGTCACCTTGTGGCCCCAGTGGCGGATGCCGTTCAGCCAGTCCGGCACACCGATGCGGAAAGCCGGAGTTTCCATCTCCTCTTCGGCATCTTCCTCATCCCGGTATTCATCTTCTGCTTCGTCGTAGTCTTCCTCGGCCTCGGCTTCTGCCGCGCGGGCAGCGGCACGTTCAGCGCGGCGGGCTGCGCTCTGCTGCGCCATAGCCGCACCCTTTGCGTGCACGCCGCCAAACGCAGCGCACAGCCATTGCCACACCTCTGCCGGGGTCAGATCAAAAATGTACAGGCTGACACACAGTGCCAGCACGATCATGATAAGGGTTGCCGCAGGCCGTCCGCACAGCAGCAGCAGGCTGCCGCCCAGCAGTGCACCCAGCGCACCGCCGCCGATCCATGCATTCACGCCGTTTGCGTAGCAGGCAGCTGTCATCTGGAATGCCGACATGCCCTGCGGCTGGATATCGGAAAAAACGATCACCGTGCCGCAGGCAAACACCAGCCCCAGAACCAGCTTGAAGATCTTGGGCAGAAGGTCTTCGCCCCGGGTATACTGCACAGCAAGGCAGCACACTGCCGCGCCCAGCACAAAGCTGCCGCAGCCAAAAAGTCCGAACAGCACATCGTGCAGGGCCTTCCATGCCGAATCTCCCTCCACAAAGGCCAGCACCACCAGCAAAAGGCCTGCAAACAGGGTGCCAAGCCCTGCCGGAAGCCGCTGTTCTGCGCGTTTTTTGCGCGATGCTGCGCGCCGTGTTGTCGTTTTACGTTTTTTTGTTGCCATGTTTCTTTGTTCCCCGCGTTTGTAGTAGACACACTATTTGATTTTATTATTGTACCACGCAGGGAAGAAAATGGCAAACCTATTGTTGTACAAAATCGGCCTTCATTTGCGTTCAATCTCTTTATACAGCCACGCCAGCGCATCCGAAAGCCCGCCCAGCTCATCAATGAGCTTTTCCTTCACGGCCCGGCGTCCATCCAGCACGGTGCCCATGTCCATCACCAGCTCGCCGGTGTGGAGCATCAGGTCGGTGTAGCGTTTTTCGGTCATGCCGCTGTGGGCCGCTACGAAGCCGGTGATGCGCTGCTGCATCTGCTCAAAGCTGCGCATGGTCTGCGGCACCCCCAGAATGACACCGGAATGCCGCACCGGGTGCACGGTCATGGTGGCTGTGGGCACGATGAAGCTGCGCCGGGCGCTCACCGCCAGCGGGATACCGATGGAGTGCCCGCCGCCCAGCACAAGCGTTGCACTGGGTTTGGACACGCTGGCGATCAGCTCCGCCAGCGCAAGGCCCGCTTCCACATCACCACCTACCGTGTTCAGCAACACCAGCAGACCTTCGATGCGAGGATCTTCCTGCGCAGCCACCAGCTGCGGGATGACATGCTCATACTTCGTGGTCTTCTGGCCCTGCGGCGCTTCCGAATGGCCTTCGATCTGGCCGATGACGGTCAGGCAGTGGATCACATGCTCCCCGCGGGCCAGCGTGACCGTGCCCAAATCCTCGATCTCTTCTTTTTCCAGCCGACGCGCGTCGGTCAGCTGCGTTTCATCGTTCATATGCTTTCCCCCTGCGTTTTCTGTCAGCATTCCCCAGCCTGTGCCGGGCTATGCAGACCCGCTGCAGCAAAAAAGCGGTAACATTTCATAAAAATTTTTTGAGAATGATTTGACATTCTCCATCGGTGCAGTATACTTTAAATAATTGACTGTAATATCTGCAATATGAACCCGTAAACGGATCGGGGTTTCTTTGTGCCGCATCTGTAAAGCAGGCAGCTGCGGCAAGTACTGCGATAGAGCGAAAGGAGAAAGTATTCTATGAACACTCCTGCAAGGGCTTCGCTTCCCGTTATCAAGCGTCTTCCCAAATATTACCGCTATCTGTGCTCTCTGCAGGCGGACGGCATCAACAGCATTTCTTCCCGCGAGCTGGCTGCTCAGATGGGCACCACCGCTTCGCAGGTACGGCAGGACTTCAACTGCATCGGCGATGTGAATGGCCGGCAGGGCATTGGCTACTCGGTGGAAAACCTGCTCTCCATTCTGGAAGGCCTGCTGTTCGGCAACGGCGACCGCCTGCCCACCATCCTGATCGGCTGCGGCCGTCTGGGCAAGGCAGTGAGCCGCTTTATCACCACCGACACCAACGGCTACCGCCTGATCGCCGCCTTTGATGTGGCACAGAGCGAGGTGGGCAAGGAGATCAGCGGCATCCAGATCCGCCATATCGACGAGCTGGAGTCTTTCTGTGCCGAGCATCACCCCAAGGTCGCAGTGCTCTGTGTGCCCCGCGACGGTGCGGAACAGGTCAGCGGCCGTCTGGTGGATCTGGGCATCGAGGGCTTCTGGAACTTCTCCCACTATGACCTCTCTGTGCCGTATCCCGATGTGGTGGTGGAGAACGTCCATCTGGGCGACAGCCTGATGAGCCTTGGCTACCGCCTGCGCAATCAGGACTGAATATACCTATCTATAGTAAATAAAAAGAAATAGAGACTGTTGCACAAGAGCAGCGGGCTCGCCCTCTCCGTCATTGCTAACGCAATGCCACCTCTCCCAGAGTGAGAGGCTTTGGCAGTATGGTCAAGTTTCCGGTTTTGCCAAGGGCTCTCCCTTTGGGAGAGCTGCTGAGCAACGCGAAGCTGAGAGGGCGAGGACGCTAAAAATAAAAATAAGTGCAGCAGTCTTTTCTTCTATAAGGAGAGTTTTTCAAATGGCAAAACTGTATTTCCGTTACGGCGCGATGAACAGCGGCAAGAGCACCGCCCTGATGCAGGTAGCCCACAACTACGAAGAACAGGGGATGCGGGTGCTGATCCTCAAGCCACAGGTGGACACCAAGGGCGGCGGTGAGCTGGTGAGCCGTCTGGGCGTGCGCCGCAAGGCTGATCTGCTGATCCCGCCGGAGACGGACGTGTTCGAGGCCGTGCGCACGGCCAACGCTGACGGTGCGCCGCTGGCCTGCGTGCTGTGCGACGAGAGCCAGTTTTTCACTGCGCAGCAGGCAGAACAGCTGTTCATGGTCACGGTGGATTTGAACATTCCGGTGATCTGCTACGGCCTGCGGGCAGATTTTTCGCTCAAGGGCTTTCCCGGCTCTACCCGCCTGCTGGAGCTGGCCCACACCATCGAGGAGATGAAGACTATCTGCACCTGCGGCCGCAAGGCCATCTGCAACTGCCGCAGGGTGAACGGCAGATTCGTCTTTGAGGGCGAGCAGGTGGCCATCGATTTGGAAAACGATGTGCAGTACGTGAGCATGTGCCCCCAGTGCTATTTCAAGGCAAAGCGCGCGTTCTACGCCGAAAAAGCTGCTTCGCGGGTCGAATAAGCTTGTATACAAGGCTGCTGTGTCCAACGACACGGCAGCCTTTCTTTTTTATTCCCGGCCCACAGGCGCAGTCCACGCAGCAGCGCAAAATATGTTGCTGTCGGTGCTTCTTCACCTCCCAAAAGGGCGAAAAAGCACCGATTTCCATGCCCGAAGACCGGTGCCGGATGCCCGCCGCAAACAATTGATATATCAGAGTGAACATTTTTTGCGCTATTGATATATCAGTTCAAAGACTCCCATCCGGGCTTTTTAAGCTGGTGTTCGTCCACAATGTATGCAACGCTTCCACGTTCTGAAACGGAATGTTTACAAAATTATTGCAAAATTCGACGTTCCCCCTATGATGCATCCCAGTTTTCTATGCAAAATGGCGAAGTATACATGTTGCACAGTTTTTCGAGCCAAGTTTATTCATTTCAGCAAAGGCGTCAATTCTCGCGCGAAAACAAGAGCAATATTTGTACGTTTTTTGTTTAGATATCTGCAATTTGCGTCTTTCTTTTTGGTTGTTGTTTTGTTATCATAATTGTATACAACGGGGTATGTGCAGAACCCCCGTGCGAGATGATGTTTTCTGTATTTAGGAGGAGAACGAAAATGAGCAAGGCAATTTCTCGTCGTGATTTCATGAAGGTCACCGGCGCTGTGGGCGCTGCCGGCCTTCTGGCTGCCTGCGGCGGCAACTCTGCCGCATCCAGCTCTGCTGCTTCCACCGCTTCTTCCGCTCCCGCTGCTTCTGCAGACGAGAGCCTGGCACTGTCTGACGGCCCTGTTTCCATGACCATCAGCTGGTGGGGCGGCGACAGCCGTCACGAGGCTTACCAGAACGCCATCAAGGAGTTCCAGGCTGAGCACACCAACATCACCATCGAACCCACCTTCGCCGCATGGTCCGGCTGGGAAGAGAAGATGGCAGCTGCCTTCATCGCTGGCAACGCACAGGATGTGTGCCAGGTGAACTGGAACTGGCTGTACAACTACTCTGCTGATGGCAGCAAGTTCGTGGACCTGAACACTGTTTCCAAGTTCCTGGATCTGACCCAGTGGGATGCCGCTGCCATGGACGCCTGCTACGTTGCAAACAGCCAGCAGTGCGTGCCCGTTTCCATGACCGGCCGTATCTTCTTCTGGAACATGACCACCTTCAACAAGGCTGGCATCACCGAAGTTCCCAAGTCTCTGGATGATCTGATGGCTGCCGGCAAGGCATTCAAGGAGAAGCTGGGCGACGATTACTACCCCATGCATCTGGGCGCATACGACCGTATGATCCTGATGGTCTTCTACCTCGAGTCCAAGTACGGCAAGGACTGGGCTGACCCCGTCACCTCTACCCTGAACTACACCGAGGACGAGATTGCTGAGGGCATCGACTTCATCAAGAGCCTGGTGGATGGCCACGTCATGATGAACCTGAAGACCTACTACTCCGCTAACTCCGATACCGCTACCCACCAGTCCAACGAGTGGATCACCGGTAAGATCGCAGGCATCTTCGAGTGGGATTCCGCTGCTTCCAAGTACTCCTCCGCTCTGGATGACGCCAACAAGGACGGCTTCACCGTTGGCGAAGAGATCAAGTTCGGCGACAACAACGGCGGCTTCTCCAAGGTCTCCATGGGTCTGGCCATCACCAAGACCAGCAAGTGCGTTGCCGAGGCTGCTACCCTGATCAACTTCCTGCTGAACGAGGAGAAGGGCGCTTCCATCATGGGTTCCGAGTGCGGCATCCCCGCTTCCAAGGCTGGTCTGGCTGCTGCTCAGGCTGCCGGCGCTGTCAAGGATCTGGTGGCTGAGGCAAATGCCAAGGTCATGGCTTTCACCACCAACAAGCTGGATCCTCTGTTCGAGAACAACGACCTGAAGGCTTCCGGCACCGGCATCTATCAGGAAGTGTTCGATACCGTTGACTACGACGGCGTTGCCGGCGCAGACGTTGTTGACACCCTGCTGGACGGCATGGAGTCTGTTGGCTACACCATCGGCTAAGTTTCATTTTTGAGTGCCGCCGTGTGCGGTCACGCACAGAAAAGGGCACCCTTTGACTGAACCTGAGGGGCACCTGCCGCCCGACCGGCAGATGCCCCTTTTTTGTCAGAGATATATTACAAAATCTTGACAAAGCTGTATCCAGTCTGTTACCCCTTCGTCCGTCTCATGCTCCGAAATTCCTTAAAAAGGAGGATTTCCCAGATGAAAGAAAGCAATGCTCCCGCCGTCGGGCGCACCCCGTTCCAGAAGTGGCTGGACAAATATCAGGGTCTGTTTTATCTGATTCCCTGGATCATCGGCTTCGTCGTCTTTAAGGCAGTTCCCTTCGGTCAGTCGCTGTACTACAGCTTCACCGATATGAACTTCTTCAAGAGCGGTACCCAGTTCGTTGGTCTGGCCAACTACATCACGGCCTTTACCACCACCAAGATCACCAAGGCGCTGATCATCACCTTCAAGTACGCTTTCATCACCGTGCCTCTGAAGCTGGTCTTTGCGCTGTTCATCGCATACATCCTGAACTTCAAGATCGCATGCGTCAACCTGTTCCGTACTGTGTACTACATTCCCTCCATTCTGGGCGGCTCTGTTGCGATCGCCGTTCTGTGGAAGGCTGTATTCAGTGTGGACGGCCTGCTCAACACCGTTCTGCGCGCTGTCACCTTTGGTCTGGTGCAGGGCCCCGAGTGGCTGTCTGACCCCAGCTACGCGCTGTGGATCATCTGCTTCCTGCGTATCTGGCAGTTCGGTTCTGCCATGGTGCTGTTCCTGGCCGCTCTGAAGGGCGTGCCTGCAGACCTGTACGAAGCCGCTACCATTGATGGTGCCGGCAAGTGGCGTCAGTTCTTCTCCATCACCGTTCCGATGATCACTCCCATCATCTTCTACAACCTGGTCACTCAGATCTGCCAGGCTTTCCAGGAGTTCAATGGCCCGTACATCATCACCAATGGCGGCCCCCGTGGTTCCACCACGCTGATTTCTCTGCTGGTCTACAACTACGCATTCAAGTCTTATGACATGGGTATGGCATCCGCTCTGGCATGGATCATGTTCATCATCGTCTGCATCCTGACGATCATTGCATTCACCAGCCAGAAGAAGTGGGTCTACTACTCTGACGAAAGGTAAGGTGACCAGTATGGGAATGAAAGCATCGAACAAAATCGCGACCTTCTTCAAGTATTTCGTCCTGATCCTGGTCGGCGTCATCATGATCTATCCCCTGCTGTGGATGATCAGCGCTACCTTTAAGGACAACAGCGAGATCTTTGCAGGCATCAGCCTGTGGATTAAGCACCCCACTCTGGATGGCTACCGCGGCGCACTGAACAACTTTGGCGGTTCCATCAACATCCTGCAGGCCATGCTGAACACCTACAGCTACGTCATCCCCAAGGTGATCTGCACGGTGGTCTCCGCCTGTGTGGCTGCCTACGGCTTTGGCCGCTTCGATTTCCCCGGCCGTAAGCTGATGTTCAACATCATGCTGGCCACCCTGTTCCTGCCGCAGGTCGTTCTGAATGTGCCGCAGTACCTGCTGTACAACAAGTTCGGCTGGCTGGACAGCCCCTTCTATCTGGCTATCTGGGTGCACTGCGCATTTGCGACCGAGACCTACTTCGTCTACCAGCTGGTGCAGTTCATGCGCAATGTCCCCCGTGATCTGGACGAAGCCGCTGCCATCGACGGCTGCTCCTCCTTCCAGACCCTGTACAAGGTCATCGTGCCCATGCTTGGCCCCGCTCTGGTGTCCTGCGCACTGTTCCAATTCATGTGGAGCTGCAACGACTTCATGGGTCCGCTGCTTTACGTCAGCACTCCCGGTAAGTACCCGATGTCCCTGTTCGTCAAGCTGTCCATGGACGGTGATACCGGTTTCGCATGGAACAAGATCCTTGCTCTGTCCCTCATCTCCATCCTGCCGCAGCTGATCGTTTTCTTCTGTGCACAGGACCAGTTCGTTGAAGGTATCTCTGCCGGTGCCGTCAAGGGCTAAGCCCTTTCCCCGCACAGCATAAGATCATCTGATACAAACAAACACCCCCTGTGCCGTTCCCGTAGATGGCGCAGGGGGTGTTTCTTATTTCTTATGTCCTTTGCGGTACTGCAGTGGGCCGGTACCCATCACCTCGCGGAACACCCGGCGGAAATGGGCGGCGCTGGCAAAGCCGGTCTGCTCGGCTACCGCACTGATGGAAAGCTCAGTCGTTTCCAGCAGCTTCTGGGCCGCTTCGATGCGGCGGTTGTTGATGTAATCCACGATGGACTGGCCCGTTACCCGCCGGAACAAACGGCTCAGGTAGTAGGGCGAAAGATAAAACTGCGCCGCCACCTCGGTGAGGGAAAACTTCTGCCGGTAATTGGCCGCAAGGTAGGCGCAGATCTGCTCCACCGTTTCGTTGTGGGGACGCGCCACAGCGCTACTCTCGGCAATGCACTCCTGCTCCACATAGTGCAGGATCAGCAGCAGGTACAGCGGGCCGGGGTAATCCTGCTCGGTGCTGGCGCTGGCCATCATTTCCAGCAGGGTACGGATGCGGCTCTGCCACTGCACCGGTGCATACAGCACTGTGCGCTCCCCGGGCGCAAACAGGCGGCCGAAATCCCGCCCGGCTGTGTTTTTCAAATCATGCAGCATCCCCAGCGGAAAGTGGCACCCCACGATCTGCGGTACGGCGCTGCCGGTCTGTGCAAAGCGGCAGCCGCCGGGGCCAAGCAGCACGGCGCTGCCGGGGTTTACCAGCACATTCCCGCCCTCGTATTCCAGCGTGACGCTGCCCTCCGACACCAGCAGCAGATAGCAGGTGTCCTCATCCGGCGGCAGCTCGTAGCGGTTCGCATTCAGCCGCAGGGTGGCAGCGGCCACCTTGCCGGTAATCTTTTCACGTTCTGATCTCATAATACACTTCTCATCATCTTCCGAGGGAAAACCCTCTCCGTCATCGCTGCGCGATGCCACCTCTCCCAAAGGGCGAGGTTTTATGCATTTGACCGTTCCGCTCCATAAAAGCTCCCCCTTCGGGGGAGCTGGCAAACCCAAAGGGTTTGACTGAGAGGGTTCTTTTTCATCATACCATGCCCAAGGCATTTGGGCAAGACAAAACCATCAGGAGGTTCTCTCATGAATCTGTCGCTTATCCGTTCCATGACGCGCAGCGCTGTTTTCGAGCTGGAAAACGGCCTGTGCTATCGTCCGGCCCACCCGTTCACCGTTACCCTGAACGGCAAGACCGTCTACGAAGCCTGCCAGACCAACGTGTTCTCCCTGTTCTCCCTGCTGCCCGGTACGGAGTACACGGTGGGTGTGCAGGCCGAGGGCGAAAGCCTGACCTGCACCTTTACCACCGAGGCCGAGACCTTCTTTGTGGATGCTTCCCGCTACGGTCTGGTGGCCGACGGCACCACGGACAACACCCTCAAGCTGCAGGCGGCTCTTTCCACCTGCCCCAAGGGCGGCACAGTGTACGTGCCCGCAGGCCGCTACCGCACCTGCAGCCTGTTCCTGAAAAGCAACACCACCCTCTATCTTGAAAAGGGCGCTGTGCTGCTGGGCGACAATGACCGCACCCACTACCCCATCCTGCCCGGCGTGATCCCCAGCGAGAACGAGGTGGATGAATACTACCTGACCGGCTGGGAGGGCAACCCGCTGGACAGCTTTGCGGGTCTGTTGAACATCACGCAGGTGCACGATGTCGTTGTGACCGGCGAGGGCACGCTGGACTGCGATGCCGAGAACGGCGACTGGTGGGTAACGCCCAAGATCAAGCGCATCGCATGGCGGCCCCGCGCTGTGGCTGCTGTGGACAGCGAGAACATCTGCCTGCACGGCATCACGGTGCAGAACAGCTATTCGTGGACGATCCACCCCATCTTTGTCAAGCACCTTGACCTGCTGAACTTCAACATCAACAACCCCTACAATGCCCCCAACACCGACGGCATCGACCCCGAAAGCTGCGAGTATATCCGCATCATCGGCGTGAACATCCATGTGGGCGACGACTGCATTGCCATGAAGGCCAGCAAGGTATTCCTTGGCATGAAGCTGAAAAAGAGCTGTGAGCACACCGTTATCCGCAACTGCCTGTTGGACAAAGGCCATGGCGGCATCGTCATTGGCAGCGAGATGAGCGGCGGTGTGAAGGATATGGTGGTCACCCAGTGCCTGATGGACCACACCGACCGCGGCCTGCGCGTCAAGACCCGCCGTGGCCGCGGCAACACCGCCGTCATCGACGGGCTGGTGTTCCGCAACGTGGAGATGCGCGGTGTCAAGGCACCCTTCGTCATCAACATGTTCTACTTCTGTGACCCGGACGGCCACGGCCCCTATGTGCAGTGCCGCGATGCCATGCCCGTGGACGAGTACACCCCGAAGCTGGGCAGCCTGACCATGGAGGACATCGTCGCCACCGACGCTCAGTTCGCGGGATGCTACTTCGACGGCCTGCCGGAGCAGCCCATTGAGCGCGTTTCCATGAAGAACGTCACGATCACCTTTGACCCCAATGCCGAGGCCGGTCAGGCCGCTATGGCAGATAACCGCCCTCTGGTGAAGAAGCTGGCCATCTACGCCGAGAACGTCAAGGAGATCGACCTGCACAACGTGAAGATCGAGGGCTACGAGGGCGAACGCCTGCACTTTGCAAATGTCGGCCATTTTGAGGAGGACTGATACCATGACCCATGAAGAAATTCTTGCCATGCTGGGCGATTACGTGGACTACCTGATCGCCAATTCCAGCGCCGAAGCACCCATGTGGAACATCGAGAAGGTGCGCAGCGGCAAGCCCAACAAGTGGAACTACATCGACGGCTGCATGATCACGGCCTGCCTAAGCCTGTACAAGACCACCGGCGACGAGAAGTATCTGAACTTCTCCAAGAGCTTCATTGATTACTTTGTTCAGGAGGATGGCTCCATCAAGACCTACGACCCCAAGGAGTACAATCTGGATAACGTGAATCAGGGCAAGAACCTGTTCACCCTGTACGATATCTTTGGGGATGAAAAGTACCGCAAGGCCATCGAGACCATCCGCAGCCAGCTGGCCACCCAGCCCCGCACCAAAGAGGGCAATTTCTGGCACAAGGACATCTACCCATGGCAGGTGTGGCTGGACGGCACCTACATGGCCCAGCCCTTCTACATGGAGTACGAGACCCGCTTTAACAAGATGCAGGGCTGCATCGACAGCTACAAACAGTTCATGAATATCAAAAAACACATGCGGGACGAAAAGACCGGCCTGTACTACCACGGCTACGATGAGAGCCGCCAGATGTACTGGGCCGACCCCGTCACCGGCTGCAGCCCCAACTTCTGGCTGCGTGCCATGGGCTGGTTCATGGTAGCTATGGTAGATGTGCTGGAGCGGATGGACGAGCAGCTATACAATGAGTACCGCGGCATCATGGCAATGCTCAAGCAGACCATTGAGGATGTGCACAAATTCCAGGACGAGGAGACCGGCATGTTCTGGCAGGTGATGGACCGCCCCGGTGTGGAGGGCAACTACCTCGAGACCAGCGGCACCGCTCTGTTTGCCTACGCGGTGCTCAAAGGCGTGCGTCTTGGCTACCTGCCCAAACGCATGGCCGCATGGGCCGAAAAGGCCTTCTACGGCACCTGCGACAAGTATCTCTCCAAGAACCCGGATGGCAGTCTGCAGCTGGACGGCATCTGCCTAGTGGCGGGTCTTGGCGGCAAGGATCACCGCGACGGCTCTCTGGCCTACTATTTCAGCGAGCCGGTGGTCTGCAACGATGCCAAGGGTGTCGGCCCGCTGGTGCTGGCTTACACCGAAATGATTGCACGCAAGTAAACTGCATATCGTGGGCGGGCAGCTTTCTTGCCGGACACGAGTCGGGCCATTCCATCGCCCGCAGGGCTGTTGCAAAACAGCGTCTCTTTAAAATGTTGAAAACAGCCGCATTCACCGTACAAAACGGGCAGAACGCTGAAAACTCAAAGGCAGATCTCAAAAAAAAATGAGATAGGCAGCCCCTTCCGGGGAAGCCTATCTCATTTTTTCGTTGGGGCTGTTTTGCAACAGCCCCTTCTCTATGGAAAGAGGTTCAACATGAATTCTCGAAGATGGCTTATCAGAACTTGAACAGGTTCACGATGCGCTGCCACAGGCGGGTAAAGATATTGCCTTCTTCCACCGTCTCAGTCTCGGCTGCAGTGGTGTCGGCAGCGGCCACGGTTTCAGCGGTCTTATAGACGAACTTGACGCTGCTCTCGGCATCGTCCGGTGCACCGGCAAAGCTGGTGTAGTCGTTCAGGCGGTCGGTCATCTCGTCCAGCACGGTCTTCAGGCCATGGAGCTGATCCTGATCCAGCGCGCCGGTCAGCTTGGAGATGCCTTCCTCGTTGAACTGGTTCAGACCGTCGTTCAGCTGGCCTGCGCCGTCATTCAACTGACCTGCACCGGTGTTCAGGGTGTTCACGCCGTCATACAGGGTCTTGGTGCCTGCAGCCAGCTGTGCGCTGCCATCCTTTGCGGAGTGGGCACCGTCCGCAGCGGTCTGCACGCCTGCGGTGTACTGGTTCACGCTGGAAACAAAGAACTGGATCTGAGAAAGGCTGGTTTTCAGGGCGCGGACATCGGCCATATCCTGACTGTTCTCCACCTGATACTTCAGCTCGGCCTTGGCGGTGTTCTTTGCATCGGCATTGGTCACCATCTCCAGAGCGCCGGTCAGCATGGAAGCGTCAAAGTTCTGCATCAGCTTGAGGGCTGCTTCCAGATCGTGGTTCGTCTTGGTCGCGGACAGATACAGGGCCAGATCCAGCTGGCTATCCTTGAAGCTGGGTTCCTGCTCCCAGATGGTGCGCACCATCTTTTTGCGGCCGGCAGCAAGGGTCTTATCGTTCATGGTGAGGATGTTGTCGATCACAGCCTCGTAGTTCGACCATGTCATGTCCTCGTCGATCAGGCCGCCTTCCTTCAGGGTCTTGTTGGCAGAAGCCAGCACACCGTCAGCCACCTGCTGCGCACCGGCGTTCAGTGCTGCATTGTTGGCGCTCAGGGTGTCCAGACCGTTGGTCAGCTGGCCAAGGCCGTCGTCCAGAGCGGCAGCGCCGTTGTTCAGGGTGTTGGCACCGTCCAGCAGGGCCAGAACACCGCCTGCCAGCTGAGAGGTGCCGTCCACCAGCTGGGAAGCGCCGTCCATGAGCTGGCTCATGGCATCGTTCAGCTGGTTGATGCCATCGGTCAGGTCGTTGATGCTGCTCAGGTCAAACACATTGTCCGTGCCAAGAGCAGCGGTGCTGGTAGCGCAGGCCACCATGACCTGCGGGCAGGTAAAGTCTTCCACATCGGCTTCCACAGTCACGGTGTCCTGCAGATAGTCTTCGATGCTGTCCACCTCATCGGGCAGCAGGCCGGACAGGGAATCCTTCACGCCCGGCAGGGTAACAAAGGCGGCAACGCTGCTTTTGGCGGCGCTTTCGATCATACCGTGTTCTGCGGTCACGTTGGCAGCATCCCCGCCCAGAATGACGCCCACAGCGGTGATCAGCGGAGTGACGATGGTGCGGTCCTTGCCGTTCACGTTCACGGTGCCGGTCTCGTTGTTCTTCAGGTTGACGGTCACAGTCAGGTGGCCGCTCTTGCCAATGATGTCCTCAAGGGCAGCTTCCTGACCGTCCAGAGCGTAGGTCACCTTCACATCGATGGGCAGGGCCTTGTCGGTATTGCCCTTGTAGTAAACATCGGTGTCGTTGGTGTTCCACACCAGCTCTTCCCCGTTCTGGGTGAACTCGGCATCGCTCTCAGTGTTCTGGATGTCGGTCAGGGTGGTCTTGTCGGTAACGTTTGCAAGGCCGGAGGCGCTGTACAGATGCTCGCTGACGGTGGTGCTCTTGATGGAGCCGTCGCCGTTCATCACAGCATAGACGGTCTCGGATTTGGAAAAGCTGCTCTTACCAGCTGCAAATGCGGGCATTGCACAGCCTGCGGCGAGGGTGAGAGCCAGCGCCGCACTGGCGAAACGAAGCGATTTTTTCATAATGTAATTACTCCTTTTCAGACTTCTTGGCGTTGGCGGATTCGGGTACCATCCACTTGAGGGTGGTGTGGCGGATGATCCAGTCGCACAGCATCAGGGCTGCGGGCAGCATCACCAGAATGACCACCATGCTGATCAGTGCGCCGCGGGAGATCAGCAGGCAGATGCTCTTCAGCAGCTCCATCTTACTGATGGCAGCCACACCGACGGTGGCGGCAAAGAAGGTCAGGCCGCTGGTCAGGATGGACTGGCTGCAGTGCTCCAGCGACTGCTGGGCGGCTTCCTTCGGTGTGCGGCCAAAGGCGCGCTCCTCGTGGTAACGGGTGGTCATCAGGATGGAGTAGTCCACGGTAGCACCCAGCTGGATGGTGCCAATGACGATGCTTGCAATGAAGGGCAGCTGCGTACCGGTGAAGTACGGGATGCCCATGTTGATGGCGATGGCGGCTTCAATGCTGGCCACCAGCAGCGCCGGGATGGAAATGCTCTTGAAGGAAACGGCGATGATGACCAGAACGGCCATGATGGACCAGACGTTGACGTTCTTGAAGTCCACATCTGCCACTTCGATCAGGTCTTTCGTCATGGCACCCTCGCCGGTGATGACGCCCTCGGGGTCAACGGTCTTGATGAGGGAAATCATCTCGTCCAGCTGGTTGTTGATGGCGTCCGTGCCAGTCTTATAAGAGCTGTTGGCAAGGATCAGCTTGTAGCCGCCGGACTGCAGGATCTCCATGATGCTGTCGGGAAGCAGCTCGGTCTGGAAGCCCGGGCCGGTGATGGAATCCAGACTTACCACCTGCGTAATGCCATCCACGTCCTTGAGTTCATCGCACAGGTCGCTCACCTCGGTGGCAGTCAGGTCGTCATGCACCAGAATGAAGTGGCTGGTGGTCATGCCGAAGTCCTCGCCCAGCTTGTTGGTGCCCACGATGCCGGTCAGGTCCTGCGGCAGGGAGTCGAACAGGGTGTAGTACACCTCGGTCTTGTTCTGCGCGATGGCAAAGGGGATGAGGATGAGGATAAAGATAACCACGATGGGCACCGAGTGGTTGGAAACAAAGTAGCTGAGCTTTTTCAGCTTGGGGATCACGGTGCGGTGCTTGTACTTTTCCACCCATTTATCAAAGGTAAGGATCAGGGAGGGCAGGATGACCACGGTGCAGATGACACCGAGGGCAACGCCCTTTGCCATGACAAGGCCGATATCGCGGCCCAGCGTCAGACGCATGGCACACAGTGCCAGGAAGCCTGCAATGGTGGTCAGGCTGGAAGCGGAGATGGAGGTCATGGTCTTGCAGATGGCGCTGGTCATGGCCTCCTCGTTGGAAGAGCGCAGCTCCTTCTCTTCCTGATAGCGGTGCAGCAGGAAGATGGAGAAGTCCATCGTGACACCCAGCTGCAGCACGGTGGCCAGCGCTTCGGTGATGTAGCTGATCTGGCCCAGAAAGATGTTGGTGCCGAAGTTGTACGCAATGGGGAACAAAAGACCCAGCATGAACAGCAGCGGGGTGATGGTGCTTTCCAGCGAAAGGAACAGCACCAGAAGGCTGGCACCCACGGCGATCAGGATGTACATGGGCATTTCCTGATTGACCAGTGCCTTGGTGTCCTGCAGGATAACGCTCATACCGCCGAAGAAGCAGTCCTTGCGCAGCAGCTTTTCGATCTGAGCGACGGCTTCCATGGTCTCGTCGCTGGCGCTGGGGGCGTCAAAGCGGACGATCAGCATGGTGGAATCGTTCTTGCCGAACATGAACTGCTGCACATCGGCGGGTAGCATCTCGGTGGGGATGCTGGGGTCGATCACATCGCTGAGCCAGAAGGTCTGGGTCACGCCGGGAACAGCCTCGATGTCCTTCTTCATGGCGATTAGTTCGTTTGTGGGTAAGCCTTCTACCGTGATCATACCGGTGGAGGCCAGATGGAAATCGTCCTCAAGGGCTACCTCGCCGATCATGGAGTCCAGATCCTGCGGCAGGTAGGTGAGGATGTCATAGTTGATGCGGGTAGCAATTGCGCCGATTGCGGAAGGGATCAACAGCAGGAATGCTACTGTCAGGATCAGCTTGCGCAGCCGCACAATGCCCTGTGCGATCTTTTTCATGAGAACCCTCCATAGAAAATGGTTAAAAATCTTAGTAAAATGACTGGTGGTCATTTCCAAGCAAACACTATTATAACCATGACAAACCGGGTGTCAAGTACAAAAATGACCAGAAGTCAGTTTTCTTATCAACTGCCTGAAATTGTATAGCTTTTTTGACTTGCACTATCGGGAAAGGACTGCTAAAATGATTGAGACAACACAAATGAGCGAATGAAACCGAGCGGAAAAGAGGAATCGTCAGGGAATATGGGTACCGTGGAGGGCAAAAAGCAGGAGAAGCGCCGGGCACTGCTGGAGGCAGCCTATGATCTGTTTCTGGAGCGAGGTGCCGCAAAAACCAGCGTAGAGGATATCACCAGCCGGGCCAAGGTGGCCAAGGGCACCTTTTATCTGTATTTTCAGGATAAAGGTGCGGTGATGCAGGCGCTGCTGGGCCGGGTGAGCTACCAGCTGCTGAGCAACGCGTGCGAAGCGGTGGAAAAGCAGACAGAGCTCGAAAACTTCCCGGACAAGATGGTGGCGGTGATCGACCACATCATCGAAGCACTACGGAAGGATACGCTGGTGCTCAAGTTTCTGGAGCACAACTTCATATGGCCGGGGCTGGACCAGATCGAAGCCAGCCGCGAAGCCGAGCCGCTGATGCGCAAGCTGCTGAATGTGGTGCTGACCAGCCCGGAAATGGCCGGCCGCACCGAGCGGGAGATCTACCAGCGCATCACGGCACTGGGCAGCATGTGCATGTCGGTGTGTTATTCCAGCGTGCTGGAGGGCAAGCCCGATGACATTGAGGCCATGAAGCCGGTGCTGTATGATATCGTCCGCAGGTCGCTGAAGGCGGAAAAATAAAAAATCACAGAAAAGTATTGCTTTTTTGCACAGGCTGTGGTAAACTATCTAAGTCGATATGACTTATGGACGGTTAGCTCAGCTGGTAGAGCATCTGCTTGACGTGCAGGAGGTCACAGGTTCGAGTCCTGTACCGTCCACCATACAGTTCGTACTCGAACCCGATTCTTTATGAAAAAGGGTTCGGGTACGTTTTTTGTTTATCGGAGGTTCTGCGGAGAGAGTACGCAGAGCAGTAAACGAGCAAAGGCAGAGTATCACCATGACGGTGGTATCCTGCCTTTTGCTTTGCATCCCCCTATACTGTGCGTTTCGGGTCAATCGCTGCGTATGTCCGTCCGTACGTACGCGGGAAAAAGGGAGAGTTCTGACATATAGCAGTGGTCTTTTGTCAAGCTGTATGGTATACTCAAACCAGTGAGCATGCTAAACGAATCGTAATGAAAGGGCGTGTTATAATGGGATATGGTTGGGCAACAGTTTTCACTTTGGCTGCATGGTTTGCAGGATTGGTTCTTGATGCAAATGTGACTTTTTTGGGTGACCTTGGGCTGAGAGCTGTGCTTCCCATTATCGTAATGGGGTGTTGCATTATGAAGCATACGAAAGATTGTAACTCAAAATAAGCAAAGACATATTAACCACACTATCATAGTAGAAAGAAGGAAAATTATGAACGCAACAGATGTTTTACATGATAATAAAGACAATATCTGCCTGACATCCTATTGTATGGATTGTATCCACCATGAGTATTTTCGCTATCAGGAAGATCATTTCACACATGAGCATTGTCAAATATGGGGAAAAGATGGATGCCATTCAATGTGCAACGATAAAGAAACTCAAACGGAATATAGATGGACGGATGAAAATCGGTGGGACTAAAATTTTCACCAGCAGGGTTTGGGGCAGGCACGTCCCAACAAGAAGCTGTCCCGGATGGGCAGAAAATTTCCAAGAATTGAAAATTTGTGGCCACGGGACGATTCTTACCCTATTGTCACCGTTGCAGCTGTAGTCATTTTGTGATACAATATTCCTGACAGGAGGTGTCCCGTATGATGCAGACATTCGTTCGCCCTTCCCGGGACCTGCGCAACCATTACGCCGAAATTTCGGAGATGCTCAAAGACCATGACCATGTGATCATCACGAATCATGGCCGTGGGGAATCAGTTCTCATCAACATTGAGGACTACGCCAAGTACGAGGAGTTCTTGCACCAGCGGTATGTTGCCGAGGCACTTGCCAAGGCAAAGCAGCAGGCGGCTGACCCCGACACGCAATGGGCAGACCACGAAAGCGTATGGGAGACGCTGGGCAAGCAGTATGACGTATAAAATCAAATATCTGCCCCTTGCTGTACAGGACCTGAACGATATCGCCCGATATCTGTCTGGCTTTTACCCTAAAACAGCTAGCCGCGTACTGAAAGAGCTGCGGGAGAAGATCACAAAATTGGGCGATACCCCGAAAATGTGCGAGATCTACCGCCTCGACCCTGCTTACCGTAGGATGGTCGTTGACCAGTATCTTGTATTTTACCGCGTCAACGATGAAATAAAGACTGTGGAGGTCCACCGTGTGCTGCGAGGTGCGTGGAATCTGCCGCAGTATCTGGAATAAATCCAGGTTCGCCTGCCCTTGGCAGTGCTCTGCCGCAAAAGTCCTCAGACGGTTGTCTGGGGCTTTTTTGTTGCGCCATCCACTAACCCACGTCAGAGCAGGACGAGAACCGCATCTGTTTTCCCCTCAAGGTTTTCCATTGCATTTCATAGAAAAGTGTGTTTCAATAAAAAGAGCCATACGGCGATCAGACGCAGTGAGAAGGTGGGTGCAGGATGTTCAAAATTGCGATCGTAGAGGATCAGGAAGAAACACGGGAAAGCCTGAACCGGTTCGTCCGGCAATATGCGCAGGAGCAGGGCCTGCAGGTGGAGATCAGTCTCATCACAGACGGTGCCGAGATCGCAGAGCACTATACGCCGGGATTCGACATCATTTTTATGGACGTGGAGATGCCACGGCTGGACGGCTTTGGAGCAGCCGAAGCTATCCGGGCCGTGGATGCGGATGTGGTGCTGGTCTTTGTGACCAACATGGCACAGTATGCCATCCGGGGCTACGAGGTGGATGCACTGGATTATGTGCTGAAGCCGGTGAACTATTATCAGTTCTGCACCAAGCTTTCCCGCGCCATCCAGCGGGTGCAGCGGCGCAGAGGCGGGCAGGTGGTGCTGCAGCTGGCGGGCGGCGGCATCCAGCTGCTGGACACCGCTGATATCTATTATCTGGAGACCCACAGCCGGATGCTGTACTACCACACCTCCAAAGGCGAGTTCGCGGCACGCGCCAGCCTGCAAAGTGCCGAAAAGCAGCTTGCCGAGTATCATTTTGTCCGCTGCAACCAATGCTATCTGGTCAATCTGGCCTACGTCAAGGGCATTGAAAACGACTTTGCCCTTGTGAAAAACGACCGGCTGGAGATCAGCCGACGGCAGCGTACGGCCTTTCTTACCGCAGTAGCGTCCTACATGGGAGGTGTGCTGTGACCACATCGCTGCTGAACAGCCTGCTCCGGGCGCTGCTGCGCTGGGGCGCGGCGCTGGTCTTTTGTCTGCCTTTGCGGCATCGCTCCCATTTCTGGGCGCGCGCCTGCGGGATGCTGTTCCCGCTGCTTTTGCTGGCGCAGCTGCTGGACCCTCTGGCACAGTCCACAACACTGTGGCAGCAGCAGCTCCTGCTGCTGGTGCTTTACATCTCCTTTTTTGCGCTGCTGGGCGGGATGATCTATCTGTGTACGGATATCAATAAAAAAGGTGCCCTGTACTGCGCAGTATGGAGCCTGCTCATCGCGCAGTGCGCCTACGAGAGCTGGTGCTTTCTGGAGCTGCAGTTTACCCGGTATGGACACCCGCTGAACATGGCTTCCCCTTGGGCGGTTCTGGTACAGCTGCTGTCCGGGGCGGTATTCTTTGCGGCGGTGTACATCCTGCTGGCACGGCAGCTTCCTTATAAAGGAGAATACAACATCGGGCCCCGGCAGCTGTTCAGCGCGTTCTTCATTGGCATCCTGTTCATGGTGCAGGCCGCCGTGCTGGACAATGCCCGCACCGAACATACTCCGCTGAGCCTTACCGTTACCATTCTGATCGGGCAGTTCTATTTTATCACCCTGCTGTATTTTCAGAGTGAGCTGTTCAAGAAGTCTGCCATGGAAAAAGAGATGAATGAACTGAACCTGCTGTACGAGCGTCAGCGTCAGCAGTATCAGGTGGCCCGGCAGAACGTGCAGATCATTAACAAGCGCTGCCATGAGCTGAAAGTGCAGATTGCCAATCTCCGCAAGCTGTCGCCCGAAGCGGTACCACAGGAGCGCATTGATGAGGCCGAGCGCGCGGCCCGCCTGTATGACGCGAACCGCAACACCGGCAATGAGGTGCTGGATGTGGTGCTGACCGAGAAGAGCCTGCTGTGCGAGTCCCGGGGCATCCAGCTGAATGCCGTGGCAAACGGCAGCTGTCTGGGCTTTTTTGAAGCGGGGGATCTGTACGCATTGTTTGCCAATGCGCTGGATCACGCCGTGGAAAGCGCCGTGCAGATCTCCCGGCCAGAGTGCAGGGTCATCGATCTGCTGGTCTGTGTGCGGCAGGGTTTTGTGGTGGTGAACATCATCAGCCCGCTGCGCCCGCCGGAACAGCAGGCAAGCCGCTCTGCACAATACGAGCTGAAGGTGATCCGGCGCATCGTGCAGAAGTACAAAGGCACTTTGACTCTGGAAGAGCAGGGCGAGTTTTTTGCGGAAAAGATCATCTTTCCGCTGCAAAAATAAGTTAAGAAAACGGCAGCCGCCGCAGAAGTTCCGGAAACGGAAGGACTGCGGCGGTTTTCTTTTTTCGACTTGTTGGATACATCTGCTTGTGAAAAACTTACAAATATATCAGTTTACATTTGGCAGTCCAAAACCGAATGCGCACGCAAAACGACCGATTTTCGCACGCATCTTGCGAAATACGGCCACTCTGATAAAATAATGACAAAGAGCAAAAAAACGAAAAAAATCACTGTACCACAGCAAAAACAGGAGGAATCGGATGCGTAGTATTGCAAAGCTCATGAAGGACTGGCAGTTTACCGGCCCGAACGGCGTTACCACCGCCGTAGAGCTGCCCCATACATGGAACGCCAGGGACGGTCAGGACGGCGGCAACGATTACTGGCGGGGCTGCTGCACCTACTGCACCCGCTTTGCAGCACCGGTGTACGACCCGGCACAGCAGCAGGTATGGCTGCAATTTGAGGGCGTCAACGCCAGCGCCGCCGTGCTGCTGAACGGTCAGCAGCTCTGCACCCATGACGGCGGCTACTCCACCTTCCGGGCAGAGGTCACGGAGCTGCTGCAGGCAGAGAACCAGCTCACGGTGCGGGTGGACAACAGCGTCAACGACCGCGTTTACCCCCAGAAAGCAGACTTCACCTTCTACGGCGGCATCTACCGGGATGTGAGCCTGCTGGTGGTGAACAAAAACCACATTGCGCTGGGACATTTTGGCGATACCGGCGTGAAGATCACCCCGGCCCTGCAGGAGAACAGCGCCGACATCCGGGTGGAAACGCTGGTGGAAGGCAGCGGCACCGTGACGGTGGAGCTGCTGGATGCTGAGGGCCGCACCGCTGCAAAGGGCGAAGGCGAAAATACTTTCCTCCATCTGGATGCTCCCCACCTGTGGAACGGCGTGAAGGACCCCTACCTGTACACCTGTGTGGTTCGTTTGCTGCAGGACGGCAAGCCGGTGGATGAAGTGACCACCAAGGTGGGCCTGCGCAGCTTCTCTGTAGACCCAAAGAAGGGCTTTTTCCTCAACGGCAGGCCCTATCCCCTTCACGGTGTGTCCCGCCATCAGGACCGCAAGGGTCTGGGCAACGCCATCACCCGGGAGATGCATGATGAGGACATGGCGCTGATCCGGGAGCTGGGTGCAAACACCGTCCGGCTGGCGCACTACCAGCACGACCAGTATTTCTACGACCTGTGCGACCAGTACGGCATGGTGGTCTGGGCAGAGATTCCCTACATTTCCGAGCATCTGCCCAATGGCCGGGAAAATACCATCAGCCAGATGAAGGAGCTCATCCACCAGAACTACAACCACCCCTCCATCGTCTGCTGGGGTGTGTCCAACGAGATCACTATTTCCACCAAGGACAAGGCGGATATGCTGGACAACCATCGGGTGCTCAACGAACTGTGCCACAAGATGGATTCCACCCGCCTGACCACGCTGGCCTGCTACGCCATGTGCGGCCCCTTCAACCCGGTGGCACACATCACCGATCTGGTCAGCTGGAACCTGTATCTGGGCTGGTATGTGCCGGGGCTGTTCCTGAATGACCTGTGGATAGACTTTTTCCATCTGGTATACCCCAACCGTCCGCTGGGCTTTTCCGAGTACGGTGCCGAGGGCATGCCCAACCTCCACAGTGCCCACCCCCGCCGGGGCGACCACACCGAGGAATATCAGGCCAAGTACCACGAGTATATGCTGAAGTGCTTTGATCGCCACCCGTGGCTGTGGGCGACCCATGTGTGGAACATGTTCGATTTTGCAGCCGATGCCCGGGATCAGGGCGGCGAGCCGGGCATGAACCACAAGGGTCTTGTCACCTTTGACCGAAAGACCAAAAAGGACAGCTTCTACCTCTATAAAGCATGGTGGAGTGAGGAAAACTTCGTCCACATCTGCTCCAAGCGGTTCACCGACCGCACCGAGAAGGAGATCGAGGTCAAGGTCTACTCCAACCAGAACTCCGTCGCCCTGTATGCGGACGGCAAAAAGCTGGCAGAGCAGACCGGCGAGCACATCTTCAGGTTCCGCGTGCCGCTGCATGGCAAGGTGGAGCTGAAGGCGGTTGCAGGCGACTGCATCGACACCGCATCCTTCCGCAGTGTGGCAGAGCCGAACCCCAGCTACAAGCTGGTGAAAACCAAGTCCAAGAGTGCGAACTGGGTATAAACAAGGACATTCCGCTGTCTGGCGGTTGTTATACATGAAAAGGAGGAGAACCAATGAATACCAAGAAACCCAAAGTACGTTTGTGGTCGGTACTCACTGCACTGACGGCGATCCTGACCATCGCCGCCATCGTGGGCAACATGATCGCAAATCAGTACGCCACCACCCTGAACGTTGCTCTGAATGCATCGACCTATAAGATCATCAAGGGCGACACTACGGAAGATACCGAATACTTCAAAGCGGGCTTTACTTCCGACGAAGAGCGCGAGGCTTACGAAGCAGAGCTGTGCGCCACCGTTGAGGCCGAGGGCGCTGCCCTGCTGAAGAATGACAACGCTGCCCTGCCGCTGGCAGGCAGCGCCAAGGTCAGCCTGTTCGGCCATGGCTCTGTGGACCTGATGTACGGCGGCACCGGCTCCGGTTCCGTGGATACCAGCAAGGCCCCCAACCTGAAGGAAGCACTGGAAGCTCAGGGCATTCAGGTCAACCAGACGCTGTGGGATCTGTACAAGTCCGACAGCATGATGACGAATTACAGCCGCGTTACCCCGGCTTCCATCTCGGATACGCTGGAAGCAAACACCCAGTACGCTGTCAATGAAGCTCCGTGGAGCGCACTGTCCAGCGCCGAGAGCAGCTTTGCCGAGTACGGCGATGCTGCCATCGTGGTGTTCTCCCGCTCCGGCGGTGAGGGTGCAGACCTGCCCAGCGGCACCAACGGCACCAACGACAGCTGGATCTCCGGTTCCGAGGGCAGCGGCAACTATCTGGAGCTGTCTGCTGAAGAGATCGAGCTGCTGAAGAACCTGAAGGCACTGAAGGACAACGGCACCTTCAAGTCCATCGTCGTCCTGATCAACAGCTCCAACGCACTGGAAATGGACTTCCTCAACCCTGCCATCTGCGGCGAGGACTACGGCATTGATGCCGCCATGTGGATCGGTGATGTGGGCCAGACCGGCATCAACGGTGTGGGCCAGCTGCTCGCCGGCACTGTGACCCCCTCCGGCTCTCTGGTGGACACCTACCTGTACGACAATCTGGCAAACCCCGCCATGTACAACTTCTACACCCAGGCTTACCCCAACGCAGCAGAGTACAATCTGCTGACCGAGGGTGCGGATGTGCAGGGCATGTACAGCGTCTATCAGGAAGGCATCTATCTGGGCTACCGCTACTTCGAGACCCGTTACGAGGATGTGGTCATGGGCACTGCCAAGGCAGGTGACTATGACTGGGCCACCACCGTTGCCTATCCCTTCGGCTACGGCGACAGCTACACCACCTTCGCTTACAGCAACTTCAATGTGACCGAGTCTGACGACGCCTTCACCGTCACCCTGAAGGTCACCAACACCGGCAAGACCTATTCCGGCAAGGAGACCGTGCAGGTCTACTTCCAGTCTCCCTACACCGACTACGACAAGGCAAACGGCATCGAGAAGGCCGCTGCAGAGCTGTGCGGCTTTGCCAAGACCGATGTGCTGGCTCCCGGCGCTTCCGAGGATGTGACCATCACCGTGAAGAAGAGCGAGCTGCGCACCTACGACGCAAACAACGCCAAGACCTACATTCTGGATGCCGGTGACTACTACTTCACCGCTGCTACCGATTCTCACAACGCCGTCAATAACATCCTTGCTGCCAAGGGCTACACCGTGGCCGGCACCAATGGCCGCATGACCGAGGACGGCGATACTTCTCTGGTCTGGAAGTGGACCAACGAGGCACTGGATGCCACCACCTATGCAGCCAGCGCCAACGGCACTGCCATCACCAACCTGTTCGATGAGTCCGACCCCAACAAGAGCAGCGATGCTCCCGGCAGCGTGACCTGGATGAGCCGCTCCGACTGGACCGGCACGGTTCCCACCCAGCCTGCAGCCCTGACCGCCAACGAAACGCTGGCTGCAGATCTGGCCTTTACCCAGTACGACGGCACCGAGGCCGACAGCGTCGAGATGCCCACTCTGGGTGCCAAGAACGGCCTGACCCTCGCTTCCATGATCGGCAAGGACTTCGACGATCCCCAATGGGAGACCCTGCTGGATCAGCTGACCTTCGATGAGATGGTCAACACCATCACTCTGGGCTTCCACAACACTGCAGCGGCTGCCTCCATCGGCAAGACCGCTACCAAGGACGAGAACGGCCCGCAGGGCCTGACCGCTGCCCTGACCGGCGGTGCATCCGCCATGTGCTACACCTCCGAGGATGTCATGGCTGCCACCTTCAATGTGGACCTGATCAACGAAGTGGGCAAGTGCATCGGTGAGGACTGCCTTGCCATGGGTTACTCCGGTCTGTACGGCCCCGGCATCAACATGCACCGTACCGCCTACTCCGGCCGTAACTTCGAGTACTACGCCGAGGATCCCTTTGTGGCCGGCACCATCTGCGCTGCCGAGGTGCAGGGCATCCAGTCCAAGGGCGTGTATGTCTACCTGAAGCACGTTGCCCTGAACGACTCCGAGACCAGCCGCCGTGGTGTCAACACCTGGCTGAACGAGCAGACCGCCCGCGAGATCTATCTGGAAGTGGCCGATAAGGCCATCACGGATGGCGGCGCATGGTGCGTGATGACCGGCTTCAACCGCTGGGGCGCAACCTGGTGCGGTGCCAACTCCAACCTGCTGAACGGCTTCCTGCGTGAGGAGCTGGGCATGCGCGGCATGTGCATCACCGACTTCTCCGGCTCCAGCCAGTACATGGATCTGGTGGACGGCCTGATCGCCGGTTCCGACATCTGGGACAGCCCGATGCCCAAGATCCACACCACCAAGGCTGCTAACTACGAGAACGATGCCTACATCGTGACCCAGATGCGCAATGCAATGCATCACATCCTGTACACCGTGGTCAACTCCAACGCCATGAACGGCTGGTCTGCAAGCGATACGCTCAAGACCGTGCTGCCCTGGTGGCAGACTGCGATCTATGCACTGATCGCCGTGCTGGCTGTGCTGACCGTGCTGTGCGCATGGCAGCTGAGCAAGGCCCTCAAGCGCAAGAAGGAGCTGGCAGACACCGCTCCTGCTGTTGACCAGAAGTAATTCCGGTCTGCACGATCCCTGACCCAATGTTACGGCAGCCTGCCCCGAAGGCGGGGCGGGCTGCCGCTTTTTATCAAAGACAAAAGGAGAGACCGCAATGGGCGAACAAAAAACAACGGCGTCGAGTGTGAACCGCGCCAAAACCTACCAGCTGGTGCTGTTTCCGCTGAACAACGGCGCGACCAACGTGTACTATGTGCTGGTGCTTTCCTACATCGCGACCTTCGGCAGCAAGGTGCTGGCCCTGAGCATGCTGTTTGCTTCGGTGATGGTCACCGGCATGCGCCTGTTCGATGCCGTCACCGACCCCATCATTGGTGCCCTCATGGACCGCACCAACGGCAGGTTCGGCAAGTTCCGGCCCTTCATGGTCATCGGCAACCTCATCATGGCAGCAAGCATTCTGGTGCTGTACTGCCTCACCCCGCTCATCCCCGCCAGTGCCATGGGGCTGCGCTACGCTGCGTTCGTTGCCCTGTATGCCGTGTGGGTCATCGGCTACACCTTCCAGACCAGCTGCACCCGCTCCGGCCAGACCGTGCTGACCAATGACCCCAAGCAGCGCCCCCTGTTTACCATCTTCAACACGGTGGGCAGCCTGCTGGGCATGGGTGCCATGCAGTTCTTTGCCCCCATCCTTGCCAAGAACTATGAGGGCGGCTACGCTTCCGCCGGGTTCTTCCGCACGCTGGCTCCGGTGGGCATCGTCATCTCCATCCTGCTCACCCTGCTGGCTGTCATCGGCATCTGGGAGAAGGATCAGCCCAAGTACTTTGGCATCGGCGGCGAAAAGACCGAGAAGATCAAAGTGAGCGAGTACATCCAGATCATCAAGAACAACGATCCCATGCAGCGGCTGATGGTGGCCGGTGCGGGCTGCAAGCTGGCGCTTTCCATCGCCACCAACACCACCGTGCTGTGCATGCTGTACGGCTGCATGATGGGCAACTACGACGGCCTGTACCTGCCCATGATGGTGCTGGGCTATGTGTTCAGCGTGCCCTTCTTCCTGCTCACCGTCCGCACCAGCCAGAAGGAGGGCCAGAAGGCCAGCCTGATGAAGTACGTCAGCGTGGCGCTGGTGTGCTATGTGGGCGTGCTGGTGCTGCTGCTGCTCTGGGGCCGCGGCGATGCCTTCACCCTGTCCATTCTGGGCGAGAACGGCCTTTCCATCAACCTGTACACCATCCTGTTCATCGTTTTCTTCGGCATCGGCTACGGTGCCTACTACGCCACCGCCGATATGCCCATCCCCATGGTGGCCGACTGCTCCGACTACGAGACCTACCGCAGCGGCAAGTATATCCCCGGCATCATGGGCACCCTGTTCAGTCTGGTGGACAAGCTGGTGTCCAGCCTGTCCGCTACCGTTGTGGGCATCGCGGTCAGCTTTGTGGGCCTGCAGAGCCTGCCCACCCAGTATGACCCCTACACCCCGGGCATGAACTGGGTGGTCATCGTGCTGTTCTGCATCATCCCCATGGTGGCATGGGCGGCTACCCTCATCGCCATGAAGGGCTACACCCTGACCGGTGCCAAGATGAAGGAGATCCAGGCGGTCAACGCCTGCCGCCGCGATGCAGTGGCCAAGGGCATGAAGCTGGAAGAGGCCATGGACAAGTGGCAGACCATGGAGCAGCTGCCGGCGGAATACCGGAGCTGAGACGCTGTATGGAACTGAATACCGATCTCACCGGCAAGGTGGCTGTCGTCACCGGCGCAAGCGGCACGCTGCTGCCCACGCAGGGGGTCTGGCGTTCGAGTTCCTAATTCTCCACCACAAAAAATCCTCAGACATTCGTCTGGGGATTTTTTGTTTGGTGGTGGTACAGGACTCGAACAATTTCTCCCCGGATACAGGCAAAAAACGAACAAAGGCAGGGTACCACCATGAGGGTGGTATCCTGCCTTTTGAATCTTTGTGTGGAAAACCTGCTTACAGCAGCGGGATGCCTGCCTTGGCGCAGGCTTCGCGGGTGGCTGCGTCCCAGACGCTGGCCTGCACTTCGCCAATGTGGGCGCTGCCCAGCAGCAGCATGCACAGGCGGCTCTGGCCGATGCCGCCGCCGATGGAGTAAGGCAGCTCACCGTTCAGTACGGCCTTGTGGAAGGGCAGGGCGCGGCGGTCGTCGCAGCCAGCCATGGTCAGCTGCTTGTCCATGCTTTCAGGGCTGACGCGGATGCCCATGCTGCTCAGCTCATAGCTGCACTGCAGCGGGTCGTTCCAGAACAGCAGATCGCCGTTCAGATCCCAGTCGTCATAGTCGGGGGCACGGCCGTCATGGGGCTTACCGCTCTTCAGCGGAGCGCCGATCTTCATCAGGAAGGTGGTGCCGTGCTCCTTCACAAAGGCGTTCTCACGCTCCTTCGGGGTCAGGTCCGGGTACTGGTCCTCCAGCTCCTGCGTGGTGATGAAGGTGACGTTGGGGCTGTGCAGCGGCAGCTCCTGCAGCTGGGGGAACATGGCGTGCAGGTTCATCTCGGTGGCGCAGACAGCGGACACGATGGAGCGCACCACACTCTTGAGGTAAGCCTCGTTGCGGTCTTCCAGACGGATCACCTTTTCCCAGTCCCACTGGTCCACATAGATGGAGTGCAGGTTATCCAGATCTTCGTCGCGGCGGATCGCGTTCATATCGCAGTACAGGCCCTTGCCCACACGGAAATCGTAGTCCTTCAGGGCCTTGCGCTTCCACTTTGCCAGTGACTGCACCACCTGTGCCTCAATGCCGCTTTCCTTGATATCAAAGGTGACCTTGCGCTCGACACCGTTCAGGTCGTCGTTCAGACCGGTGGATGCTTCCAGAAACAGCGGAGCAGACACGCGGTACAGGTTCAGTGTGGCGCACAGGGTGTCGGCAAACAGACGCTTGACCGTACCAATGGCGCGCTGCGTGTCGTACAGGTTCAGCGCAGGCGTATAGTTTGCCGGGATGATGGTTTTGCTCATAACAAAAAACCCCTCTTCTGTTGGATTCTGGCCCTGATTTCCCAGTACAGGGCACGGCTTTTAAACCGGAAAATACTGGTTTCATTATGGCATATTTTTTTAAGAAAGTAAAGTGAGAAGGCAAAAAAAGAGACCGCCGGTAGGGCAGTCCCGTTTCCGCAGTGAGAAGGGCGGCTTTGCATCAGCCGAAAAGCCCCTTCAGCAGGATCAGTAGCACTTTTACAAAATCGCCGGTGCCCAGCAGCTTGTACAGAGAGATCAGAGTAGATAACATGAATGTTTTGCTCCTTTTTTTGCAATTTCGGGCCAAAATGCCCGGCATGCATGGAACACGGCTGGGCAGAACAGCGGATTGCAGGAAAAAATTGGGAGAAAGCAAAACGGCACCCGTGCCGCTGCAAAAGCAGTACGGGTGCCGGAAGATCAATTGGTTTTCAACAGCTTCAGCGCTTTACGTTGAAAGCTGCCATGCCGGGGTAAACGGCGCTGCCGCCCAGCTGCTCCTCAATGCGCAGCAGCTGGTTGTACTTTGCAACACGCTCGGTACGGCTGGGAGCACCGGTCTTGATCTGGCAGGTGTTCAGCGCCACGGCCAGATCGGCAATGGTGGTGTCCTCGGTCTCGCCGGAGCGGTGAGAGCTGATGGCGGTGTAACCGGCCTTGTGAGCCATCTTGATGGCTTCCAGCGTCTCGGAAACAGAACCGATCTGGTTCAGTTTGATCAGGATTGCGTTGCCTGCACCCAGCCCGATGCCCTTGGCCAGACGCTCGGTGTTGGTCACAAAGAGGTCGTCGCCCACCAGCTGGACCTTGCCGCCCAACTCGCGGGTCATCTCCTGCCAGCCTTCCCAGTCCTCTTCATCCAGGCCGTCCTCGATGGAGATGATGGGGTACTTTTCCACCAGACTCTTCCAGTGTGCGATCAGCTCGCTGGAGGTGAACTCGGTGCCGGCCTTGGGCAGCTTGTAGAAGCCCTTGCCCTTGGGGCTCTTCCACTCGGAGGACGCGGCATCCATAGCCAGCATGAAGTCCTTGCCGGGCACGTAACCGGCCTTTTCGATGGCGGCCAGAATGGTCTCAATGGTCTCCTCGTCGCTGGACAGGTTGGGGGCAAAGCCGCCCTCATCGCCCACAGAGGTAGCCAGACCCTTGGCCTTCAGGATGGAAGCCAGAGCGTGGAAGACCTCCGCGCACCAGCGCAAAGCTTCCTTGAAGGAGGGCGCACCCACCGGCATGATCATGAACTCCTGCGTATCCACCGTGTTGGTGGCGTGTGCGCCGCCGTTCAGAATGTTCATCATGGGCACGGGCAGGCGGTTGCCGTTCACACCGCCCAGAAAGCGGTACAGCGGCATATCCAGAGAAGCAGCGGCTGCACGGCAGGCGGCAATGGACACGGCCAGAATGGCGTTTGCGCCCAGATTGGATTTATCTTTGGTGCCGTCGGCCTTGATCATGGCAGCGTCGATGGCGTAGATGTCGGAGGCATCCATGCCCACAACAGCATCAGCAATGACGGTGTTGATGTTCTCAACAGCCTTGGTCACGCCCTTGCCCAGATAGCGGCCCTTGTCGCCGTCCCGCAGCTCCAGAGCTTCAAACTCACCAGTGGATGCGCCGGAAGGTGCGCAGCCGCGTGCCACAGTGCCGTCGGCCAGCGTGATCTCCGCTTCCACGGTGGGGTTGCCGCGGGAGTCCAGGATCTCGCGGCCTACAACAGATTCAATTTCCAGATAGTTCATCTCGAAAACCTCCTGAATATCATTTCCTTCCCTGTGCTGCCCGGGGCGGGCAGACGGGTGACGGCCAATTATGATAGTTGTGTCTAACTAACCAATAGTATCCTACCACGCTTTCCGGCCCGGTGCAAGAGCCGATGCGCATGTTTGTGGATGTAAACTTTTTAAGGGGCAAAAAACGGCAGCTGATGGGGCAGAACATTCCGGCAAAGCAGGAAACAGCTGGTCTTTACAGTCTGCCCACTGGCAGCAGCGGGGATGCATCATGCTTATCATATTAATTTCATATGGCAGATATACTAAAATTTTTCTTTACTTTTTGTCAGGACGACTCTATACTGTTTTTGGTTCTAATATGTTTCTTTATGGTAGATAGAGGAGGATTTTCTATATGAATAAGGATCTGACGGTCGGCAAGCCGTCACAGGTTTTGTGGCAGTTCTGCCTGCCCATGTTCGGCAGCATCATCTTCCAGCAGCTGTACAACATTGCCGACAGCCTTGTTGCAGGCAAGTTCATCGGCGAGAATGCACTGGCTGCTGTGGGCAACAGCTACGAGATCACCCTGATCTTCATTGCATTTGCCTTTGGCTGCAACATTGGCTGCTCGGTCATCGTGTCCCGCTACTTTGGCGCAAAGGACTACGATGAGATGAAGACTTCGGTCTACACTTCCCTGATCGGCTCTGCCGTGCTGTGCGCCGTGCTGATGCTGATCGGCCTTGTGGGCTGCCACAGCCTGCTGGAGCTCATCAACACCCCGGAGGAGATCCTTGCGGATTCTTCGCTGTATCTGGATATCTACGTGCTGGGCCTGCCCTTCATGTTCTTCTACAACATCGCCACCGGCATCTTCTCCGCTCTGGGCGACAGCAAAACGCCCTTCTATTTTCTGGCAGTCTCGTCCCTGTCCAACATCGGCGTGGACATCCTGTTCGTGGCCGGTCTCAAGATGGGCGTAGCCGGTGTGGCATGGGCCACCTTCCTGTGCCAGGGCGTGAGCTGCGTGCTGGCCATGGTGGTGGTGTTCCGCCGCATCGGTGCCTTCAAATCCAAGAACAAGGTCGTGCTGTTCTCCTGGAACATGCTGGGCAAGGTGGCCGTAGTAGCCATTCCCAGCATCCTGCAGCAGAGCTTCGTCTCTGTGGGCAACATCATCCTGCAGAGCGTCATCAACACCTTTGGTGCCAGCGTCATTGCAGGCTACTCTGCAGCCGTCAAGCTGAACAACATGGTCATCACTTCCTTTACCACGCTGGGCAACGGCATCTCCAACTACACCTCCCAGAACATGGGCGCGGGCAAGATGGACCGTGTGCACAAGGGCTTTGGCGCAGGCCGCAATCTGGTGTGGATCATCTGCGTGCCCATCGTGCTCCTGTACTTCTTCTTCGGCCGCTTCCTACTGCTGCTGTTCATGAATGACCCGCAGGGTCCGGCCATCGACACCGGTATGCTGTTCCTGCGCATCCTGTCTCCCTTCTATTTTGTGGTGTCGCTCAAGCTGGTCACTGACGGCATCCTGCGCGGCTGCGGCATGATGGTGCGCTTTATGATTGCCACCTTCTCCGACCTGATCCTGCGCGTGGGCATCGCCATTGTGCTGAGCAACACTGCTCTGGGCAGCACGGGCATCTGGATGGCATGGCCCGTGGGCTGGTGCATCGGCACCGGCCTGTCGCTGGTGTTCTACTTCGCCGCCATCCGCAAGGTCCTTGCAGAGTCTCCGGCCAAAGCGGAAGCAGAGGGCGAAGCTGCCGAGGCACGTGCAGAGGCCGAGTTCGCCGCAGATGCCGAAATGGAGACCCTGTAACCCTTTTGCAACTTGTGAATTGTGTTCATCTGACACACAAACAAAATGAAGCAGTTGAAATAGTGCACAAAACAGGCCCATTGCTTTTGGCTATTTTGGCGACAAAGTCCACAAAATGCCCCTGAAAGTATGGACGGTTTGTGAATTGCGGATTTTGGCTCACAGGTCTATAATATTGATAACGAAGCAAGGTCGCTTTGAGGGAAAGAGGGCCTTGCTTCCGTTTTTATACTGAAGCACGAATGCTCCTAAGGAGGATATTCACTATGAAAAAGATGATTTCTCGTCGTAATTTCCTGGCCGCTGCAGGTGTTGTTGCTGCAGCCGGCGTTCTGACTGCATGCGGCGGTTCTTCCAACAGCACTGCTGCTTCCGCCTCTACCGCAGCTTCTGGTGCCGCTGCTTCCGGCGACACCATCAAGGTGGGCGTTCTTGGACCTCTGACCGGTGATGTTTCCGTTTACGGTCAGGCCGTTGTCAACGGCGCTACCCTGTACCTGAAGCAGGTCAACGAAAAGGGCGGCATCAACGGCAAGCAGCTGGAGATCATCGCCATGGATGAGCAGGGCGATGCAACTCAGGCTGTTACCTGCTTCACCAAGATGTGCGATCAGGGCATCACCGCTCTGGTGGGCGATGTTACCACCACCCCGACTCTGGCAATTGCTGCCGAGAGCGCAGACTACAACATGCCCATGGTCACCGCTTCCGCTACCGCTGAGGCTGTCACCTACGATGCCGAGACCGACACCGTGAACGAGAATGTGTTCCGCGCAACCTTCACCGACCCGTTCCAGGGCATCAAGATGGCTGACTACGCTTACCAGCGGTTGGGCTACACCAAGGCAGCCGTCATCTTCCAGAAGGGCGCTGACTACAACGAGGGTCTGGCAGAGAACTTCGTCAACGAGTTCGAGAGCCTGGGCGGCACCATCGTCGATCAGGAGACCTACTCTGAGGGCGATGTGGACTACAAGACCCAGCTGACCACCATTCTGGGCAAGGCTCCCGAAGTGGTGTTCTGCCCCAACTACTATCAGGAAGTCGGTCAGATCCTGGCTCAGGCTGAGAGCATCGGTCTGGCAGTTCCCTTCCTGGGCGGCGACGGCTGGGATGGTCTGGAAGGCTACGCAACTGCCGACCAGCTGAAGGATGCCTACTTCTGCGCAAACTACGCAAAGGGCTCCAACCCTGACTTTGAGGATGCCTACAAGGCTGAGTACGGTGAGGAGTACCCCAACGGCTTCGCTCCTCTGGGCTACGATGCTGCCATGACCGTCGTCTATGGCATTCAGGCTGCTGAGGATGCCGGTCTGGCCGCCGGTGATGACGACTATAAGCAGGCCGTCATCGATGCTATCGCAGGCGGCACCATCGATGGCATCACCGGCACCTTCACCTTCGATGAGCACCACAACCCCGTCAAGCAGACCGCTATCCTGTGCTTCGACGGTGCAACCCCCGTTCTGAAGGAAATGTTCTGATCTGCTTTGATCCTGCGCACCGGTGTGCGGCATAAAGGCAGCACTCAGAAATAAAAGACCCATTGCGGAGACCGCCGGAACAGGTTTTGCTCGGCCGTCTCCGCTTTTTTGGTAAAAAAGTGCATTCCCCAAAAGGCGTGCAAACGCCGCAAAGAAAGGAAGTATCAGTCCATGACAGTGTTTTTTAGCCAGCTGATCAACGGCTTGTCCCTTGGCAGCATCTATGCACTGATCGCACTGGGTTACAGCATGGTGTACGGCATCATCCTGCTGCTGAACTTTGCCCATGGCGATGTCATTATGGTTGGTGCGTACATGTCCTGGTTCGTGATGAATCAGCTGGGCCTTGGCCCGGTCACTGCTGTGTGCGCCACCATCATCACCTGCACGCTGCTGGGCGTTGTGATCGAGAAGATCGCCTACACCCCGCTGCGCAACGCACCCCGTATCTCCCTGCTGATCACAGCAATCGGCGTGTCCTTCTTCCTAGAGTACACTGCAGAGCTGATCCTTGGTTCCGGTGCAAAGGTCATTCCGGCCTACTACACCAACCAGACCTTCCGCATCGGCTCTGTGCCGCTGGGCCTCACCTCTGTCATCACCCTGCTGGTCACGGTGCTGTCCATGCTGGCGCTCACCTTCCTTGTGCAGAAGACCAAGCTCGGCAAGGCCATGCGTGCCGTGTCTGAGGATATGGACGCTGCCCGTCTGATGGGCATTAACGTCAACAGCACCATTTCCTTTACCTTTGCGGTGGGTTCCGCTCTGGCCGGTATCGGCTCGGTGCTGTACTGCTGCAGCTACCCGCAGGCGACCCCCACCATGGGCTCCATGCTGGGCCTGAAGGCCTTCGTTGCAGCCGTTCTGGGCGGCATCGGCTCCATTCCCGGTGCCATGATCGGCGGCATCGCCATCGGCCTGTGCGAGTGCTTTGTTTCCGCCATCGGCCTTTCCGCATGGAAGGATGCCGTCACGTTTGCGATCCTGATCATCGTGCTGCTGGTCAAGCCCACCGGCTTCCTTGGCCGCAAGGTTCAGGAAAAGGTGTAAGGAGGGCATGAAGATGAATACCAAACGCAAAACGCTCAAAATGCCCGTGCGCTACCTGATGAACGCCGTGCTGGTGGCTCTGCTGTTCGTGGGCCTGTCCTTCCTCACCCAGAACGTGCTGTCCACCTACCAGAACAAGGTGCTTCTCACCGTGGGCATCAACATCATTCTGGCTGTCTCGCTGAACGTTGCCACCGGTTATCTGGGCCAGCTGCCGCTGGGCCACGCCGGTTTCATGGCCGTGGGTGCTTACACCTGCGCCCTGTTCACGAAATACAGCAATCTGCCCTCCGGTGTCGCTTTTGTCGTGGGTCTGGTGCTGGCCTGCATCGTGGCGGGCCTGTTCGGCGTGCTGATCGGCATTCCTGCTCTGCGCCTGACCGGTGATTATCTGGCCATCCTGACGCTGGGCTTTGGCGAGATCATCCGCATCACCCTGAACAACATCGATGATGTGCTGGGCTTCAAGCTGTTCTACGGTGCCAAGGGCCTGAAGAACATCCCCAAGTATTCCAACTTCGCCAATGTGTTCATCTGCGTGGTCATTACCTGCTTTGCCATCCACGCCATGATGAAGAGCCGCCACGGCCGTGCCGTGCTGGCCATCCGCGATAACGAGATCGCTGCCGAGAGCTGCGGCATCCAGACTACTTATTATAAGGTCATGGCCTTTGCATTCTCTGCCGCCTTTGCCGGTCTGGCCGGCGGCCTGTACGCCTGCTATCTGGGCGTTCTGGACCCCTCCACCTTCGGCTTCATGAAGTCCATCGAAATTCTGGTCATGGTGGTTCTGGGCGGCATGGGCTCCATGCTGGGCTCCATCCTGTCCGCGACCGTGCTTACCATCCTGCCCGAGGCGACCCGCAGCTTTGACAGCTACCGCATGGTAGTCTACTCGCTGGTGCTGGTCCTCATGATGATCTTCCGTCCGGGCGGCCTGCTTGGCAGCTACGACTTCTCCATGAGCCGCATTGTGGAAAAGATCATGAACGGCGAACTGTTCCAGAAGAAAGCAAAGGAGGGCAAGGACCATGAGTGAATACCAGACTAAGCTGCACAGTGTGCCCTCCGGCGGCTTTTTGACCGACCGCGACAAGGACAAAAAGCCCATTCTGGACGTGCGTGAGCTGGGCATCGACTTCGGCGGTCTGACCGCCGTGGATGGCTTTAACCTGATGATCGGCCGCAACGAGATCACCGGTCTGATCGGCCCCAACGGTGCCGGTAAGACCACCGTGTTCAACCTGCTGACCAACGTCTACCAGCCCACCCGCGGCTCCATCCTGATCGATGGTATGCCCACCGCCGGCAAAAAGACCTATCAGGTCAACCGCATGGGCGTGGCCCGTACCTTCCAGAACATCCGCCTGTTTAAGGAACTGAGCGTGATCGATAACATCAAGGTGGGCCTGCACGAGTCCATGAAGTACAATCTGGCATCTTCGCTGATCCGCCTGCCCAACTACTGGAAGGAAGAAAAGAAGTGCACCGAGCGTGCTCTGGAGCTGCTGGATATCTTCCACATGGCAGACCTCGCCAATGTGCAGGCAGGCAGCCTGCCCTACGGCGCACAGCGCCGTCTGGAGATCATGCGTGCACTGGCCACCAGCCCGAAGCTGCTGCTGCTGGACGAGCCTGCTGCCGGCATGAATCCCTCCGAGACTGCAGAGCTGACCGAGACCATCCGCCGCATCCGCGACGAGTTCAACATCGCCGTGCTGCTGATCGAGCATGATATGAGCCTGGTCATGGGCATCTGCGAGGGCATTGCCGTGCTGAACTTCGGCCGCATCATCGCCAAGGGCACGCCGGATGAGATCCGCAACAACCCGCAGGTCATCGAAGCCTATCTGGGCAAGAAGGAGGGCTAAGCCATGGCTGATACGTTACTGAAAGTTGATAACATCAACGTCTATTACGGCAACATCCACGCCGTCAAGGACATCTCCTTCGAGGTGGATCAGGGCGAGATCGTCACCCTGATCGGTGCCAACGGTGCTGGCAAATCCACCACCCTGAAGACCATTTCCGGCCTGCTGAAGCCCAAGACCGGCGACATCCTGTACAAGGGCAGCAGCATCAAGGGCATGCGCGCCCACAAGATCGTGGAAGCGGGCCTTGCCCATGTGCCGGAAGGCCGCCATGTGTTCCTGCACATGACCGTGGAAGAAAATCTGGACATGGGTGCATACACCCAGCCTGCTTCCACCATTGCACCCAACAAGGAAAAGGTGTTTGAGCTGTTCCCCCGCCTGAAGGAGCGCCGCAAGCAGCTGGCCGGTACCATGTCCGGCGGCGAGCAGCAGATGCTGGCTATGGGCCGTGCACTGATGAGCAACGCTTCCATGCTGATGCTGGACGAGCCTTCCATGGGCCTTTCGCCGCTGCTGGTGCAGGAGATCTTCGACATCATCCAGAACGTGCACAAGGAAGGCATGACCATCCTGCTGGTGGAGCAGAACGCACAGATGGCTCTTTCTGTGGCAGACCGTGCCTACGTCCTTGAGACGGGCCGTGTAGTCATGGAGGGCACTGGTGCCGAACTGCTGACCAACGAGCGCGTGCGCAGCGCATATCTGGGCGGCTAAGCAAAAAATCGTATCAAAAAAGGGGCTGTTGCACATGCAACAGCCCCTTTTTTGCAGTATTTGTTATGCCAGCAGAGACATGATATTTGCGGTGATCAGGCCGCCTGCCGTGCCAATGACGTAGCCCATCAGAGCCATCAGAACACCAACGGGCACCAGAGCGCCGCTGTAGGCACCAGCCAGAATGGGAGCGGATGCGGAACCGCCGATGTTTGCCAGAGATGCAACACCGCAGGTGAACATATCCAGATGGAAGATCTTTGCCAGCAGCACCAGAATGATGCCGTGGATGGCCAGGATCATAAAGCCTGCCAGGATCCATGCGGGTGCATCGGTCAGCTCCAGGAAGCTTGCGCGGGAGGCAAGCAATGCCACCACGGAGTACAGCAGCAGGTTGGACAGCTCGGTGCTGCCTGCCATGCGGCCCACGGGGGTGACAGCGCCGATCAGGCCGGACAACGTGATGAGCAGGACGGTCCAGGTGGCCTTGTCCAGGAAGGGCATTGCGCTGTTCAGGGCTGCGCCGATATCCTGACCGAAGGCGGAGATCACCAGAGCCAGACCCAGCAGGAAGATCAGGTTGACAAAGCTGGCCTTATCCTCGTTGCCCTTTGCGTCCTCTTCCAGGCGGCGGGACACTTCATCCAGCGTGGTGGTGTCGGCCTTGACCCACTTGTTGAACTTGGGAGCAAGGTTGATGGCCCACAGCAGGAACATGACCCAGATGGAGTAGTCGATGGAGTCCACCACCAGTGCGTAGGCCATGTCAGCTTCGCCGATGTCCAGCGCAGCCTGCACGGCGATCATGTTGCCGGAGCCGCCCATCCAGCTGCCGCACAGAGCGCCCAGTGCCTTCCATGCTTCGGAGCCAAGGGGCCCCTTCATGATGGCGAAGGTGGCAATGAAGGCCACCGAGATGGAGACGGAAGCGGCAAAGAAGCCGCCCAGCATCTTGGGACCCAGCTTGATGATCTTGCGGATGTCGCAGCGCAGCAGCATCAGGAAGATCATTGCATACAGCAGGTTGTTTTTCAGCACGGAGTAGGCAGGCTTGGTGGCCTCCATGTCCCATGCACCCAGCGTGCAGAGAATCATGGTAATGAGGTACAGCAGAACGATAGGTGGTGCATAGTCGAAGAATTTCGACTTCGTGTAGCGTTGCAGCCACACCAGCAGTGCGGCAATGAACACCAGCACGGCGATGTAGGTGAAACCGTTTGTGATCATGAACCCAATCCCCTTTCTTTTTGTGCAATTTTTGCGGACAATTGTCTTTACAATATCGACAATTTCGTATACAATACTACCATAGATTTCATAATCTGGCAATATTTTTTTATCGAAAGGGGTAGGTTTTTGCATGAAAATCACGGAAGTACGTCTCGGTCTGATCTCCGTGCCGCTGCGCGTGCCTTTTAAGACGGCTCTGCGCTCGGTCAGCAGCGTGGAGGATGTGATCGTAGAGATCCACACCGACACCGGCGCTGTGGGTTATGGTGAGGCACCTCCCACCGGTGTGATCACCGGCGACACCACCGGTGCCATCATCGGTGCCATCCGCGACCATATCGCAAAGACCATCATCGGCCGCGATGTGGACGACTTTGAAGACCTGATGATCGCACTGAATGCCTGCATCCAGAAGAACACCAGCGCCAAGGCTGCTGTGGATATGGCCCTGTGGGATCTGTACGGCCAGCTGTACAAAATCCCTGTGTACAAGCTGATGGGCGGCGCAAAGAAGTCCATCGTCACCGACATCACCATCAGCGTCAACGACCCCGAAGAGATGGTGCGCGATGCCCTGAACGCCATCGACCGCGGCTACGACTGCCTGAAGGTCAAGGTGGGCAAGGAGCCGGAAAAGGATATTGCACGCCTGAGCGCCATCCGCGGTGCTGTGCCCAAGGAGACCTGCATCCGCATCGACGCAAATCAGGGCTGGACCCCCAAGGAAGCCGTGCGCATCCTGAACGGAATGCAGGAGAAGGGCCTTGATCTTGAATTCGTGGAGCAGCCGGTCAAGGCCCACGATTTTGAAGGCCTGAAGTATGTTACCGAGCGCTCCTATGTGCCGGTGCTGGCCGACGAGAGCGTGTTCTCCCCGCAGGACGCACTGACCATCATGCAGATGGGAGCCGCAGACCTCGTGAACATCAAGCTGATGAAGTGCGGCGGCCTGTACAACGCCCTCAAGATCGCATCCGCTGCCGAGGTGTACGGCGTGGAGTGCATGATCGGCTGTATGCTGGAAGCCAAGATCAGCGTGAATGCCGCCGTGCATCTGGCCTGCGCAAAGCAGATCATCACCCGCGTGGATCTGGACGGCCCCGTGCTGTGCAGTGAGGACCCCATCCTCGGCGGTGCAGTGTTCAACGAAAAAGACATCACTGTTTCCAACGAGCCGGGCCTTGGCATCAAGGGCATTGAGCCGGGCAAGATCAAGTATTTGGACTGACCCTCTCAGCTTCACTTCGTTCAGCAGCTCCCCCGAAAGGGGGAGCTTTTTGAATCTTTACAGTCAGCACAAAGAAAGCTCCCCCTTTCGGGGGAGCTGGCACAGCGCAAGCTGTGACTGAGAGGGTTTTACTCTTTGTAAGCCAGAATAGCCTTCAGGTATTCCCACACACGGGCCACCGATGCAATGTCGGCGCGCTCGTTGGGGGTGTGGACGTGCAGCAGGTTCGGGCCGAAGGAGATGCAGTCCAGCCCTTCGATCTTGCCCGAGAGGATACCGCATTCCAGGCCCGCATGAATGGCAACGATCTGGGGCTTTGCACCGTACTGCGCCTCGTACACAGCTACGCAGCGGTCGCGCAGGGCGCTTTCGCGGGCGTAGGTCCAAGCAGGGTAGTCGCCATGGAACCGCACGCTGCCGCCCAGCAGCTCGGTCAGGGTCTGCAGTTTGCAGCTCAGCAGCTCCTTCGCCGAGGGCACCGAGCTGCGCAGGGAGAAGCGCAGGATGGCTTTGCTGTCGTCCAGCTCGGCAACGCCGAGGTTCAGCGAGGTCTCCACAAGGCCCGGCACATCCATGCTCATGCTCTGCACACCCCAGGGCATCAGCAGCAGGGCTTTGCGCAGACGCTCGGCGGAGTTCGCATCCAGTGCATCGTATTCGCCGCAGCCCTCCTCGGTGAGCTGCAGGCGGATGCCCGGGTCAGCAGTGCCGAATTCTGCTTTCATCTGCGCGGTAAAGTCTGCCCCGGCAGCGCGCACGGCTTCGGTGATACCGGCGGGCAGCACCAGCGTAACGCTGCTTTCTTTCGGGATGACGTTTTCCTTTGCACCGCCGGAGAGGGTGAGCACAGCGTACTCTGCACCGTGGTCAGACAGCAGGGTCAGCCAGCGGCCCAGCAAAGCAATGGCGTTGGCACGGCCCTTGTGGATCTCGGTGCCGGAGTGTCCGCCCACAAGGCCGATCACATCCGCCTTTACGGCGGTGCCGGTCACAGCCGCACGGGTGATGGGCAGATGGCATTCAACGCGGCGTCCGCCTGCACAGCCTGCGGTCAGCACCCCTTCTTCCTCGGAGTCGATGTTCACCAGAATCCGGCCCTCAAGGTCGGAAAAATCCATGGCAGATGCACCCAGCAGGCCCACCTCCTCGCAGACGGTCAGCACGACCTCCAGCGCAGGGTGGGGAATGTCCTTTGCGTCCAGAACAGCCAGCGCATAGGCCACGGCAATGCCGTCGTCGCCGCCAAGGGTCGTGCCCTCGGCGCACACATAGCCGCCGTCTACGACCGGGTGAATGGCATCCTTCTCAAGATCCAGCGGGCAGTCGGCGGTCTTGTCGCCCACCATGTCCAGATGGCCCTGCAGGATCAGGCCCGGCTCCTTCTCGTATCCGGGTGTGGCCGGTGCCTTGATGAGCACATTGCCCATCTCGTCCTGACGGCAGGAAAGGCCGTGGGCCTTGGCGAACTGCACGCAGTAGTCGCTCAGTGCCTTTTCGTGGTGGGAGGTGTGCGGAATGCCGCAGATCTCCTCAAAGTAATAAAAAACCGAAGCTGGTTCCAGATTGGATAATACGCCCATAATGTTCCCTCTCCTTGTGCTGTATTTTAAGAAAGAAAACCGGCAGAGCTGTGAGCCATGCCGGTCTTTCGGGTCTTTACTCTGCCTGACTCAGGCAGTCGTCCATGGCGGTGAACACAGCGTCGCTGGTCATGGTAGCACCGGCAACAGCGTCCACACCGCTGGTGGAACCGGCCTTGGTCAGCTGGTCTGCCAGAGTTTCAGCAGCGGTGCCGCCCAGTTCGGGAGTCTCGCCGGAAGCATCGATCTCCACACCGGTCACCCGGCCGCCGGTGACGGTGACGGTGACGGTCACATCACTCAGGCAGCCCTGAGCGCTGGACGTATAGATGCCATCCGTCAGGCTGGCGGCGTTGTCGGCAGCGGGCACAGTGCCGGTGTACTTGATGTACAGGCCGAGCACAACTGCCATAATGACAGTGACAACAGCCATGATGATAACATTCCGGGTGAGTTTCTTCATAAAAGATCAAATGCTCCCTTTTGACGTGATATATTTTTTACTTTGCGGGTTTGAAACTGTCGCGCAGGGTGACGACGCGGTTGTAAACGCCGGGGTTCTTGGAGTCCGGGGTAAAGAAGCCGGTGCGCACGAACTGGAACTTCTCACCGGGCTTTGCGTCCTTCAGGCTTTCTTCCAGCTTGCAACCCTTGCACACAACAACGCTTTCCGGGTTCAGGTAGTCCTTGTAATCGCTGCCCTCGGGGATGGCGTTCATGTTGGCCTCGGTGAACAGCTTGTCGTACAGGCGCACCTCGGCATCCACGGCATGGGCGGCACTCACCCAATGGATGGTGCCCTTGACCTTGCGGCCGTCGGTGGGATTGCCGTTGCCGGTCTCGAGGTCGGCGGTGCAGTGGATGGCGGCAATGCTGCCGTCGGCATTCTTCTCCACGCCGGTGCACTTGACGATGTAAGCGCCCATCAGACGCACCTCGCCGCCAATGGTCAGGCGCTTGAACTTGGGAGGCGGCACCTCGGCAAAGTCCTCATTCTCGATCCACAGCTCGCGGGTGAAGGCCACCTTGCGGGTGGTGGTGTCGTTGGCCTCGCGGTTGGGGTTGTTGGCCACATCAAAGTACTCGGTCTTGTCCTCCGGGTAGTTGTCCACGATCAGCTTTACGGGGTCCAGCACGGCAATGCGGCGCTGAGCGGTCAGGTCCAGCTCGCTGCGGATGCAGGCTTCCAGCTGGCGCATGTCGATCAGGTTGTCGGATTTAGAAATGCCAGCCTCCCGCACGAAGGTGAAGATGGAGGTGGGGGTGTAGCCACGGCGGCGCAGGCCGCACAGGGTGGGCATACGGGGGTCGTCCCAGCCGTCCACAATGCCCATTTCCACCAGCTCACGCAGGTAGCGCTTGCTCATGACGGTGTTGGTCATGTTCAGGCGTGCAAACTCACGCTGCTTGGGGAAGGCAGTGCCGAAGATGTTCTCGATGACCCAGTTGTACAGCGGACGGTGGTTCTCGAACTCCAGACTGCACATGCTGTGGGTGATGCCCTCAATGGCATCCTGAATGGGGTGTGCGAAGTCGTACATCGGGTAGATGCACCACTTGCTGCCCTGACGGTGATGCTCGGCGTACTTGATGCGGTAGATAGCCGGGTCACGCATGTTCATGTTGGGGCTGGCCAGATCGATCTTGGCACGCAGGGTCTTTTCGCCCTCCTGGAACTCACCGGCACGCATCCGGCGGAACAGGTCAAGATTCTCTTCCGGGGTGCGGTCGCGCCACGGAGAGGGACGGGAAGGCTTGCCGGCATCGGCACCGCGGTACTCGCGCATTTCGTCGCGGGTCAGGTCGTCCACGTAGGCCTTGCCCTCCATGATGAGCTTTTCGGCATACTCGTAGCACTTGTCAAAGTAGTCGCTGCCGTAGAAGATGCCGCCGTTGGGGTCGGCACCCAGCCAGTGCAGATCCTCGATGATGCTGTTCACGTACTCCTCACCCTCGCGGGCAGGGTTGGTGTCGTCCAGACGCAGGTTGAACTTACCGCCGTACTGGTTTGCAATGGACCAGTTGATGTAGATGGCCTTGGCACTGCCGATGTGCAGGTAGCCGTTGGGCTCGGGCGGGAAGCGGGTATGGATCTCGCTGATCTTGCCCTCGGCCAGATCAGCGTCGATGATGTCGGTCAGAAAGTTTTTATCTGCCATGTGTTTTCCCCCTGTCAAAGGCACAAAGTGCCTATATATTCCATAATACTATATAATACACTATTCTGCCGATTTCTTCAAGAGAAAACCCTCTCAGTCTCGCATACGCTCGCCAGCTCCCCCGAGAGGGGGAGCTTAACTCCTCCAGTCACCTTCGGTGCCAGCCCCCTCAGAGATGGGGCCCTTGGCAGTACGGTAAAGCTTTTCCTCTTTGCCAAAGGCTCCCTCCCCGAGGGAGCTGGCAAAGCCGTCAGGCTTTGACTGAAGGAGTTCTCCCATCCGAAAAATCCCCAATTCATGTTGTTTTCCACAACTTTTTCCCTATCCCTTGACACCGCCGTGCAAGGAGAGTATATTTTTGCATGGCATACAGCGCATTTTGCCGTGTTTAAAATAGGAGGAACCCCATGAACAGTTTAAAAGAAGCGTTCAGCAGGAAAAATATGCTGAAGAATTTAAATTTCTTCGGTGAGCTGAACCTTGGCCTGATCCTGACTGCGGTCGGCATCGTATACTTTAAAAATCCCAATCATTTTGCATTTGGCGGCACCTCGGGCTTGTCCATTCTGCTGGCAGACCTGTTCCCCCGGATCAACGTGGGCGGCTTTATGTGGATCATCAACCTGATTCTGGTGGTGCTGGGCTTCGTCTTTCTGGGCATCAAGACCATGGGCTGGACGATCTATTCTTCCTTTGCGCTGTCCTTTTTTGTGTCGGTGTGCGAGTGGCTCTATCCCGTCAACGTTTCCATGAGCGGTGATGCCATGCTGGATCTGGTGTTCGCCGTGTTCCTGCCGGCTCTGGGTGCGGCGATCGTGTTCGACATCGGTGCATCCACCGGCGGTACGGATATTGTGGCCCTGATTCTGGCAAAATATACCTCTATGGAGATCGGCAAAGCCCTGATGGTCAGCGATATCCTCATTGTGCTGGCGGCGGCATGGCGGTTCGGCATGGGCACCGGCCTTTACTGCATCCTTGGCCTGATCGGCAAGAGCTTTGTGGTGGACGGTGCCATCGAGAACATCCGCCTGCGCAAGGTGTGCACCATCGTGACGTCCAACCCGCAGCCCATTCTGGACTTCATCATCAAGGAAATGAACCGTTCCGCTACCGTGGAAAAGGCTTACGGCGCTTACACCCACCACGAGCTGAGCGTGCTGGTGACGGTGCTGACCCGCCGTCAGGCCCTGCAGCTGCGCAACTTCCTGCGGGAGAACGACCCCCGGAGCTTTATCACCATCGTCAACTCCAGCGAGATCATCGGCAAGGGCTTCCGCTCCTTTAATTAAAGGCACGGCAGGGCCACGCCGCTATTGACGAACCGCTCCAAAAACGATATACTATATTCCGGCGGTGCAGCAGTGCCGCCGGATGCCGGGGTGTTGCGCAGTTGGTAGCGCGCCTGCTTTGGGAGCAGGAGGCCGCGAGTTCGAGTCTCGCCACTCCGATATGACAAAAAACCACGATGAACCGTTTACAAATGCGGTTTCGTCGTGGCTTTATTTGTTGCCAGTCCCCTGAGATTCGGCTGGAAGATGCCTTATTTGTGCGTTACCGTCTCAAAAACTGCCCCTGCGCTAAAGGGCAAATGCGCACCCGGCAGCTTTCCGATTTTGTTCTTTTTTTATTTACAAACAGTACCTTGACACCGAAATATCCTTTTTGTAATCTTAAAGAGTATTTTGAATGTAAGTGAATGCCGTCCCGAATCAATACGGTTTTTTCGGGCAGGACGGCAGGAAGTTTCTCCAGCGAATGTCCTGGGGGTGGTACCCTGCTGCCACAGGCAGTAGGGCGGGACCGAAGTTCCGGGCTGTTCGCAGAGAAAACTTCCTGATGGCCTGCCAAGTGAGCGCAAGCTGACGGCAATGGGAAAGGAGCAACTACCAATGGATCATCTGCAGAACGTAATGGGATACTTCGACCAGCAGCAGCCGCTGTGCGCCGAACACGACCGCATCAGCAAGGACCTGTACAAGGAGTTTGGCGTTAAAGCGGGCCTGCGCGACGAAAACGGCAAGGGCGTGCTGGCAGGCCTGACCAATATCTCCGATATCCGCGCCTTCCAGTATGTGGACGGAGTGAAAAAGCCTGCCGACGGTCAGCTGCTCTACCGCGGCTACGACGTGAAAGACCTGATCCGCGGGTCGTCCGGCAGCCGCTTTGCCTTTGAGGAAGCGGGCTATCTGCTGCTGTTTGGTGAGCTGCCCACGCAGGAAAAGCTGGAAGAGTTCTGCCGCGTGCTGGGCGAGTGCCGCACCATGCCCACCAACTTTACCCGTGATGTGATCATGAAGGCCCCCAGCCACGATATCATGAACTCCATGGCCCGCAGCGTGCTCACACTGGCATCCTACGACCCCAAGGCCGGTGATCTGGAAATTTCCAATGTGCTGCGCCAGAGCATCCAGCTGGCCGGCATCTTCCCCATGCTGGCCGTGTACAGCTACCATGCCTATAACCACTACGAAAAAGACGGCAGCATGTACATCCACCGGCCGGACCCGGAGCTTTCCACCGCAGAGAACTTTTTGCGGATGCTGCGCCCGGATATGAAGTACACCGAGCTGGAAGCCCGCGTGCTGGATGTGGCATTGCTGCTGCACGCCGAGCACGGCGGCGGCAACAACTCCACCTTTACCACCCGCGTGGTCACTTCGTCTGGCACTGATACCTACTCGGCCATGGCGGCTGCCCTGTGCTCCCTCAAAGGCCCGCGCCACGGCGGTGCCAACCTGATGGTGATGCAGATGATGCAGAACATCCGCGAAAACCTGCACGACACCGAGGACGATGAAGAGCTGGAAGCCTACCTGAAAAAGCTGCTGCACGGCGAAGCATTTGACCGCAAAGGCCTGATCTACGGCATGGGCCACGCGGTGTACTCCCTCAGTGACCCCCGTGAGGTGGTATTCAAGGGCTATGTGGAACAGCTGGCCCACGAGAAGGGCCGCGACAAGGACCTTGCCCTTTACAACAAGATCGAGCACATGGCCCCGCAGCTGATCGCGGAGGAGCGCAAAATTTTTAAGGGTGTCAGCCCCAATGTGGACTTCTACAGCGGCTTTGTGTACGATATGCTGGGCATCCCCATGGAGCTGTACACGCCGCTGTTCGCCGTGGCCCGCGTGATGGGCTGGAGCGCCCACCGCATTGAAGAGCTGCTCAGCGCAAACAAGATCATCCGCCCGGCCTACAAGAGCCTTGGCGGCACCCACGAATATATCCGCCGCAATGAGCGGGAATAACAGGGAGGATGCATGATGAGCGTGGAACTGAAACATCACCCGGAAGAATGGTTCTTCCTGCACAATTTTGATATCGACAAGGTGTTCAGCACCATCCAGCGGGCGGATTACCTGATCTTATATTACATCAAGATGCAGGCCGAACAGCACCCGGACAGTAAGGTTTATCTGGCTGACCTTGCTGCCGTGATGGGCCTGAAGGTGACAGAGCTTTCCAAGGCCGTTGAAAAGCTGCAGGACAAGGGCTTTGTGGCATGGAAGACCGACCGTGAAGCGGGCCGCACCTATGTGGAGCTTTCCAGTAAGGCTGTGGAGCTGATGGCGGAGGAGAGCGCGTTCATGCAGCGCTGTTACGCCCGCCTGCGTGCAGAGCTTGGCGACGAAGAACTGCATCGTGCAGTAAGCACCATGCAGAGCGTGACGGCCATCCTGAAGGATGAACGGGAACACAGCGGCGTATAAAAACAGCCTCAACAAAAAAATGAGATAGACTTCCCCGAAAGGGGTTGCCTATCTCATTTTTGTTGTAAACTGAGGTTCCCGGATCAATAAATAAATTCTACTGAAAAAAGCCAGAGCGGCTATTTTAAATCCTTTACCGGATCAGGTTCACAAACACCGGGCAGAGCACTGCGGTCAGCACACCGGCCACCGCAATGGAAAGGCCGCTCATGGCACCTTCCACCTCGCCCATCTGCAGGGCTTTGCTGGTGCCCACGGCATGGGCCGAAGTTCCGATACCCACGCCCTTGGCGATGGGGTCGGTGATGTGGAACATCTTGCACACCGTCTCAGCCAGCAGCGCTCCCACGATGCCGGTAACAATGACGATCGCACCGGTCAGGGCAGCAATGCCGCCCAGCTCAGCGGCCACATCCATGCTGATGGCGGTGGTCACGGATTTGGGCAGCAGGGTGGCATACTGCTCACGGGTCAGGTCCAGCGCCAGTGCAAGCGCCAGTGCGCTGCCAAGGCTCACCAGCGTGCCCACCGAGATACCCGCAATGATGGCGGCGGCGTTCTCTTTCAGCAGGTCGATCTTTTCATACAGCGGAATGGCCAGTGCCACGGTGGCGGGCAGCAGCAGATAGTTCACCGGTGCCGCGCTGGCCTTGTAGTCTGCATACGGGATGCTGCACACCGACAGAAAAATGATCACAAAGATACTGCCCAGCAGCAGCGGGTTAAAAATGGCTTTGCCTGTCACCTTATTGATAAGGGTGCCCAGTGCAAACGCGGCCAGCGTAAGCAGAACGCCCCATGCTGCGGAGCCGGACAAAAAATCATTCAGCAGCTGCGTCATTGTCAGCCTCCTTTTTCTTGCGGCCGGTCAGGGCCTGCGTGGTCTTGCCTGCACTCACCATCACCAGCACAGTGACCGGGATAATGGCAACGAGGATGGGCAGCAGCATCTCGCCCATCTCTGCCCACAGTTCCATCACACCAGCGGCAGCGGGCACGAACAGCAGCGGAAAGATGCCTGTGAGATAGGTTCCAACCTCTTTCACATCGTCCAGCTTTACCAGCTTGAAGTTCAGCGCTGCCAGCAGCAGCACCAGACCGTAGACGCTGGCCGGGACCGGCAGCGGCAGCACTACATGAAGGATCTCGCCCAAAAAACAAAACGCAAGAATGCGCGCAAACTGAAAAATATATTTCGTAGTAAAGTTCCCCTTTCCTCGATCAAAAGCGTAAATGGACACATCAAGGGTAAAGTATACCGCAGGAGCCCCAATCCATCAACCGTGATTCTGGATAAGAAAAATTGCACATTTCGCCGAGAACTGTGCAAAAAAAGGCGCACCGGTCAAGCCGGTGCGCCTTTTTGCATGTTATCAGAAATACCGTCAGATCACATAATCATTCCCAGCCTGATCAGGCCGGGCGAGATCGGCCAGTGTGATATTGCCGAAATAATTGGAGATCAGATCGTCCAGCCCCTTCCACATCTCGTAGGTGCGGCAGTTTGCCATGCGGGAGCAGGGGGTCGCATTGGGGGTCAGGCAGCTCACCGGCGCAAGGCTGCCCTCGGTCAGCATCAGGATCTCGCCCACGGTGTACTGATCCGGGCTGCGGGTGAGCCGGTAGCCGCCGCCCTTGCCGCGCAAGCCCTCCAGAAAGCCGTTCTGCACCAGCACCTTAAGGATGTTTTCCAGATATTTTTCCGAGATCTCCTGCCGGGCAGCGATCTCCTTGAGAGGGACATATTTTTCAGACTGATGCTCGGAAAGGTCGATCATCACGCGCAGTGCATAGCGCCCTTTGGTGGACACGATCATAATAGTGTACTTCCTTTGTTGGTTATAGATTGAGTTTTTAACCTATTATACAACAGGGTAAATAATATTTCAATCCCACTTTTTTCAAAAAATCCATTGACAACCGCACAGAACGGGTCTATAATACCATCAAACCCACAAACAATGTTGGTATAAAGGTTTTGGAACCAGGTCGTCCGGCAGGGCACATGTGCCCATAACTGTATCAGGGAGGAAACTACAATGAGCAAGATTTATACTGCCGCAGATCAGCTGATCGGTCATACTCCGTTGCTGGAGCTGACCCACATTGAAAAGGAGCAGGAGCTGCCTGCCCACATCATTGCCAAGCTGGAATACTTCAATCCGGCCGGTTCTGTCAAGGATCGCATCGCCAAAAAGATGATCGATGATGCCGAGGAAAAGGGCCTGCTGAAGGAAGGTTCCGTGATCATTGAGCCTACCTCCGGCAATACTGGCATCGGTCTGGCCGCTGTGGCAGCCGCCAAGGGTTACCGCATCATCATCGTGATGCCCGAGACCATGAGCGTGGAGCGCCGCCAGCTGATGAAGGCTTACGGTGCAGAGCTGGTGCTGAGCGAGGGTGCCAAGGGCATGAAGGGTGCCATTGCCAAGGCCGATGAGCTGGCAAAGGAGATCCCGAATTCCTTCATCCCCGGCCAGTTCGTGAACCCGGCCAACCCTCAGGCCCACATCGAGACCACCGGCCCCGAGATCTGGGAGGACACCGACGGCAAGGTGGATATCTTTGTGGCAGGCGTGGGCACCGGCGGCACCGTGACCGGCGTTGGCCAGTACCTGAAGAGTAAGAACCCGAACGTCAAGGTGGTGGCTGTAGAGCCTGCTTCCTCTCCTGTGCTGAGCAAGGGCACCGCAGGCGCACACAAGATCCAGGGCATCGGCGCGGGCTTTGTGCCGGACGTACTGGACACCAAGGTGTATGACGAAATCATCGCCGTGGAGAACGACGATGCCTTTGCCACCGGCCGTCTGATCGGCCACAAGGAAGGCGTGCTGGTGGGTATCTCCTCCGGTGCTGCTGTTTATGCTGCCCTGCAGCTGGCAAAGCGCCCGGAGAATGCCGGTAAGAACATCGTGGTCCTGCTGCCCGATACCGGCGACCGCTACCTGTCCACCCCGCTGTTTGCAGACTGATCTTTCAAAAAGCTCGCTTCTCCCGTTCTGTGACTTCACAGGGCGGGAGTTTTTTGTTACAATATCCCTATCAAACACTTTGGAGATTTGCCCATGAATTACTATGCTGCCCCCATGGAGGGCCTGACCGACCGGGTGTGGCGGCAGGCACACCAGAAATGGTTCGGCCCTGCTGGCAATGCCGACCGCTACTATGCCCCTTTCATCTCCCCGCCGGAGAACCGGGTGCTCATTAAAAAGAAGATGGCCGAGCTTGCCCCTGCGGCAAACCCCGGCGCACCGGTGATCCCGCAGCTGCTGGCAAAGGACGGCGAACTTGCCGCATGGATGATCGGCGAGCTGCGCGGCCTTGGCTACACCGAGGTGAACCTGAACCTCGGCTGTCCTTCCGGCACCGTCACCGCCAAAGGCAAGGGTTCCGGGATGCTGCGCGACCCCGTCAAGCTGGACGCTTTTCTTGCCGCCGTATTTGCCAATGCGGAAGGGCCTATCTCGGTCAAGACCCGGCTGGGCGTGGAAAAGCCGGAAGAATTTGCTGCCATTCTGGACATCTATAACCGGTATCCCATCTGTGAGCTGACCATCCACCCGCGTGTGATGCGCCAGCTCTACCGCGGGCAGGCCGACCGTGCCGCTTTTGCCGCCGCCCTGCCCGGGTGCCGAATGCCCGTGTGCTACAACGGCGATGTGACCACCGCTGCGGACCTGCACACGTTGGAAGCGCAGTATCCGCAGCTGTCCGGCATCATGGTGGGTCGCGGCATCATTGCGGACCCGGCGCTCTTCCGTGAAGCACGCGGCGGCGCACCGGCCGCACGGGAAGAGCTACGCGGATACCTTGACGACCTCTACCACGGATACTCCGAACTGTTCGGCAGCGCCGGGTGCGCGGTGAGCCGCATGAAGGGACACTGGTTCTACCTCATTCACAAGTTTGAAGGGGCCGAAAAGCTGGAAAAGCAGCTGCGCAAGGTGCGGGAACCGTGGGAATATGAGGTCGTCGTAAACCAGATCTTTACGCTGCCGTTCCGGCCGTAACGGTTGGAATGGCCTCCGTTTCGCTCTGGCCATCATCAGCGAAAATTTTATTTTATATAGTTGCAATTCAGAAAGATCTGCGGATTTTTCTGAATTGCGTTTTCACCGGAGGGGCTGTAACGGTAAACGGCATCTGCATTCTATTATGAAAAAGCCCCGCCATCATAGCGACGGCGGGGCATAAGCAGACAAGCGATATCAGACGTTCAGATAACTGCGCAGCATGGCCTGCAGCAGATCGTCACGATCCACCTTGCGGATCATGGAACGGGCATTCTTATAGGTCGTGATGTAGGTGGGGTCTTCGGACAGGATATAGCCCACCAGCTGATTGACCGGATTATAGCCTTTTTCCTTTAAAGCATCGTACACCTGCTGCACGATCTCATGGATCTCATAGTCCTTTTTGTCGTGGATCGAAAAAATAGCGGTCTCGCCACTCACGGAATACACCCCCTTAGGAAGAACTACATTCATTGTACACGAATTGCGAGGAAACTTCAAGCTAAACAGACCGGATTTGCACAGTTTGCATAAAATTTCCGGTCCTGATTTTGCAGGCTGACGGCCTGCACCGCCGCAAATGCGGCAGAAGGAGGGCCTTTATGCTGTATGGCATCGGCTGCGACCTGTGCGAGATCGCGCATCTGGAAAAAAGCCTTACCGGCGCACACGCTGCAGCCTTTATCCGCCGGGTGTACGGCGAGGCCGAACGCGCTGCGCTGAGCCTTGACGAACCACTGCCCGCCGGGCGCAGCGCCGCCCACCGGCTTGCCAGCGCCGCAGCCAACTTTGCCGCCAAGGAAGCCTTTTTAAAGGCGGCAGGCACCGGCCTGCGGGAGCCGTTCTCTCTGTGTGAGATCGAGGCTGTCCGGCTGGAAAGCGGTGCACCTGCCTATCATTTTTCCGGCCAGACGGCGGAATGGATGCAGGCCCATGGCCTTGCCGCCCGGCTTTCTCTGAGCCACGAGGGCGGCATGGCGCTGGCCTTCTGCACACTGGAAACTCTGTAAGCCTTTGTGCATACAATGGAATATCCCCTGCGCTGCATAACCGGCGCGCAGCCGGCTCATACTGAGATCAGACGAAGATGCGCCGGACGCATCACATAAGCGGGGCGCATCCTCCAAATGCAGGGAGGGAGATTCCATGGAGGTACACAGAGGAGAAGTTTTTTACGCAGATCTTTCGCCGGTGGTGGGGTCGGAGCAGGGCGGCGTGCGCCCGGTACTGATCGTGCAGAACGAGATCGGCAACCGGCACAGCCCTACCGTGATCGCTGCGGCCATTACATCCCGGCTGGACAAAGCCCGCCTGCCCACCCACATCAATATCCGGGCAGCGGATACCGGCCTTGCCAAGGACAGCGTGGTGCTGCTGGAGCAGATCCGCACGCTGGATAAGCACCGCCTGCGGGAGCGGGCCGGGCAGATCACGCCGGAAGATCAGAAACGTGTGGATCAGGCTTTGGATGTAAGCCTGGGGCTTACTTCATATTAAGGGGCTGTTGCAAAACAGCTCTCTGAAAAGATCATGCACAAAACCCGGAACCTATTTTCGGCCAAAACGGCTCAAAAAGGCTCCGGGTTTCTGATTTTACGCTGTTTCTTTGTGCAAGCTGCGATCGTTTTTTCATTTTCCAGCTTAATTTTTTTGAAAAGGCGCGCGAAGGCTGGTTATTCCCGCCAGAAAATGCTATACTTTTCTGCAGAATGGTTGTGCTGTCGTGTGCAGCATATACAGGTTTTATGATGATATCGGAGGGCTGATTATATGATCATCCAGAGCAAAAAAGTATGGATCGCCGACCAGTTCATTTCTGCTGCAGTCGAGCTGGAGCAGGGCAAGATCACCGGCATCTTCCCCTATGGTGAAAAGCAGGCCGATGTGGACTATGGCTCCAAGCGCATCGTGCCCGGTTTTATGGATATCCACTGCCATGGTGCCTACGAGTTCGACACCAACGACGCAAAGCCGGAGGGTCTGCGCTACTGGGCAAAGCATATCGTCTCTGAGGGTGTGACCAGCTTTCTGGCCACTACCGTCACCCAGAGCGTGGAGGTGCTGACCAACGCCGTGGCCAATGTGGCCGACGTGATGGAGGGCAGCTACGAAGGTGCCGAGATCCTTGGCATCCACTTTGAAGGCCCTTACCTCGATATGAAGTACAAGGGCGCACAACCTCCGGAGTACATCGCAAAGCCCAGCGTGGAGCAGTTCAAACACTACCAGCAGGCAGCACGCGGCCACATCCGCTATGTGACCCTTGCACCGGAACACGACGAAGGGTTTGCACTGACCCATTACCTGACCGAGCACGGCGTGGTGGTCAGCATCGGCCATAGTGCCGCCACCTATGAGCAGGCCGTGATGGCCTATGCCAACGGTGCCCGCTCCATGACCCACGTGTACAACGGCATGTCCCCCTTCGCCCACCGCGCCAACGGTCTGGTGGGCGCAGCCTACCGCATCCGCACCATGTACGGCGAGATCATCTGCGACGGCTGCCACTCCACCCCTGCTGCCCTGAACAACTACTTCATGAGCAAAGGCCCGGATTACGCCATCATGATCTCGGATGCACTGATGGCCAAGGGCACCCCCATTGGCAGCGAGTACATCTTTGGCGGCAACCATATCACCATCTACCCGGACGGCAGTGCCCATCTGGACAACGGCACGCTGGCCGGTTCCACTTTGAACATCAACAAGGGCCTGCGCATTCTGGTGGAGGAGGCCATGGTGCCCTTCAACTATGCACTGAACGCCTGCACCATCAACCCGGCACGCTGCCTGCATCTGGATGACCGCAAGGGTTCCATCCAGATTGGCAAGGATGCCGACCTTGTGGTGCTGGACGACAACTACGATGTGCTGCAGACCTACTGCATGGGCAAGGCCCAGCTGTAATTTCTGGCTGACGCGAACAAAGGATGTGTTAAACCCGTTATGATCCAGATCGCCTTCTGCGACGATGACCAAACAGTTCTGGACCAGCTCTCTGCCCTGCTGGAAAAATATCGCGCCCAGCGCTGTGTCCAGATCCAGTGCACAGCCTTTCACAGCCCGCTGGATCTGCTGGCCGAGATCGAAAAGGGCACCCGGTACGATATCCTGTTTCTGGATGTCATCATGCCGGCCGAAAACGGCATTACCGCCGCCAAGGAGATCCGGCAGTACGATAACGTCGTCAAGATCATCTTTCTCACTTCCTCCGCCGAGTTTGCAGTGGAATCCTATGTGGTGGGTGCCTACTTCTACCAGCTCAAGCCCATCTGGGAGGACAGCTTTTTCCGTCTGACGGATTCGGTGATCGCCGAGTGCCGCCGCGCCGACCAGCGCAGCCTGATCCTGCGCTGCAAGACCGGCATCTCCCGCATCGATCTGGACCAGCTGCTCTACTGCGAAGTGCTGGGTCGCACTGCTGGTCATTGCGCTGTTCCCGACAAGCGGCACCGCGCTGCAGGATGCCACCGAGCTGGTCGTCACCCTGCCGCTGCTGCTGGCACTGGTGCACTGGATTGCGCCTTCGGTGCGCGCGCTGTCGCACTCTTCGCTCAAGCTGCAGCTGCAGTTCGGCGTGGACGGCAGCGCAGGTTTTTACCGCATTGAAAAGTCCGGCACCTTGCTCCGCCTGAAGGCAGAATAAAATCACAGTGCGCATTCGTTCCACCCTTAATACGCAAAATACCCCTCGGCTCCCGCAGCAGGAAACCGAGGGGTATTTGTTATGCTTTATTTGTGTTATTTGTGTCGGTTCAAGCCCTTACGCGATCACTTGCGGGGATTCTTGATCGCAGCCTGGGCGGGCGATAAAATTGCAGAGTTCTCCTTTCCAGAAATATCATTTCACTTTTCGTTGCGCCCGTGGTTCTTTTTTGTAAGCCCCGCGTATGCGGGGAAAAGTCGAGAGTGTGCCCGAGGTCTGACCCGGGCACGGAATCACCCCCGCGTATGCGGGGAAAAGAACTCCATGTTGGCATAGGTCTTTGCGGTATTAGGATCACCCCCGCGTATGCGGGGAAAAGTGTGCGGCGGCGGTATCGTGGCCGTTGTAGAAGGGATCACCCCCGCGTATGCGGGGAAAAGTTCTGGGCGCTAGTAAGGGCTGTGATGGCGTTGGGATCACCCCCGCATGTGCGGGGAAAAGTGCATCTCACGGGTGCGGTAGTCGTGGGTGGAGGGATCACCCCCGCGTATGCGGGGAAAAGTGTTACAATGGTGTCGTGAAGATTTTTTCTCGGGGATCACCCCCGCGTATGCGGGGAAAAGCGGCTCATGGTCGTCATGGAGTATGCAGCAGTGGGATCACCCCCGCGTATGCGGGGAAAAGACTAAAAAGATCCCGTAGCACCGTGTCTCCTGTTGCTATTGTACCGCTGTTTCCTTCAGTTTGCAATAAACCTGTTGTATCAGACGGCAGTCCGGCAGGGCGCGATGCTCCACTTTTTCTGCCAGCTGAAAATGCTGTGCCAGCGTCACCAGCTTATAATTTGCGATCCTTGTAAGGTTTCGGCGGGCAAGTTGTGCAAGGTCGATCTGGCGGTTGGTCGGTGCCGGAAAGCCATATCGTTTGCAGGTCATGCGCAGAAACTCCAGATCAAAGGCAATATTATGTCCCAGCAGTGGGGCTTTGCCAATAAACAACAAAAAGCTATTCAGCGCTTCCCGTGGTTCTGTTCCCTGCTGCAATTCCGCAGCGCTGAGTCCTGTCAGGGCTGTGATCTCTGCCGGAACGTTTTCTTCCACGCGGACCAGCATGGACAGATCCCCGCGCAGTTTTGGCGGGCAGTTCGTCATGGTGAGAACTACGATGTTTCATCACCCTCTTCTTCAAAATAATTGATGCCGTTGGCCACAGTGCCCACTTTGTTGTCCCACAGATAAACAGCTTCCGGCTCCTGTTCCCGCTCATCCGCATTCAGGAGCAGATACCGGATATCGTGCACCATGCGCTCCAAAATATGATGCTCTACCATGGCATCCCGCACCCGGCGGCGCACTACGGCCGGCAGGTCGTCCGGAGCCTGTGCCGCCACTTCAAAGGCGATGGGAATGGTCACCTCGGCCTTGTACAGGTCGGCAATATCGTACACAAAGGAGCACTCGTGCCCCACATGAACAAAGCCAAGACCCGGGGCGCAGCCCAATGCCACGATCACCGCGTGCGCCAGACCGTACAAACAGGCGTGCCCGGCAGAAAGCGCCTGATTGACGGCATCTCCCGATGCAAAATCCTCCGGGCGGTACAGTCGGCCGCTCCACGGAACACCGGTATCCTTGGAAGCTTTGCGGTATACCTGCCGCACACGGCTGCCCTCGCGTCCCCGCAGCTGCTGCATCGTCAGCCGGGAGATATCTTCGTCCGGGAAACGGAGCTGATACATCTTGCGTACCACATCCAGGTGCTTGCGGGTGTTGCTGACAAGCTCTGCCTGCCGCAGCAACAGTTGCGAGTGGGTGGTCAGGGGACGGCCATGGGCGTAATACCGCACACCGTGCTCACCTACCCAGACAGCACCCACGCCCGTGTCACCCATAAGTTCCATGGCACGGTGGGTCACCCGTGTACCCGGCCCCAGCAGCAGCACCGAGATGCCCGCCGCCGGGATCTGAACGATCCCTTTTTCGTCTGTAACGGTGATTGCGCCGTCCTGTCGGCCAAGGGTGCAGTGTTCCAGATACAGAAAGGTCATCCGGTCTTTCACCTGCGGCAGCGCCTGCAGGTCCGGCCGGATCATGCCCGGCATCTCGTCCATCTCAGTTTCCTCCGCGCATAACGGTCATCAGTCCAAGGCCATAGGCCTTGCCGCGCCCCATGCCCTGACACAGCAGTGCCCGGAACTGCTCTGCATCGGTCACCTGCAAAATGCCCTCATAGGTCACTGCTAACAGGGTCACCGGCCGGGTGCCGTGCTTTGCAAAGTGCTGCCACTGCACCCGGGTCACGGTAAATTCCTCCTCCCGCAGGGCAAAGCCGTGCTTTGCGGCGCGCTCCAACAGCCACTGCTTCTGGTACTGTGTCGTGCAATGTGCGGCTACAGTTCCCCGCGCTGCGAGGTTTTGGGGGTCTTTGCAGCTTTTGGTGGGGTTTGCGGTCAGCCGAAACTGCCAGCAGCTGCCCGGCTCCACCCGCTGCAAAAGCGGGTCGTAGCTGCGGGTCTCCGCAGCCGCTCCGGTGCCAAACTGCTCCACCACGCCGGACAGCTCTGGCGCATCTTCGCTGAGCAGCAGCAGATACAACCGCTCTCCCAGACGATCCAACCGCCACAGTCTGCGGCGGCGCTCCCCTGCAAAAGCGCTTTCCACTGCGCCATGCAGTTTTTGCGGTGCCGACAGCGCAGCCATGGTGCTGCGGCGGGTGGGATCTAGTTCTACCCGTGATAAATACATTCTCTCGCCCCCTTTTTACAATTCCCGGAACGGGTCGTGCTCCGTAGTCTCCGGGCTGTCCGGCACTTTCTGCCAAAGCTCCCGTACCGAGCGGTAGCCGTACTGCCGATGATGCGGGTCAAAGCTCACCGGCACATCCCGCTGCGGAGCCGTGCCCGGCTCCAGCGGGTCGGCGTCCAACAAGATCCGGCTCTGCCGTCCCGGACACAGGGGCGGTTCCGCTTGCAGCACCTCCTGCAAGCTGCCCGGGCGTACTCCCAGACAGAGCGGCAGGGTAGGCGGGCAGCAGCGGCGGCCGAGATACAGCGGAAACGCCGGGTGTAGCAGCGCCTGCTGCAGCTGCTGCAAAAGGGCGGCATCCTCGCTTTCAATACCGGCCAGAAACACGGCGTCCTGCAAATAATGGCGGTAGGTCACATAAGAGGTCTTTTCATCCTGCGTCTTTGCCGTGTGGTAGTCCACCAGCAGCTGCCCTTCCCGCTCCACGCGGACGCCGAACCGCAGCCCGGTCAATCGGAGCAGTGCTTCGCGCTCGTCCCGCCGCAGCCCCAGAGCTGCCGCCAAAAGGCCGATCACGCCGCTCTTGGTGGGTTCACGGCCCGTCTTGCGGGTCTCAAATTTGGAGTCCGCGCCCCACGCCTGTAAAGGCGCTGCCAGCCGAAGCAACAGCGTTGCCATTACCCCACCTCATTTCCGGCAAGTGCATCCCGGACAGCCTTTTCCAGTGCGTCCAGCATCGCCTTTGCCGTCTGCGCCGGAGCCAGTTCCTCCAGCCCGCTGCCCACGGTAAAGCTTTGCGCCGGGGCCTCGGCAAAGCTGCTGTACATCTGCTGCGCATACTGTGCCAGTGCCGCCTTGGAAGGCGCGGCATACCCCTGCGCACTGCGGGGCACGGCCCGCTCGAATGCGCCGCACAGGTTCACCGGCTGATCCTCCCGCAGGGTCACATATACCGCATCCGGCAGAGTGCGGTTTGCAAAGGTGTTCTGCTTGCCGGTGGGCATGGAGAAGAGGAACGCCTCACCAAAGGCCCGCACCGTTTCCGCGGTCTGCGCTGCACCCAGCTGCCCGGCCAGCTCCATCACGTTCACTGTGGCATAGCGGTACAGGGTGGAGGAGTTGTACTCCACCGTGCCCAGATGGCCTGCACCGGCGTTGTCCTCTGCTTGACAGTCATCCACGGCGGTAAAGTAATCGTACTCGTTCTGCACAGCATGAGTGGAGATGCTGTGCGCCACCTGCGCAGCGGCGTCATAGTTCAGAGAAGGCTCATCTGCCACCATGCGGCCAAACAGCGCCATGTCCATCGAGGGCGCTGCTTTCAGGGCATCCCGATACTGCTTTTTATCCGCAGAGCCCTCCACAGCCAGCTCTGCCAACGCCTTTGCCTGCGCAGTGCTCATGAAGAACAGTGCCTTGGTGCCCTTATCGTCGCTCTTGATGCCCGCATTCTCCAGCGCTTTTTTTGCCAGCTTGTCCGCATCCAGTTCCGGGGCCAGTGCAAGGATCTGCGCCTTCACCAGTTCTGCGGCCTTTTTAGTGCGCTTGCCCACGTCCAGTTGAGCATTCTCCGCAAAGGCTGCGCGCATGGCATGCTTCCATGCCTGTGAGGATACCCGGGCACGGGTCACACCGCCATACACGGCTGTTTTGGGGCTGCCGGTATCATCCCGGTTGATGCAGCTGGGCGGGACGGTCTGCAAAATGTGGAAATCAACATACAGGCGCTTATTCATGATCAATTCTCCTTTTCTTTCTCATCCGGTGCAGGCTTCGGGTCGCGGTACAGGTCCTGTCCCCACCGTAGACGAACATTGGCGGGGGTCTGCGCATATCGCGGGTCGGCGCATTGCAATTCATACAAGTCTGCCGCAAGCTGCGGATAGTCCAGCGGGATGCCGCCATCCTTTGCCGCGCTCAGCAGCTGGATCATGCCCCGCAGATGGTGGCTGATCTCGGTAATTTCTTCTGCGGTGGCCAGCGCGTTGAACCGCCGGAGCACACTGGCCTCGGTCCAGTCCTGTCCGGCACTGTTCCGCTCTGCCAGCTGCCGCACCGCACGCCCCAGCGTGTTGCCGGGGCAGTTCATGGGGCGGTCGTTCCCCTGCTGATGCATAGCATACAGGGTCAGGGCGAGGTAGACCGCCCACTCTGCCGCCGAGGGAGCACTGCGGCCCTGAAAGCTTTCCGGCATTCCCAGCAAAAAACTTCCCCACAGTTCCGGCAGCTCGCCGGGTGCGTGGCCGATGCCCCGACGCAGCTTTGCCAGCTCTGCCCGCCGCTGGTTGTCCGGCAGAGCCTGAAGCCTGTGCAGCCGCTGCGCCGCATATAGTTTGACGTCCTGTGTTTTCATACAATTCCCCCTTTATGGTTCTGTTTTGGGATAGATCTCCCAAAGCCTTGTGCGGAAACGATTATAGGCCTTTGGCGAGGTATACAGGATGGTGCGCTCGGTCTTTTTATCCTTATCCACCACAATGCGGTGTCCCTTCAGGGCGGCATTTCCGGCCTCCATCACCATCTGTTTTCCCAGCTTTTCCGCGATGTTTCGCGCCTGCGCCTGCCAGCGCAGCGCTGCCTCATCCGGGTCGTCCTGCTCCGGGTCGATCGCCTGCAGCCACTGCCGAAAAGGCTGATCCACTGCAAAGTAGAATTGTGCACGAACCGCGCCGCCTGCATTTTCATTCCGGTCACCGGCGGCAATTGCCAGTTCCTGCGCAAAATGTCCGACCAGCGCCGCTGTCTGTTCACAGCGCTCGATTTCTCTGACGATCCGACTCTGCCATGGACGCCCTATCTCATCCAGAATCCCTGCCTGAAAGGTCAGGCTGTCGCTGAAAGAATCATTTACAAAGAAGTCCTTATCGCCATATTGGACACCGGAGATGCGGAAATGTACCTTTCTGCGGGGATCCAGAAGTTTCAATCTCTTTTCCTGCAACTTTTCGATCCAGCATACAACGCCCGGGCGATGCCCGCTGTCCTGACAAAAGACAGCCGGGAACTCCCGCCAGAATTGTTTAGCCGGGTCATGACGACAGGGCACAAACACCACCGGTTCATTTTTCTTGATTGGCATCGTGCGCCAGATGGTCATCTGTTCGGCAAAGACGTTTTCTCTGGGGAAGAAATCTCCTCCCAGCAGACAGAATCCATCCACATTCTCCCCTGTCCTGTGCAGCAACAGCCTTCTGGATTGCAGGGTGAGCAGCTGTGCCGGGTTGTCCGGGCAGCAAATTTCTGTCCGTTCCGCGCTCTTTGGTGCTTCCAATTCCCAACAGGGCTTGCTTTCGCCCCAGCATTCCCGGCTGTCGCGCAGCAGCGTCAGGTTCAGCATCAGGGTCTCGTACAGATTATCGCCCTGTGCCTGAATGAAACCGATTTTGCCCAGCCACCCGGCTCCTACTGACGGAAGTCCCTTTCCTTTTGGCTTCGCGGAGGTGTCATCATAGCCGTTCACGCACAGCAGCCACCGCGCCGCCTGCGGATAGCTCAGCTGCTCCTTGCTCTGCCCCGCATACAGTGGAAAGAGCCGGAGTTTATTGCTGCTTTCCGACATTTCACCGTTGAGTTTGGCCGCGCCGTATTCCGTGCCGATCTTTGCCTGCGGCACCTGCCAGAAGGGGTGTGTCGGGTGGAACAGCCAGAAGCGGTCCTTCCACTGCTCCAGGTAGTCCCGGACAGGCTCTGCCGGGAAATGCCCAAGCTGCCACAGCTCGCTCCAGCGCTCCAGTGCATCATCGCTCTGTGCCAGCGGTTGGGGTTTTCCCTTTGCATCCACCCGGGAGAACACGGTGAACAGCACCGCCAGCAACAGCCGCAGCACGGCGGCATCCTGCGTGGGCATTTCGCCTGCCAGATCCACATAATCCTGCGCATGGAGCAGTGCGTCCGTCAAAGAAACTTCCTGCACCGTATTATCTGGCCGACGAACCCGGACCCACGGCTCCGTCAACAGGTTAAATTCGATCTCCTTCATCCGTTTCCTCCTTTTGGTAGGTCAGGCCGTTTTCACGGTCATAACAAAGCTCCATGCCCGCAAGATGGGCGGTCAGGTTTTCGTCCAGTAGCAACACCAGCTCTCCGTGCAGCAGCGGAGACAGCTGCCACGCCGCAAGTCCGCTGCGGTTGTCCGCTTCCAACTCCCGGATGACCCTATCCACCTTCCACGCTTTGCCGAACACCGCCGGGAGCCGCAGCTTCTGCCGGGCAATCTTCAGTGCCGTTTCCGGCGGGGGCGGGCTGTCAGCAGCTACGGCGCTGCCACCCTCCTGCCACGGCAGAAAGTGGATGCTGCCGTCTGCCCGACACTGCATTACAAGCACCTCTACCGAGGGGTCGCCGTCCCGCACTGCTGCCCGCGCCGCCGGGTCGGAGCGGGCACCCTCGTTCTGCATCCAGTCGTCCAGCGTATTCAACTGCGCCAGCCGGTGCGTTTCCGGCTGCGGCACAAGGTACGCCTCGGCGCGCGCTTTCTTTTTCTCCTGCGTCTGCTCATATACGCAGCGCATTTCCTCCCCCTGCGCTCCACCGGGAGCTTCCCGCTCCCAGCCGTAGACCTGCTGCACCAGCGGAGAGATTTCCTCCGGCAGCCGGATGCTCCGGGGCAGAAACTTCCGGGTGCGCCAGAGCAACCACTGTCCATATACCGCCTCGCTGCCCGCATCAAAGGCATCTTCCCCGGTGTCCAGCACCGCGCAGCAGGCCTGCTGCAATGGGGCGGGGCGGCTGCGGCGGTGACGGTGCAACCGTCCGATGCGCTGCAACAGCAGATCCATGGGGCAAAGCTCTGTAACAAGAACGTCCAGATCAATGTCCAGCGACTGCTCCATCACCTGCGTGCCCACCACGATCAGGTCGTTCCGGCGCTCCGGTTCAGAGCCCTTGCCAATGCGTGCCATCAGCTGGTTTTCCCGCGCTGCGCGGTCCGGCATCAGGAACTGCGCATGGAACAGCTGCACCTCTTTGTCCGGCAGGCTTTCCCGCAGCAGCTGCGCGATCTTCTGCGCTTTTTTGACCGTGTTGACGATCACTCCCGCGCAGCCGCCCTCTGCCAGCTTCCGGCGCAGCAGCGCGGGCAACTCCGGCTCTGTGAGCGTGGTCAGCTGCACCGTTTTACCGGGTGCGTCTGGTGGGATGGCCGTCTGCTTTACCTCTGCGCCGTCCGTCCATGTCAGCAGCGGATAGCCGCAGCTGGTTTTCCATGGGACGTCCGGGACAGCCTTTTTCTGCTGGTAAGCCTCGACCAGTTCCGCGCGCCGCCGGGCAGGCAGGGTGGCTGACAGCAGGATGACCGGCGCCTTGTACCAGCCCAGCCATTCCAGTGCACGGTCCAGATAGCAGTTCATGTAGGTATCATAGGCGTGGCACTCGTCAATAATGACCACCTTGCCCGCAAGCCCCAGATGCCGCAGCATAACGTGCTTCTGGGCAAGTGCCGCCAGCAGCAACTGATCCACTGTGCCAATCACAAAGTTTGCCAGCAGTGCCTGCTTGTTTCCCCGAAACCACTGGTGTACCTGCACCTGATGCGCTTCCTGCGCGTCCTCCTCCAACTGCCCCCCGCGCCCCTGCAGCCGCAGATAGCACTCGTTCAGTTCTGCCATGCCGTGTGCCAGCTTTATAGCCTGCGGCAGCGTCTCCTCAGACTGTGTGTCTGCCCAGCCAAGCAGCCGGGGAAAGATGCCGTTTGCCGTGGCCTGTGTGGGCAGCCCGAAAAAGACACCACCCAGCCCGAACCGGCTGGCCATGACCTCCGCAGCGGCCAGCGCCGCCTCGGTTTTACCCACGCCCATCTGTGCTTCCAAAATCAGGATGCCCGGTTCCGCTGCGGTATCCACAGCCTCCAGAACAGCCCTCTGCACCGCATTGGGCGCAAAGCCGAACCGCACCGCAAACTCCTGCGGGTCTGCGATGCCCGGCTGTGCCTCCCACGGGAAGGGCAGCGCCAGCTTTTCCCAAGCCCTGTCCACCCGCGCCGGGTAATCCTCCATGCTGCCCAACTCCTCTACCGGGATCAGGGGAAAGTATTCCGTATTGCTGGCGATCCAGTCTGCCATGATCAGAAGTCCGGTCAGAAGCACTTCCTCCTGCGGATTCAGATCATCCAACTCCGCTGTGTCGTCAAAGCCACAGTCCTGCAAAACAGTCATAAGCAGTTCTGTCCAGAAGTCCTCCCAGACCTTTTTCTGTCCCTTGGGGTAGTAGTTGCTCTCCCAACCCTCTAACTGATCATCGACCGCCGCGCAGCTCTGTGGCTTGCCGTGGTGCGCCCCCACAATGGAGGCGATCCCGCCGGGGCAGTCATCCCACAGCAGGACTGCCTCGCCCGCCCGGGCATGCGGCGACTCCCGGCGGTTCTGTTCAGGACAGTCCAGCGGCGTCAACGTTTCCAGCCGCTGCCGCGCCTCCGGCAGGGTGCGCAGGATATTTGCCTGAAAGGCTACCGTAGCCTTGCCTATATCATGGATTCCACCCAAAAACCGGGCATGCGCGAGCAACGCTTCCTCGCGCTCAAAGCCCATGGCCCGTTTTACGCTTTCGGGGAGCCACTGCCGGACTAGCCGCTCCATGATGCCCGCCGTATCCCACAGATGCATCCAGAGCGGCAGCCACAGGCTGGTATTTTCCGGGTCCGTTTTACCGGCCAAAAACCTTGTTTTATTCAACGTCCTTCGCATTTTTGCTCCTTTTCCGGTGTGTGCCTTCCATGTACCGAGCATAACAGATAATGTGTACTATAATCCGTACTTTTTGTATTTTATCTCCGCAAATGAAAAAAGCGGCACACCGGGTCGTGCCTCATCAAAACGAAAGTGTCCTCGCAAGGTAAAGAAACCTGCTATTTATAGCCCGGTTCCGTTTTCTGTTTCAGAAATACGCTTCTGCCCTTCTGCTGTCAATGACTCTGCGCCAATTCATCAAAGCTACAAAAAAAAACGATTTCTTTTTTGTATAAAAAGCCGCCCCGGCTTCCATTGCGGAAACCGGGGCGGTTTGTTATGCTTTATTCGTGCTTTCTCAAGCGCTCACGCAATCACTTGCGGGGGTTCTTGATAGCAGCCTGAGCGGCAGCCAGACGTGCGATAGGCACACGGAAGGGAGAGCAGCTGACGTAGTCCAGACCGACATTGTGGCAGAACTCCACGCTCGTGGGGTCGCCGCCGTGCTCGCCGCAGATGCCCAGACCCAGATCAGGACGGGTCTCGCGGCCGTCGTGTGCAGCCATCTTGACCAGCTTGCCAACGCCGATCTGATCCAGATGCTGGAACGGATCGCTCTCGTAGATCTTGTTCTCGTAGTATGCGCCCAGGAACTTGGCGGCATCATCACGGCTGAAGCCGAAGGTCATCTGGGTCAGGTCGTTGGTGCCGAAGCTGAAGAACTCGGCTTCCTTGGCGATCTCGCCGGCAGTCAGGGCTGCGCGGGGGATCTCGATCATGGTACCGACCTGATACTTCATATCAACGCCTGCAGCAGCAATCAGTTCGTCTGCGACCTTGACCACAACGTCCTTGACGAACTTCAGCTCCTTGACCTCGCCAACCAGCGGGATCATGATGTGCGGGGTGATCACATGGCCGGTCTCAGCAGAGACGTTCAGAGCAGCCTTGATCACGGCGCGGGTCTGCATGGCTGCGATCTCAGGGTAGGTAACAGCCAGACGGCAGCCACGGTGGCCCATCATGGGGTTGAACTCGTGCAGAGAAGTAACCACGTTCTTCAGGTCATCAAAGGTCATGCCCATATCGGCAGCCAGCTCCTTGATGTCCTCGTCCTTGGTGGGCAGGAACTCGTGCAGAGGCGGATCCAGATAACGAATGGTCATCGGGCGCTCACCCATGATGCGGTACATGGCCTCGAAGTCACCCTGCTGGAACGGCTCGACCTTGGCCAGAGCAGCTTCGCGCTCTTCCACGGTACGTGCGCAGATCATCTCACGGACAGCCTTGATGCGATCCTCTGCGAAGAACATGTGCTCGGTACGGCACAGGCCGATGCCCTCAGCACCCAGATCCACTGCCTGCTGTGCGTCGCGCGGGTTATCAGCGTTGGTCATGACCAGCAGCTGACGAGCAGCGTCTGCCCAGCCCATGAAGCGGTTGAAGTTCTTATTGCCGGTAGCGGCCACGGTAGCGACCTGCTCGCCGTAGATGTTGCCGGTAGAGCCGTCGATGGAGATCCAGTCGCCCTCGGCGAACTTGTGGCCATTGATCTCGAAGGTCTTTGCTTCCTCGTCGATCTTGACCTCGTTGTCGTTGCCGCAGCCGGAGACACAGCAGGTGCCCATACCACGGGCAACAACAGCTGCGTGGCTGGTCATGCCGCCGCGGACGGTCAGGATGCCCTGAGAAACCTGCATGCCCACGATATCCTCGGGAGAAGTCTCCAGACGAACCAGAACGACCTTCTTCATCTTGCCGGACTTGACCATCTCCTCTGCCTCTTCAGCAGTAAAGACGATCTGGCCGCAGGCAGAACCGGGAGAAGCTGCCAGACCCTTGCCGACGACCTCGGCGGCCTTCAGGGCAGCGGCATCGAACTGGGGATGCAGCAGGGTATCCAGCTGCTTGGGCTCCACGCGCAGGACAGCTTCCTGCTCGGTGATCATGCCCTCGTCCACCAGATCACATGCGATCTGCAGAGCAGCCTGAGCGGTACGCTTGCCGTTACGGGTCTGCAGCATGTACAGGTGGCCGTCCTCGATGGTGAACTCCATATCCTGCATATCGCGGAAGTAGTTCTCCAGACGGGTTGCGATCTCAACGAACTGATCGTACACCTCAGGCATCTGATCCTTCAGGTGGCTGATGGGAGAAGGAGTGCGCACGCCGGCCACAACGTCCTCGCCCTGTGCATTGATCAGGTACTCGCCCATCAGCTTCTTAGCGCCGGTGGCGGGGTCACGGGTGAATGCAACGCCGGTACCGGAGCGGTCGCCAGAGTTGCCGAATGCCATCTGCTGAACGTTGACTGCGGTGCCCCACTCGTAGGGGATCTCGTTCATCTTACGATAGACATTTGCACGGGGGTTGTCCCAGCTGCGGAAGACGGCCTTGACAGCCTCGATCAGCTGATCGCGGGGATCCTGCGGGAAGGGACGGCCTTCGTTCTCCTCGTAGATCTTCTTGAAGGTGCCGACCAGTTCCTTCAGGTCATCGGCAGTCAGGTCAACGTCGTTCTTGACGCCCTTGGCTTCCTTCATCTTGTCGATCTCGACCTCGAACAGGCTCTTCGGGACCATCATAACGACGTCCGCGAACATCTGCACAAAGCGGCGGTAGCAGTCGTATGCAAAACGGGCGTTGCCGGTCTTCTTTGCCAGACCTTCAACAGCCTCGTCGTTCAGGCCCAGGTTCAGGATGGTGTCCATCATGCCGGGCATGGACTGACGTGCGCCGGAACGGACGGAGACCAGCAGGGGGTTCTGGTTATCGCCGAACTTCTTGCCGGTGATCTCTTCCAGACCCTTGAGGTGCTCAAAGATATCAGCAGTGATCTCGTCATTGATCTGACGGCCGTCTGCATAATACTGGGTGCAGGCGTCGGTGGTGATGGTGAAACCCTGCGGCACCGGCATACCGGCTGCGGTCATTTCTGCCAGACCAGCACCCTTGCCGCCCAGAGTATTCTTCATGGTGACTTTGTCGCCGCCGAAAGCATCATTGCCTTCGCTGAAGTAGTACAGATACTTTTTGCTCATGCGTTGTTTACCTCCCATTCGTGACCGCAGCACAGCTGCACCGCAGTCTCATCGTTTGCCTTGTCTTAAAAACTCGACCGATGAACATTGTTTGTGAATGCTAAACTATTATACCAGAAAATCCATTCCTTTCCACCATGCAAAATCCCGAATTTGTCTGTTATTTTTTATGCAAATCCCTTGAAATTTGCCAAGTTTTAAGGTAGTATAAAATGGGAGAAAGTTCGAGAGGTTTTTTGTTTTCTGACGTGGATTATCTGCCTGTTGGATACAACTTTCTATCCCTGTAATTTCAGCTTTTCTTTTTTGTCGGCGCAAAGCTTCTGTTGTATCCATCTTTGGATATGGATGCATCATTTTTCCGGGTCAGGCCTTATCATCCACCCGCCGGGAGCCGCCGTGCCGGAAGGGAGATCTATCGTATGGAAAATTCTGTTTCTTCTGCTGCACTGAATGCAGCGCGTGAGCAGCTGGATGCCGCCGAAGCCGCCCGCGAGGTCATTCTGCTGCAGCACATCGCAAACGGCGTGATCATCGACAGCCGCACCGTGCAGATCGCACCGGACGTGGTCATCGCCCCGGGTGCCGTCATTCTGGCCGGTACCATCCTGCGCGGCAGAACGGTCATCGGTGCGGGCTGCATCATCGGCCCCAACACCCTCATTGAGGACAGCATCGTAGACGAGGGCAGCACCGTCAACGCCAGTCAGGTATACAGCAGCCACATCGGCCCTCACAACAACATCGGCCCCTTCACCCATGTGCGGGTGAACACCGTCACCGACTACGGCGTGCATCTGGGTGCCTATGTAGAAACCAAGAACTCCAACTTTGCCCGTGGCAACACGGTGAGCCACCTGACCTACATCGGCGACAGCGACGTGGGCAAGTACTGCAACTTCGGCTGCGGCACCGTCACCTGCAACTACGACGGCAAGGATAAGTTCCGCACTACAATCGGCGATTACTGCTTCATCGGCTGCAACACGAACCTTGTAGCCCCCGTGAAGGTGGGCGATGGTGCCTACACCGCCGCCGGCAGCACCATCACCAAGGACGTGCCCGCACAGGCACTGGGCATCGCCCGTGACCGCCAGACCAATCTGGAGGGCTGGGCAGAGCCCAAGATGGAAGCCTACATTGCCAAAAAAAAGAAGCTGGAAGACGAGCAGAGCAAGTAAGCTGTCCGTTTTTTCGCGTACAGACCGCTGCACAGGATGGCCCTGCGCGGCGGTTTTTGTTTGCAGGTGCATCTTTTTCGCTTATAATGTATATCTTTTTGCACGCGCGTATGTTATACTTAGGACTTGCATCGGACAATTTATCACAAAAAGGAAAATATAACACTCATGAATACAACTGACATCTGGCTGATCGCCGGTCTTGGCAACCCGGAAACAAAATACGACGGCACCCGCCACAATGCGGGCTATGCCGCGCTGGACTATCTGGCCGACAAGTGGGGCATTTCGGTCAGCAAAACCAAATTTGAAGGCCTGTGGGGTCAGGGCGAAGTGGACGGCCACAAGGTGGTGCTGCTCAAGCCCCTGACCTACATGAACCTTTCGGGCGACTCCATCGCCCCCACGGCGGGCTTTTTCAAGATCCCCGCCGACCACGTCATCGTTCTGTGCGACGATATCACCCAGAGCCCCGGCAAGCTGCGCATCCGGCCCTCCGGCTCCGCAGGCGGACATAACGGCCTGAAGAGCATCATCGCCCGCTTGGGCGGGGAGAACTTCCCCCGCATCCGCATCGGCGTGGGTGCCAAGCCCCACCCGGACTACGACCTTGCCGCGTGGGTGCTGGGCAAGTTCCCGGCAGAGGATGCCAAGGCTCTGAGCGGCCGCTACCCTGATCTGGAAGCCGCCGCAAAGCTCATCATGGACGGCAAGCTGAGTCTGGCACAGAGCAAATATAACGGGTAAGAGCCCCATTTAAAACGCCCTCCGCTTGCGCTCTGGGCATTTTCAGCGGAATTTTATTTTTATTGTTTGTGTTTGTCGCGGCCTGCGGGCCGCTCCAAACACATTTTCACCGAGTGGGGCAGCACTGGCGAACTGCATTTATGTTCTTTGATGCATTTTGAGGTCACGCCCCCTCTCGTGAGAAAGCAGCAGAGAAAAGCCCGCAGGCTTTTCTCTGCTGCAAATAAAAAATAATCATCGCCATTGCCAAAGCGCAACAGCGACGACCGCCGCCAGTGGCGGAAACAGGGAGGAGTTGTTGGGGCAGCGGCCAGCAAGATGCGAGCGCCGCTCAAGGCGTGAAGCAGATGCTGGGTGCCGCAACCCGTCTGCGGCGGCAATTTCAAATCGTCATCCCAGTAGGAAAGGAGGTTTTTCCATGTACGAAGCCTTACTCAAGGCCACACCGGAATATCAGAAGATCGCCGCCAGCTTTGCAAAGCCTGGTCCTGCCGCGCTGTTCGGTCTGCCGCCCGCAGGCCGTGCCCTGCTGTACGCCGCGCTGCAAAAAGACCTTGGCCGGGTGCTGTGCATCGTGACCCCCGGCGAGGCCGAGGCCACCCACTTTGCGGACGACCTCAAGGCACTGGGGCTTGCCGCTGCGGTGTTCCCGCCCCGGGACTTTATGCTGCGCCCAGTGGAGGGCGCGGGCCGCGAGTACGAGTACCGCCGCCTTTCGGTGCTGGGTTCCCTCGCAGGCGGGCGGCTGAACGCGGTCTGCGTGCCCGCCGAAGCGCTGTTGCAGTACACCGTGCCCCGGGATGAATTTTTAAAGAACACTCTTACCCTCAAACCCGGCATGGTGTACAACCGTGAGGGGCTTGTGGCCCGGCTGTTCGCCGCCGGGTATGTGCGGCGCAGTCAGGTGGACGGCCCAGGACAGTTCAGTGTGCGCGGCGATATCGTGGATATCTATGCGCCGGATATGCGCCAGCCTGCCCGCGTGGAGTACTGGGACGACGAGATCGATTCCATTTCTTCCTTCGACCTGCTCACCCAGCGGCGGGACAGCGCACTGGAAAAGATCTATCTTTCCCCTGCCCGCGAGGTGCTGTTCGGCGATACCGCCGAGACTGCCGAGGCCCTGCGTGCCGCCATCAAAAAGGCACGCGGCCGGCACCGCACCGCACTGGAAAAGGCCACGGAAGCCGACCTTGCTCAGCTGGACTCCGGCCTGATGCCGGAAGCCATGGATAAATACTACGGCCTGCGCTATCCGAGCCCGGCCACCCTGCTGGATCATCTGGACACACCGCTGTTCATTCTGGACGAGGTGGGCGGCATCCGGGATGCCCAGAAGGCCACCGAGTTCCGTCGCAGCGAAGAGCTGACCGGCCTGTTGGAAGAGGGTGTGCTCTGCCCCGGGCTGGATGTACTCTACCAGACCATGGACGACCTTGCCGCTGCCGCCCAGAAGCAGAGCACCCTGCTGTGCGAGAACTTCCTGCGCGGCATGAACGAATTTAAGCTGAAAGACCTCATCAACGCCGAGGCCTTTGCCGCCCCCAACTGGAACGGCGACCTTGTCTCCCTGCGAGAAGACCTTGACCCCCTTATTGCGCAGGGCTATGCCGTCACCCTGTTTTCCGGAACGCCCAAGGGTGCCGCCGCCCTCACCCGCGACCTTGCCGACAAGGGCTACTCCGTGAGCATGAGCCGGGATGTGCGGCCCACAAAAGGCATCGTACAGGTGCTGCCGGGCCATCTGACCGCCGGGTGCACCTTTCCCTTTGCCCATGCGGCGGTGCTGTCCAGCCGCAGGCACGGTCTGGAGGAAGAGACCTCCGCCGAGACCAAGAAGCGCAAAAAGAACAGGAACGCCCTTTCCAGCCTTTCGGACATCAAACCCGGGGACTATGTGGTGCACCAGAGCCACGGCATTGGCATGTATGCGGGCATCCAGCGGCTGGAAGTGCAGGGTGCCACGAAAGATTACCTCAAGGTACAGTATTCCGGCTCGGACGTGCTGTATGTTCCGGTGACCCAGCTGGACCTGCTGAGCCGCTACACCGCCCCCGGCGACGAGGAAAAGGTAAAGCTGGCAAAGCTGGGCGGTGCCGAGTGGCAGCGTACCCGCGCCAAGGTAAAAAAAGCCACCGAGGAGATGGCGCAGGAACTGATTGAGCTCTACGCCCGCCGCCGTCAGGCCACGGGCTACGCCTTCCCGCCGGACGGCGACTGGCAGCGGGACTTTGAGACCCGCTTTGACTACGACGAGACAGACGACCAGCTGAACGCCACCGCCGAGATCAAGCAGGACATGGAAAAGGGCTGGCCCATGGACCGCCTGCTGTGCGGCGACGTGGGCGTGGGCAAGACCGAAGTGGCCCTGCGCGCCGCCTTCAAGTGCGTGATGGGCGGCAAGCAGTGCGCCATCCTTGCCCCCACCACCCTGCTGGCGTGGCAGCACTACAACACCATTCTTTCCCGCATGGAAGCTTTTCCCGTGAAGGTGGAGATGATGTCCCGCTTCCGCACCGCAAAACAGCAGAAGGAGACCCTCCGGGGCCTGCAGTCGGGCAGTGTGGACATCGTGGTGGGCACCCACCGGCTGCTGTCCAAGGACGTGAAGTTCCATGACCTCGGCCTTGTCATCATCGACGAGGAGCAGCGCTTCGGTGTGAAGCACAAGGAAAAGCTCAAGGAGAACTTCATCGGGGTGGACATGCTCACCCTTTCGGCTACCCCCATCCCCCGCACGCTGAACATGGCCATGAGCGGAATCCGGGACCTTTCCACCATCGAGCAGCCGCCCATCGAGCGGCAGCCCGTGGAGACCTTTGTGCTGGAATACAACGACATCATCCTTGCCGAAGCCATGAAGAAGGAGCTTGCCCGGGGCGGGCAGGTGTACTACCTGCACAACCGGGTGGACAACATCGAAGCCTGCGCCGCCCATGTGAGCAAGCTGGTGCCCGGCGCACGCATCGGCATTGCCCACGGCAAGATGACCGAGGAAGAGCTGAACCCCGTGTGGCAGCATCTGCTGAACGGCGAGATCGATATTCTGGTGTGCACCACCCTCATCGAGACCGGCATCGACGTGCGCAACTGCAACACCCTCATCATCGAGGACGCTGACCGCATGGGCCTTGCCCAGCTGTACCAGATAAGAGGCCGGGTGGGCCGCTCCGGCCGCAAGGCCTATGCCTACTTCACCTTCCGGCGGGACAAGACCCTGACCGATATCGCCCAGAAGCGGCTCTCCGCTATCCGGGAGTTCACGGCCTTCGGCTCCGGCTTCCGCATCGCCATGCGGGATCTGCAGATCCGGGGTGCGGGCAGTCTTCTGGGCCACAGTCAGCACGGCCACATGGAGGCCGTGGGCTACGACCTCTACGTGAAGATGCTGGGGCAGGCCATCGCCCGGGCCAAGGGCGAACCCATCCGGCGGGACAAGAGCGAATGCCTTGTGGATCTGCGGGTGGATGCCTTCATCCCGGAGAAATATATCGCAGACGGCCCGGGCCGCATTGAAGCTTATAAGCGCATTGCCGCCATCCAGACGGCAGAGGATGCCGCCGATGTGCTGGACGAGCTCATCGACCGCTACGGCGACCCGCCGCCCTCGGTGAGCGATCTGGTCAACGTGTCGCTGGTACGCGTGCAGGCCAGCACTGTGGGCGTGACCGAAGTGACCCAGAAAAAGGACACCCTCACCCTGCAGCTGGAAAGTCTGGAGCTGCCCATGATCCGGGGCCTGCTGGTGGCCTTCAATGGCCGCGTCACCGCCGGTGCAGGCAACCGGCCCTATCTCTCGGTCACGCTGCAGCCCGACGAAAAGCCGCTGGAGCTGCTGCAAAGCATCCTCAAGGCGATGGCAGAGATCCTTGCCTCCGCCGAGCAAAAATAAACATCATAGGAGCATTGCCATGAAAAAGAAACTTCTCGCGCTGATCTGCGCACTTGCACTGGTGTTCAGCCTTGTGGGCTGCACCATTTCCGCCCCGGACACCGTGGGCAGCATCGGTGATTTTGAGATCACCTCCGGCATGTATCTGCTGGCACAGTACGGTGCTTACCAGCAGGCCGCCCAGCTTGCCGGCACCGATCAGGACACCACCGACGTAAAAGCCTTCCTGAAGGAGACCATCACCACCGACTCCGACAGCGGCGAGACCGCTGTGGTCAGCGACTACGTGGCCCAGAAAACGCAGGAAACACTGGAAACGCTGGCCGCTGTGGATGCCCGCTTCAAGGCACTGGGCGGTGAGCTGACTGCAGATCAGCTTTCCACTGCCGACCGTTATGCCCAGCAGATGATGGACCAGTACGGCGACACCTACACCGCCAACGGCATTGGTCTGGAGACCGTCAAGGCATATGAACGTCTGCAGGTGGAGCACACCGCCCTGCTGGATATGGTCTACGGCCCGGACGGCGAGACCCCGGTGGAGGACGACGAGCTGACCAGCCATCTGGACGACAGCATGTATGAGATCTGCTACATCAGCATCCCGCTGTACAATACCAGCACCTACGCCTTTGCGGACGATGACCAGAAGGCCGAGATGCTCAAGCTGGCACAGGCCGCTGCCGACAGCGTCAACGCCGCAGGCGGCGAGACGGTCTCGGATCAGGTGAGTGCCCTGCATGAGGCCGCACAGAATGCCCTGCCGGACATCTACGCTGTGCTGGACAGCGAAACTTCCGACGACAGCGCCAGCGTCCAGACCGAGCTGCTGACCGAGAGCGATGTTGCTTCGGCCTTTACGCAGGATGGCGCAGCCGATGCTCTGCGCAGCCTTTCCTACGGCGAAGCCGCTGCTGTGCAGATCAACGGCTCCACCCTGCTCCTGATGGTGCGTGTAGACCCGCTGAGCGTTTCCTCGCTGGACGACCTGCGCAGCCAGATCCTGAGCGATATGAAGGGCGGCGAGCTGGACGACGCACTGGCCGCAGGCGGTGCAGAGCTGGCACACGATCTGGACAGCTCTGCCATGAACAAACTGCCCGCCAAAAAGATCGTGAACAACAGCGCCAACAGCTGAGAGCTGCTGTAACATAAAACTCCCTCAGTCATCGCTGCGCGATGACTGAGGGAGTTTTTTCTTTCACCGCGTCACTTTTGCAAACTCTGCGGCAAGGGCAGCATTCACCGAGCGGACGGCATTGGCATCCGGCTTGATCTCGGCCCGGTCATAGGTGAACAGACCGTTCACCTCATCTTCCACATCCGTCAGCTGGGTGTACACCAGCGCCGAGAGTCCTTTTTTGAGCTGCGGCAGTACCGTGCCCAATTGCAGCTTTTTGCAGCGGGCGGTCAGGTCTGCGCGGCTCTTGGCCGTGCCGTAGCCGTAGGTTTTGCCCGGTGCTTCGTGTCCCGGCATGGGCCATGCAATGCCGCCGTATTCACTCAGGGCCACAGTGCGCTTTCCGGGCTTTACATGCAGCGGATAGAAATAGTTGTGGATGGAGCACACATCTCCGCCGCCCTGATCATACCAACCGCTGGCCTCGTCCACAAGGCGGGTATCGTCCAGCGTTCGGATGGCCTGCACTGCCCTGGCCGCATCAAACTGGCCCCAGCCTTCGTTGAAGGGTACCCAGCAGCCGATGCACGGATGGCAGCGCAGGGCTTCCACGGTGGCTTGCAGCTCTTTGCGGTATGTTTCCCGGCTGGATGCTTTTCCGCGGCTCAGCAGGCCCCAGAGTGGCTCTGCGTCGGGCAGGCGGCGCACAAGGGGCTGCAGCACATTGGTCAGGTAGGTGACGAACCACAGGTTGTATCTGCTGCCGCCGTTCACCATGTCCTGCCAGACCACAAGGCCCAGCCTGTCGCAGTGGTAGTACCAGCGCTGCGGCTCGATCTTGGCGTGCTTGCGCAGCAGGTTGAATCCCAGCGCTTTCACCTCGCTCAGCTCCCGCTCCACCGCCGCATCGGAAGGCGGGGTATACAGGCCCTGCGGCCAGTAGCCCTGGTCCAGCAGGCCGTTGAGCAGGATGGGCTTTCCGTTCAGGCAGAAGCGCAGCACGCCCCGCGCATCCGGCTCACAGCTCCACTTGCGCAGGGCAAAGTAGCTGTGCACGGTGTCGAACTGCTCCTCCCCTCCCTGCGTGGTGCCCACGGTCAGGTCATACAAAAACGGGGTATCCGGGCTCCACGGAAAGAAATGTTCCTCCGGGATGTTCAGCGTCACCTCGCCGTCCCGGTCCGCTTCGTCGCTGCCCCAGTCCTCGGCAATGGTCACGCCCCCGGCCCGCACCACGGCCCACAGGTTCACTGCACCTCCGGGCATGGAAGTATGGGCTTTCACGGTCACGGTGCGGGCATCGTAGTCCGGCGTGACCGTGAGCGACTGGATGTAGTTTTCCGGCACACGCTCCATCCAGACCGTCTGCCAGATGCCGCTCTGGGCCGGATAGAACATGCCGCCGGGCTTCAGGGTCTGCTTGCCCCGTGCCTGCGTGCCGCTGTCCGTGGGGTCCTGCACGGCCACCCACAGGCTGTTGCGGCCCGTATCGTTGAGCTGGGCGGTGACATCCAGTGTGAAGGGCCAGTAGCCGCCCCGATGGCCGCCCACCAGATGGCCGTTCACCTGCACCGCACAGGCATCGTCCACCGCGCCGAAGTGCAGCAGCACCCGGCCCCCTTCTCCCGGAGGGGGAGCAAAGGTGCAGTGGTAGTGCAGCCACTGGCCGGGCTGCAGGGTGCGGCCCACGCCGGAGGCCTTTGTTTCCGGAGAGTAGGGCACCAGAATGCTGCCGTCCCACGCAGCGGGGTATTCTGCTGTCTGAGTAATGGCGTACTTCCACAGGCCGTTCAGGTTCTCATAGCTGTCCCGGCGCATAGCCGGGCGAGGATATTCCGGGAGTGGGTGCATGGTTTCACCGCCTTTGATTTGTTGGTTTCATTCTAGCACAGGGCGGGTGGCTTGTATAGACTGAGCAGCAACGATTTGGAATTGCCGCCGCGTTCGCTCTGGACGAGTTGTGGCAGCGGCCTGCAGGATGCGAGTGCCGTCCAAGGCACGAAGCAGACGCAGGGAGCCGCAACCCGCCGCCTCCCGCGTCTCGAAAGTAGCGGAGACCTTGCTGTGTTGAACACACAGCATTTGCTGCGCAAACCGGTCTGCGCCTTGAAAGCCCCACCGGGGCTTTCATGCCCTACGGGCACCGCCGTCCTTTCTGGTACTCTTTTGTGCGTGCAAAAGAGTACATATTCGGCGGTAATGCCTTTTGCAAAAGCCATAGAATCTGCCCCACGCAATTACGCTCTGCACCGGAAGCATTTTCCACATACAAAAAGGCTACTGCACCAAATGGCGCAGCAGCCTTTTCTTTTGCAATGATAAAACAGAAAACCAGAAGTCAGAGCTTACTCTTCGTCCTCGCCCTCATCCTCGTCATCTTCGTCATCATCGTCCTCTTTCGGCTTATAGAAGATACCGCTCAGGAGAATGCTGATGAAGTACAGCAGCACCATGGGGCCGGCCACCATGCACTGAGACACGATATCCGGCGGGGTGACAACGGCCGCGATGAAGAAGATGATCACGATGGCAACGCCGCGCACCTGCTTGAGCAGCTGCGGGTTGATAATGCCCATCTTGGACAGGATGATGGTGATCAGAGGCATCTCAAACACGCAGCCAAAAATGATGAACATGGTCAAGCAGAGGTTGACATAGCTCTCGATACTGGTGGTGGTCTGGATGTACTCGGCACCCTCGATGCCGGTGCTGAGGAAACGCAGCATGAAGGGCATCATGAGCTTGTAGGCGAACAGCACGCCCACGCAGAACAGGATAAGGCCCAGCAGCATGACCAGCTTGAAGAAGGTGCTCTCGCTCCGTTTCAGACCCGGCCTTGCAAATGCATAGATGTGGTAGAACGCCACCGGCACAGTGACCACCACGCCTGCCAGAATGGAGACGCGGAAATACTGCATCAGCTTTTCCTGCGGGGCAATGGAAACAAACTCGTAATAGTCGCGGCCCATGGCAGTGAGCAGATCGATCAGACGGTCGGCGTATGCCAGCGAGACCACAACACCCACCACGAACACCACCGCGCAGATGATCAGCCTGTTCCGCAGTTCTTTCAGATGGCCGGTCAGCGTCATGCTGCCGTCCTCTGCCATGACTTCGGCTTTTTTCTTTTTGCGCTTAACGTTCGTAGCCACAATTACTCCTCGTCTTCGTCCTTCTTGGAAACCTGCTTCTCGGTCTTCTCCTCGGAATCATCGGAGCCTTCCTCGTCCTCCATGCCCTTCTTGAAGCCGTTGATGGTCTTGCCGAACATCTTGCCCAGCTTCGGCAGGTTCTTGGGTCCAAAGATCAGCAGAGCGACGACCAGGATAATCAGCAGTTCGTTAGTACCAATACGCATAATAAAAATCTCCTTTTTACTTTGCCGCGCCGCGTGGCGGGCTTATTGCATGTATCAGGCAACCGCGGGCGCGGGTGCATCCAGTAAGTAATCAGTCCTTCGGCAGAACATCATTCTGACGAGGGTCTTCCTCCACCGGCTCGGCCGCAGGAGCAGCCTCGGCAGCTTCCTGTGCGGGAGCCGCTTCTGCAGCAGGCTCGGCCTTTTCAACCGGGGCGGCGGGTTCTTCGGCCTTCTCGGCAGGTGCAGCGGTCTCCTCAGCGGGAGCGTTCTCCTCTGCCTTGGCGGCAGGTGCAGCGTCCTCCTCCAGCTCTTCCACCGGCTCCTCGGTCAGCTCGGTCACTTCCTCGGCGGCTTCTGCCTTGGCAGCTTCCTCCTTGCTGGTCTTGCCGATACCGGTAAAGCTCTTGGTCACATCCTTGACGCTGTTGTCGATATCCTTCTTGATATCGGTCAGCGGGGCAACGGCTTCCTTCAGGGGAGCCTGGATCTCATTCAGCGGCTCCACAACGTTCTTCTGGATCTCCTCAGAAGCAGCGCCGGTGTACTTTTTCAGTTCACGCAGCATCTTGCCGATCTTCTTTGCGTAGACGGGCAGCTGATCCGGGCCGATGAACACGAACGCCACGATCACGATGACGACAAGTTCCCAAAAACCAATTTTCATACTAACTCGTTTCCTTTCCTGTGCGGCGGGACGTTTTCCGGGGCCGACGCACCTGCATTGCAGTGCGTGCCGCGAACCGTTCTTTGCCCTGTTCTTCGTCCGTTTCCGTGGGAGTTCGGCGCTCTTTGCGCCTGTGTTGCCCTACTTATACCGAAAAGTGGTGAACTCATTCTGAACAATATATGAATTTTTCATGAACGAGTAGGCAAACAGGGTGTTTTTATAAACTTATGATATTTTATGGTCAGTTTATTACAAAACGGATAGGATACAACAGCGCAGTCCTTCGCAAAAAAGAGGACACCGCACAAAACGGTGTCCTCTGAAGTGTCCTTTGCGGGGATCAGTGGCCGCAGCTCTCGCAGTGGTCGCAGTCCTCTTCGAGCTTACCCACGATGGGTTCCGGATCGATGCCCTGACGGCGGTAGTAGTCGGACAGAGCAGCCTTGACGGCCTGCTCGGCCAGAACAGAGCAGTGCACCTTGATGGGAGGCAGACCTTCCAGAGCTTCCACAACGGCCTTGTTGGTCAGCTTGAGCGCCTCGTCGATGGTCTTGCCCTTGATGAGGTCGGTGGCCATGCTGCTGGTGGCGATGGCGGCACCGCAGCCGAAGGTGAGGAACTTGACATCCACGATCACGTTGTTCTCGATCTTCAGGTACATGCGCATGATGTCGCCGCACTTGGGGTTGCCCACTTCGCCCACGCCGTTTGCGTCGGGGATCTCACCCACATTGTGCGGATTTGCAAAATGCTCCATGACCTTTGCGCTATACATGCTTGCCATAATTACTGCTCTCCCTTCAGGCTGAACTGGCGGGCCGTGTTCTGGCCCTGCAGCCACATACAACTCATAGCACGGCGGCGGGGGATCACTTCCTCCAGCACGTCGCACAGATATTTTGCTTCTTCCATGGTGTTCTGCGGGCCAAAGGTGAACCGCATGGAGCCGTGGCCGATCTCCTCAGGCACGCCGATGCTCAGCAGGACGTGGCTGGGGTCCAAACTGTCGGAGTTGCAGGCAGAGCCGGTGGAGGCGCAGATGCCGTGCATATCCAGATCCAGCAGGATGGTCTCGCCTTCCAGACCCGGGAAGCTGATGTTCACATTGTTGGGCAGACGGGGGCTGCGGCCGCCGTTCAGGCGGGCTTCCGGGATGTTCTTGAGGACGCGGTCGATGACATAATCGCGCAGCTCGCTCTCATGGGCCATGCGCTCATCCAGATGCGCCGTGGCGATCTCCAGTGCCTTGCCCATGGCAGCAATGCCGGCCACGTTCTCGGTACCTGCACGGTGGCGGGCCTCCTGACTGCCGCCATCGATCAGGTTCTGGGGCCATACGCCCTTGCGGCAATACAGGGCACCCATGCCCTTGGGGCCATTGAACTTGTGGGCGCTCATGGACAGCATATCCACGCCCAGCTCCTTCACATCCACGGGGATGGCACCCACAGCCTGCACCGCGTCGGTGTGCATCCACACACCGTGCTTGTGAGCGACCTCGGCGATCTCCTTGATGGGCTGGATGGTGCCGATCTCGTTGTTGGCCATCATGATGCTGACCAGCGCGGTATCGGGACGGATGGCAGCTTCCACGTCCTCGGGACGGATGTAGCCCTCGGCGGTGGGCTTGATATAGGTCACTTCAAAGCCCATGCGCTCCAGTGCAGCCATGCTGTGCATGATAGCATGGTGCTCAAAAGCGCTGGTGATGAGGTGCTTTTTGTTCTGGCGTGCCTTGGTGAAGGCGGTGCCCTTTACGGCCCAGTTGTCGGCCTCGGAGCCGCAGCTGGTAAAGAAGAGCTCAGCCGGACTTGCATTGATGGCCTTTGCCACCTGCGCACGACCGGTGTCCACGAATTCCTTAGCCTCATAGCCCACACTGTAATGGCTGCTGGGGTTGCCGCAGGCACCGCTCAGGGCTTTGACCATCAATTCCAGTGCCTCGGGAGCACAGGGAGTGGTGGCAGCATTATCCAGATAAACCACTTTTTCCATGTTTTCCATAGGAATGATCCTTTCTTATTGAACGCGTCTGCGGGAGCCTTGAATGCCCTGTGCAGATGCGGAATCCTTTCAACGGATAAGTTATACCATATCATTCCCTAGTATGTCAATATGAATACTGGATTTTCGTGATTCAGTCACCTTTTTTGCCCTTTCCGGTCAGTTTTCCCAGTACCACCTTCCACTTGGGGTAGCCCCAGCGCTTATCCTCGGCAAAATCGTCCGCCAGCTTCCACGGAAAATTGCTGCCGTCAAAGTAAAGATTGCCCGCCTCGTCCACGCGGTCCAGCTTTTTGGGCAGATACGCCTCGTCGTAGTAGCTCTTGCGGCGGTCGGGCAGCACCCAGTGCAGGGTGCCGTCCTCGTCCATGCCGGATGCCCATACGCCGAACACGAAGGTTGCGGCTTCGCCGTAGCAGTGCTGCTCAAAGCGGATGGCACCATCGTAATAGAACTTGATGACCTCCAGCGTGCCGGATTCCTTTTTGCCGTCGCGGCCCAAGGTAGGGCGGTAGTCCTGCTGGTAGCGGCAGCCGCAGTGACTGCCGGCAAAATCTTTTGCGTGGAACGACATGGAGTTATCCTTCTTTCTTTTTAAAAATGCCCTTCAAAGTCGCCCTCGATCTCATAGGGCCAGCTCAGGATGCCGCCCAGATCGTACAGGCGGGTGTAGCCAAGGCTTTCCAGCTTGCGCACGGCATCGGCACTGCGGCGGCCGGTGCGGCAGTAGACCAGCCATACAGCGTTCTTATCCGGCAGCACCTCAGCCGCACGGCTCAGCACCTGACCCAGCGGCAGCAGCTTTGCGCCGGGGATGTGGCCCACGGCAAACTCGTCCGGCTCCCGGACATCTACAGCAGCCGCCTCGTGTGCATCCAGCAGACGGATGGCATCGGCAGCCGTGATCTTCTCACTCATACTCTCACTCCTTATAGTATCCTTTTATCCATCCTATGATAACAGACCTTTTTTGTTTGCACAAGAGGATACCTTTGCAAAATCCGAGCAACGTGCTATACTATAGGAAGCAATAAGGAGAGGATCGCCATGAAATTTTCGACCAAAAGCCGTTATGCCCTGCGCCTGATGGCCGAGCTGGCACGTTATGCGCCGGGCACCACCGTGAGCCTGAAGGAGATCAGTGAGCGGCAGAACCTGAGCCTGAAATATTTGGAGCAGATCGTGACCCCGCTGGCCCGTGTGGGCCTTGTAAAAAGCGAGCGCGGCAGTCAGGGCGGCTACCGCCTGACCAAAGCCCCTGCCGACTACACCGCCGGCGAGATCCTGCGCGCCATTGAGGGCAGCGTGGCACCCATTCCCTGCCTTGGCAGCGAGACCAACGAGTGCCCCATGTGGGAGCAGTGCTTCACCCTGCCCTTCTGGACCGGCCTTGATGAGGTGATCAACCAGTATATCGACAGCGTAACGCTGGAACAGCTTTCCAGCCAGCTGCCTGCATCCGATAAAAAAGAAGGCTGTTGCAGCTGCGGCACGAAAAATGCCTGAATCTTGAAAGAAATGCTTGACATTCGCCTTTGCATCGGCTATAATAACAAAGCATTCAGCGAATGCCTATAGGGGTATAGCTCAGCTGGTAGAGCAGCGGTCTCCAAAACCGCGTGCCGTGAGTTCGAAACTTACTACCCCTGCCATAAACGCACAGGTTCTTCGGAGCCTGTGCGTTTTGTTTTTGTACTCAAAGCAATCCACACTCCGTCAGCCCGCTTTTGCAGTCATACAACAAAAAAACACCCCGAAGTCCTAAGGCTTCGAGGTGTCTGCTGTGGAGCTGCTATCCAGATTCGAACTGGAGACCTCATCCTTACCAAGGATGCGCTCTACCAACTGAGCTATAGCAGCAAATGGCGACCCGGATCGGGCTCGAACCGACGACCCCCAGCGTGACAGGCTGGTGCTCTAACCAACTGAGCTACCGGGCCATGATCGCTCAAGTTTCGCGCGGCGCTTACCGCCGGAACGTGCTTTATTATATCGAAAAAGCGTCCGCTTGTCAAGCATGAATTTACGAAAAACGCAAAAAAGCCTGAAAGAGCAGTTCAAAGCCCGCTCTGCCCTGTTCCGGACCCGCACAGCAGAAACGATCTACACAAAGAAAAACGCCCCGAAATCTTTCGACTTCAGGGCATCTGAGCTGGAGCTGCTATCCAGATTCGAACTGGAGACCTCATCCTTACCAAGGATGCGCTCTACCAACTGAGCTATAGCAGCGCAATCACAGCTCAGTTATAATACCACAGTTTCCACCGTTTGGCAAGAGGTTTTTGCAAAAAAATCTGGATTTTTGCAAAAAAGTCGTTTTTTACGAAAAAACTCCCCCAGTCTGCTTACGCAGACAGCCCCCTCGGAGATGGGGCCTTTGGCAGTACGGACAACTTTCCGGTTTTGCCAAGGGCTCCCTCTCTGAGGGAGCTGGCATCGCGCAGCGATGACTGAAGGAGTCTTACTTTATCACTCGATCAGGCCGTTCAGCAGGGACAGGCACTTGCGGCTGTGCAGCTTGCGGATCGCCTTTGCCTCGATCTGGCGCACACGCTCACGGGTAACGCCAAAGTCACGGCCAACCTCTTCCAGCGTACGGGGACGGCCATCGTCCAGACCAAAGCGCAGGCGGATGACCTTCTCTTCACGAGGGGTCAGGCTCTTGAGAGCCAGATTGATCTGCTGTGCCACCATGGCGCGGTCTGCGGCCTTGCCGGGGGCTTCGGCGTTTTCGTCTGCGACGAAATCGCCCAGAGAGGAATCTTCTTCCTCACCCACGGGGCTTTCCAGACTTGCCGGCTCCTGTGCCATGCGCTGGATCTCGCGCACACGCTCCACGCTCATATCCATAGCCTTTGCCAACTCTTCCGGGGTCGGCTCGTGGCCGTTCTGGTACACCAGCTGGTTGGTGGCCTGACGCATCCGGTTGATGGTCTCCACCATGTGCACCGGAATGCGGATGGTACGGGCCTGATCCGCAATGGCACGGGTGATGGCCTGACGGATCCACCAGGTTGCATAGGTGGAGAAGCGGAAGCCGCGGTCACAGTCGAACTTCTCGGCAGCCTTGATCAGGCCGATGTTGCCCTCCTGGATCAGATCCAGGAATGCCAGATTGTGGCCCACATGCTTTTTGGCAATGGACACCACCAGACGCAGGTTCGCTTCGCTCAGGCTGCGGCGGGCGTTCAGGCCATCGCGGCGGGTCTTGAGCAGCTCAGCGCGCTTTTCGTCGCTCAGGGGGCCGTTCTCCACAGCCTCCATAGCTTCCTCTTCGGCAGCCTTTTCCTCGGCATCCTCGCTGGGCTTCTCGTTGCCCTCCTCGTCCAGATCTTCGGTATAGCTGCGGCTGTTCTCATCCTCTTCAAACGAGAAACGGGCGCTGTTCTTTTTGATGTACTCCGGCCCGCCGTACTTCTGGCGGTCGGCCTGCAGGATGTGCGCCGCCTCGGCACCGGCATGGATGCGGCGGCTCAGCTCCACCTCCTGCTCCGCGCTCAGAAGCGGGATCTGACCGATCTGCTTGAGGTAGTTCTTAACGGGGTCGTCCAGCAGTTCGTCCATGGCAGCCTTCAGGTCTGCAGGGTTCTCCTCGCTCTGCTCTTCCTCGTCCTCGCTGATGCCCATATCATCGTTGTTGTTCTCGGCATTCTCGACCTCGGCCATGATGCTGTCCACATCCAGCGTAGGCTCTGCATCCTCTTCCAGAACCTTGATGCCGCGTTCTTCCAGAAGGGTGTAGAGCGTTTCCTCATCCATTCTGCACTGTGCAGCCAGCGCCTTGGCCTCCTTGGCCGAAATGGTGCCTTCGCCTTTCGTCAACAGTTCCTTTAAAGTCATGCCCATTTTGCTCTCTCCTTCTTGCTCCGGGGATGCTCCCGCCGGGGGAAATCCTGTAATAAAGTGTTCCTGCGCATCAGATCACAAGTCCTCCGTTCACGCCGAACACCTGACCGGTGATGTAGCCCGCACCCTCGCCGGCAAGGAACACCAGCAGCTGCGCCACTTCGTCTGCGCTGCCAAGACGGCCCACAGGGGTCTCTTCGGCCAGCGCGGCCTTATCCTCGGCGGTGAATGCTGCCATCATATCGGTATCAATGACCCCGGGCGCAACACAGTTCACTGTGATGCCGCTTGGGCCTTCTTCTTTGGCCAAAGCCTTGGTCAGGCCGATCAGGCCTGCCTTTGCTGCAGAGTAATGCACCTCGCAGCTGCCGCCGGTCTGGCCCCACATGCTGCTCACGGTCAGGATGCGTCCGGCCTTGCGGCGGATCATACCCGGCAGCGCCAGCTGACACAGGTGGAACGCACCGGTCAGGTTCACGTCCAGCATATGCTGCCACTCTTCCGGGGTGATGTCGGTGAACAGCTTCTGCTGGGCGATGCCCGCATTGCTCACCAGCACATCCACACGGCCCAGTGCCTGTTCTGCGGTGCGGAACGCAAGCTCGCAGCTGGCACGGGACGCCACATCGCACTGCACGGCGGTGATGCCGGGCAGCTGTTTTTCCAGCTCTGCAGCGGCTTTGGCATTGCTGTGGTACAGCACTGCCACGCGGTAGCCCGCCGCATAGAACGCCCGGGCCGCAGCGGCACCAATGCCGCGGTCGCCGCCGGAGATCAGCACACAGCGGCCATTGGCTGCTGCCTGCACGGTAGGTGCAGGTGTTTTCTCTGGCTCTTCCTGCACAGGCTCCGGCATTTCCGGCTGCGGCGCAGGCTGGGGCTTTTCCAGCACCATCACCCGGGTGGGTTCGTCCACCACGGGTGCTGCCGCCTTTGGCTTTGGCGGTACGGGCGGCTCCTGTGCAGCCTGTTCCGGCTGCGGCTCCTCACCCGACAGATTGAACGTCAGTTCAAATTCATCTTCGTACAAGAGTATAGTCCTCCTGTCGTGATCTCTGCGCTGCAAAGGTATGCCGTGCAGGAGATGTCTGTGCGGCCCATCGCCGTCCGTTCAGCGTCCATTTCTTATCCGGTCAAAGTCCGGTGCTCGGCGCGGCAGACAGCTGCATAAGATGGGTTTCGACAAAACACCATTAAATAATATAGCACAATTTGCCGAAAAAAGAAAGTGGAAGCCGCCTACTTTTTCACGCAGCTTCCACTTTTTTACGGTTTCTTCATATTCCATGCCGGTCATACAGGCGGTTTCCACTTCGGCCGGGCCGCAAGCCGTGCCCGCAGATCCTTGAAAAACGCCTGCAGCAGCTCCTGTGCTTCCTCTGCGCGCAGCCCCTGCTCCACCACCGGGTGGTGGTTGAAGGGCATTGCAAACAGGTCGGTCACACTGCCGCAGCAGCCCGCCTTGGTGTCTGCCGCGCCGTATACCACCCGCCGGATGCGGCTGTTGATGATGGCCCCGGCGCACATGGGGCACGGCTCCAGCGTGACGAACAGCTCGCACTCCCACAGCCGCCAGCCGCCCAGCTTTTTGCAGGCGGCATCAATGGCCAGCAGCTCTGCATGATGCAGTGCGTTTTTTTCGGTCTCGCGGGTGTTGTGGGCGGCAGCTACCACCTCGCCGTTGCGGGCCACCACGGCCCCCACCGGCACCTCGCCCAGTGCAGCCGCCTTGCGGGCTTCTTCCAGCGCAAGGCCCATCAGTTCAGAATCGGTCATAGGTTCCCCTTTATCCTGCTGCAAAAACCAGCAGATTATTCAATGTATGCAAAAGCATCCCCGGCCATACCCTGCCGGTGCGTTCACGAAGTGCGCCCAGCACAAGGCCGCAGCCAAGCGCCCACGCCATGCCCGCCGGGGTGCCGTGCTGCACCGCAAACAGTACCGCCTGCAGCGCCGCGGCCTGCCATCTGCCCAAGGGCTGCGCCAGCTGCTGGATGGCCCCGCGGAACACCAGTTCCTCCACGACAGGTGCAGCGATGCAGTGGTGCACAAAACTCAGCGCCCGCACATCCCACGCCGGGGCAGGCAAAAATGCCAGCGCTTTGCCTGCCAGCAGGTAGGTCAGTGCGCAGCCGAACGCAGCCAGCAGCGCCCTTGTTTTTGCCTTTTGCTCCATGGCCTGCCCTCCCTGCCGTGCGGTTCTCAGCGCCTATCTTATCATAAGCAGCGGCTTTTACGCAAGTATTTTGCGCTGGAACGAAGCAATTTTCGCTCAGGTAATTGACTTTTCCCTGTGGATTCTGGTATAATGTTTCCCGACGTTTTATTATAAAGCGTCGGGAAACATGACTTGAATTTGTTTTTACCGGAAATCCGGAGGTATTTTATGATCCGTATTCTCACCGATTCTGCGTCCGACATCCTGCCCGCCGAAGCCGAGCAGCTGGGCGTGACCGTGATCCCTCTGAACGTGACGCTGGAGGATGGCAGCATCCTGCGGGATGGCATCGACATGACCCCCACCGAGTACTATGCCCATCTGGCCAGCTGCCGCAAGCTTCCCACCACCAGCCAGCCCAGCCCGGAGCTGTTCGAGAAGTTCTATCTGGAAGCCGCTGCCGCCGGGGACGAAGTGCTGGGCATCTTCCTGTCCCACGAGCTGTCCGGCACATGGCAGTGCGCAAAGCTGGCCGCAGACCTCGCCAATGTAGACAACGTGCTGTTTGTGGACAGTGCCACCGTGTGTCTGGGCGAATCGCTGCTGGTGCGTCTGGCCGTGCAGCTGCGTGACGCAGGCAAGACGCTGGTGCAGATCGCCACCGATCTGGAGCACGCCAAGGAGCATCTGCATCTGGTTGCCGCAATCGACGATCTGAAGTATCTGCGCAAGGGCGGCCGTCTGCCTGCCGCTGTGGCCGTCGCGGGCGGGATGCTGGGCATCAAGCCCCTCATCACCATCAAGGACGGTAAGGTAGCCATGGCCGGTAAGGCCCGCGGCCTGCCCGGTGCCTATGTGGCCCTGTTCAAGAAGATCGAAGAGCTGGGCGGCATCAGCCCGGACTTTGCCGCTGTTGCCGGTTATTCTTCCAGCCTGCGGGAAGTGCAGCCCATCGAGAACTACTTCCGTGAAAATCTGCACATGGGCGAACCGCTGGTGCGCCAGATCGGCTGCGTTATCGGCACCCACGCAGGCCCCGGTGCATTTGGTCTGGCATTCTTTGACAAAGGGCTGGTGCTGGAATAAGCGACCACCGAAAAAAGATCATCCGAGCAAAGTCGGGCAGCCTGCGGGCTGCCCGGCTTTTTTTTGCAGCGGGAAACGGGCGCAAACTCCCTCAGTCAAAACCTGACGGTTTTGCCAGCTTCCTCGGAGAGGGAGCCTCTGGCGCGCCCGGCGCTCACAGCACTGCGTCCGAGATGAGCTTGCCCAACAGCAGCACCAACACCACCAGCATCATGGGACGGATAAAGCGCGCACCCTTTTTCAGGGCGAAATGGGACCCCAGCAGGTTGCCCAGAATGTTGCTGACGGCGCAGGGGATGCCGATGTGGAACACCACCAGACCGTTCATCAGATAGGTGAACAGGCTGGCGTAGTTACTGGCAAGATTCAGCACCTTGCCGTTGCCGTTGGCGGTGCGCAAGTCAAAGCCCATCAGGGTGGTAAAGGCAATGATGGCAAAGGTGCCGGTGCCCGGGCCCACGATGCCGTCGTACAGTCCGATGCCCAAGCCGATGCCCAGCGCCAGCAGGATCTTTTTCAGGTTCAGGGTGCCGTCGTCCCGGTTCTGGTCCGGCAGGTCGCGCTGCCACAAAATGACCACCGCCGCCACTGGCAGGATGAGGAACATCATGGTGCGCAGCAGCTCATCGCTGAGCAGCAGCACGATATGTGCCCCCAGTGCACTGCCCGCAAAGCTGCCAATGGCTGCAAGGATGCCCACCTTCAGGTTCATTGCACCGTTTTTGAAAAAGTTGACTGTGGCAAAAGTGGTGCCGCAGGCGGCGCTGAATTTGTTGGTAGCATAGGTGTAGTGGGGCGGAAGCCCGGCAAACAGATAGGCCGGCAGGCTGATAAGACCGCCGCCTCCGGCTGCCGAATCCACAAAGCCTGCAAAGCCCGTCATCAGAACGAGAAACGCCATCATCCATGGCGAGAGCGTGATACCCATTGTTATAATTCCTTTTATTTTTCCAATTTTGTTCTTTGGGAGAACGTGCGTCTCAGGACAGGGACAGTCGGCCCTCACAGGCCAGCACCTGATCCAGGATCATCCGCGAGACGCGGGCACCGTACACCATGGCGGGGTGTTCATTGTACTCGATGATATCGTGAAAATCCTTGTTCATCAGCACGATGACATACTCGCCGTAGGGGGTGTGGACAATGCCGCCGTCGTTGCGGCAGGCGTTCATGCTGCCGCTCTTGCTGGCCACCCAGATCAGCTCCGGCGCGCCGGTCTCCTCGCAGTCCAGATAGTACTGGGGAAAATCGTGGGTCAGCATGGTGTTGTAGTGCTGCTGGCGCAGGATGGAAAGCATCTCCGCGCTGGCTTCCCGGCTGACCAGCTCCCCTTTTGCAATGCGGGCGAACAGCGCCGCGTAGTCGCGCGGCGTGGTGGTGCCAAGCCGGCGGTAGCGGTCAAAGTGCAGCGGATTGTGCAGCACAGTATGCGCAAAGCCCAGCTCCCGGATGCAGGCGTTGATGGTATCCAGTCCCAGATAGTCGATAATCATATTGGTGGCGATGTTGTCCGAGCAAATAATCATCATGGTGGCGGTGTCCTTCACCTTGAGCTTTGCGCCCACGCCCAGCGCGCGCAGCATACCGCTGCCGTCCACGAACTGGCTCTGCTCATAGGTGATCTCTTCGGCAAGGTCTGCTTTGCCGCGCTGCGCCTGCAAATACAATGCAGCGAGAATGAACGCCTTGATGGTGGATGCCGTCTCAAATTCTTCGTCCGCGCCCACCTCCACGGTATGGCCCTGCAGGTCGTCCACGAACACGCTCATTTTGCCCTGATAGCAGTACAGCTCCGCAGCAATGCGTTTTTCCAGCGTCATGTTTTTATCCATATCGGCATATTCTCCGTTGTTATTACAGGTTCTCCTCAAAAAAGCGCATGGCATTGCGGTAGTAGATGCCTTCCACCTCGTCCTCGGTAAAGCCCTCTTTGCGCAGGGCATCCGCCAGCAGCGGCAGGAAGGCAGCATTTTCCAGCTGGTGAGGGCCATCGATGCCATCAAAATCGCTGCCAAGGGCAATCATCTGCGCACCGCCTACCTGCTTATAGTGGGCTGCATGCTTTGCGATCATCTCCACCGTGCTGCGGCAGTTTTCCGGGTGGGTGGGGTCGGTGTCCAGAAAGGGCGCATAGTAGTTCAGGCCCGCAATGCCGCCGCGCTCCGAAAGGGCGCGGATCATCTCATCGGTCAGGTTGCGGGTGTGGGGTGCCAGTGCGCGGCAGTTGGAGTGGCTGGCCGCAAAAGGCCGGGTGCCGTGCTCCACGATATCCCAGAAGCCCTTGTCCGAAAGGTGGCTCACATCCACGATCATGTGCATCCGTTCCATCTCGGCCAGAAATTCAAAGCCCTTCCCGGTCAGGCCCTTTTCGGTCTGGGGCACCAGCACCCCGCCGGGGTTCCGCTGCGGGCTTGCCAGCTCGTTTTCGTGGTTCCATGTCAGGGTCATCATGCGCACGCCCAGCTCATACATCCGGCGCAGCACCCCCACGCTGCCCTTGCAGCAGGCGCCTTCCTCGATGGTGAGCATCCCGCTGATCTTTCCCGCCGCAGCATTCCGGCGGATGTCCGCCGCCGTGTACACCGGAGCAATTTTTTCCGGGTATGCCGCCATGATGCGCTTGAACTGGTCGATCTCTTCCAGCGCTGTCACCAGCGGGTCCGCTCCGGGCGTTTTGTCACCCAGATTGACGAATGCTGCAAAGCACTGCAGCAGATAGTCGCCTTTCTGTAATTTTTCAAGGTCGATATGCAGATCGTTCTGCGCGAAGCTCTTGGGCCGGCCCGCATGTTCGGCTTTGCGCAGCTCGCTGAGGGTATCGCAGTGCAGATCCCAGACTTTCATGATGTTTTCTCCTCTTTATTCCTCTTGCAGCAGCTGCAGCAATTCCTCTGGTTTCATGGACAGGATTGCTCCGTCTGCCGAGCCGGTGACCGTCTCGGCAAGGTCCTGCTTTGCCTGCTGCAGCTCCACGATCTTTTCTTCAATGGTGTCCTGCGCAATGAGCTTGTACACCTGCACCGGATTGCGCTGGCCGATGCGGTAGGCGCGGTCGGTGGCCTGATTCTGCGCAGCCACGTTCCACCACGGGTCGTAGTGGATGACGATATCTGCCGCCGTCAGGTTCAGGCCGGTGCCGCCCGCCCGCAGCGAGATGAGGAATACATCCGCTTCGCCGCTGTTGAACCGGCGCACAAGCTCTGCACGCACCGGCTTTGGGGTGGAGCCCTGCAGGGTAAAGTGGCTCACGCCCGCTTCGTCCAGCCGTTTTGCCAGCAGTTCCAGCATGGAGGTGAACTGGCTGAACAGCAGGATGCGGTGTCCGCCCTCCACAGCAGCCGTCACCAGCTCCATGCAGGCATCCAGCTTGGCACTGCCGCCGTCCCAGTTGTCTGCCACAAGGCGCGGGTCGCAGCAGATCTCCCGCAGGCGCATGAGCACTGCGAACACCGCCATTTTATCCTCCGGCTTTGCAGCGCGCAGCTTTTCCCGCGCGTCCACCACAGCGGCAAGGTAGAGCTTGCGTTGCTGCTCGTCCAGCTCGATACGGTGGAGATTCTCGGTCTTGGGGGGCAGCTCTTTGAGCACCTCGGACTTCATGCGCCGCAGGATGAACGGCCCGGTGAGTTGGTTCAAACGGCGCAGTGCGTCTTTGTCGTCCTCCTGCACGATAGGCTTTTCAAACCGGGCGCAGAAGGTCTTGTAGGGTGGCAGATACCCCGGCATCAGGAAGGAGAAGATGCTCCACAATTCGCCCAAGCGGTTCTCCACCGGGGTACCGGTAAGGGCAAACCGCACTTTGCTGTTCACCCCGCACACCGCCTTGTACTTTTGGGTCGTGTGGTTCTTGATGGCCTGCGCTTCGTCCAGAATGCAGGCGTAGAATTGCTGCCCGCTGTAAAGCTCCTCGTCCCGGCGCATCAGGTCATAGCTGGTCACCACAAGGTCGGCTTCCGCCCACTGCTTTGCCAGCTCTGCCCGGTGAGCAGCGTCACCGTCCACAGCCACGCAGGAAAGCTGCGGCGTGAACTTCTGGCATTCCTCCTGCCAGTTGAGCACCAGCGATGCCGGGCAGACGATGAGGCTGGGCAGGCGCTGGCCGCTTTCCTTCATGGCCAGCAGGTAGCTGAGCACCTGCACGGTCTTGCCAAGGCCCATATCGTCGGCCAGAATGCCGCCCATGCCGTAGCCGTCCAGCGTGCGCAGCCAGCGGTAGCCATCCCGCTGGTACTTGCGCAGCACATTGTGCAGGCTTTCCGGCGGAGTATACTCGCTGTCCTTCACGGCGTGAAAGCTGCGGCTGATGCGGCGGAACGCATCGTCGCGGTTGAAACGCAGGCCGTTCTGGCCCGAGAGTGCCCAGTCGAGACTGGGTGCACGGTAGAGCGGCAGCTCGGCGTGGCCGCTCTTGAGCTTGGCCCCGGAAAGTTCCAGTGTATCGTTCAGTTCGTCCAGTCCTTCCAGACTGTCGTCCAGCCGCAGCAGACGGCCGTCCCGCAGGCGGTGGTAGCGCTTTTTCTGGTGCAGGGAGCGCAGCAGGTCTTTCAGCTCTGCCACCGGGAACTCGCCGGTATCCACTTCCAGATCCAGCACACTGCCGTGCACCGAAACGCCCACCGTGATGCGAGGCGGCGCGGCCTGCAGGCTGCGGAAGGCATCCGTCAGGTATACTTCACCCTCGGCCAGCAGGGCCGGCACGCCCTCCTCCAACATGCGGTAGATCTCGTCCTCGTCAGCGGTGCCGTACACTTCCTCTCTGCCGCCCACACCGGGCTGCAGATAAGAGGCCAGCAGCCGCTTTGCCCGGCTCTCGGCGCGCACATCCCGCAAAAGCCCTGCCGGAGACGGCACGAACGGCGTGACCTTATCCTCCCCGTACAAAAACTCCGCGTGTGCTTCGATGCGGAAGCTGTCCGGTGCGTCCAGATAGAACTGCACCACCGGTTCCAGCGGGATCTGGTTCAGCAGCAGACGTTCCGGGTCCACGATGTTCAGCTTGCTGCCCAGCTCCGGCAGCACATAGCTGCAAAAGGCCGTGGCATCTGCGCTGGTAAAGAACAGGCTTTTGCCGCCCAGCGCCTGCAATGCGGGCAGGATGCGGGTGCACCCGGGCCGCTGCAGCCGCCAGAGCGTATCCTCGCTGAACAGGTAATCATAGTCAAGGCCCTGCACAGCGGAAAGTGCGGGTTCGCCTTCCACCTGCACACCGCCGCGGCGGCGCTCCACGGTCATGGTAATGACGGGCAGACCTTCCCGCAGCTCGTACCCGCCCAAAAAACCGGTATGCTCGTACAGCTGCACAAGGTCATCAAAGATCTCGCCGGTCAGGATCATGCCTCCCGCCGGGCCTTGTTCGGCCCCGCCGTACACCCGCACGGCGGCTTTGTCCATGCTCTGCCTTGCGTTCACCTGACGGCGCAGCAGCTGCAAAAGCGCACGGGACTCTTCATCAAAGGCATCCCACCGGTGCACAAAAGCCAGTGCCTTGCCGTAGCTGACGCTTTTGCCCATCTCGACGGCTTCCATCAGGTTCGGGATGCTTTTTACCACATACTGCCGCCCGCCGTCCGAGATGCGCAGCCGCAGCCATGGCTGTGCGCCGGGCACGAGGGTCAGCTCCGGTTCCAGATGGGCAAAGCCGGTGCGCTGGGCGGTCTCGTCCACGCCAAGGTTTTCAAGGGCTGCTTCCTTGTAGGTATCCAGCAGCCTGCGGGCCTCGTGATCCGACACCGGCGTTTCGCCGTGCCACTTTTTGCCAAACAGCATTTCCAGCCCGGAGGCATAGCTGTCCCGCCGGGCCGGTTCCGGGGCAAGGCCCGCCGCGCCGCGCACAACACCGGGAATCGCATCCGGCTTTGCCGCCGGTGCAGGGGCATTCTTTTCGGCATCGTCCAGCAGCAATGCGCCGATATGCTTGCAGTAGGTGCCCTCGCCGTTCTGGTTATACGGGCAGCTGCAGGACGCACTGACAAAGCTGCCGTTCTCCCGCAGCCATGCCTGCGTATAGTAATAGCTGCCGCCGCTGCCCTGTACCATGGCCGAAATATGCCGCACGCCGTCCTCGTTCACGGTGCAGGTGCTCTGCTGGATGCGCTTGCGGTATTTCTTAGCCCGCTCAAAAATGTTATCGCCCAAAAGCGTGCGGATCTCGTCTGCATCCATGGCTGTTTCCTCCCGGTTTGGCTGTAAAACCTTCTTATCTTATAAGAATACCGCACCCGCACCCCGGATGCAAGAGGGATCTGCCGCCCAATTTCCATACAAAAAAATCCCGCTCCTTTTCAGGAACGGGATCATTTTACGATCTTGGAATGCTGCGGGGATCACTTGACAGTCTTGCCAAGCTCAGCATCCGTCTCAATGGCGCGCTCACGGATCTTTTCCAGCGTCTGCTCACTGAGGATATGCTCTGCCTTGCAGGCATCTTCGGCGGCGGTCTTTTCGTCCACGCCCAGCTGCATAAAGAAGTGGGTCAGCAGACGGTGACGGCTATAGATGCGCTCCGCGATCTCGCGGCCCGGTGCCAGCAGGGTCAGGTTGCCCTCGCCGTCCACCGCGATATAGCCGTTCTCGCGCAGCTTCTTCATGGCAATGCTGACGCTGGCTTTGGTAAAGCCCAGCTCATTGACAACGTCAATGGAGCGCACTTTGCCCATACGCTGACTCAGCATCAGGATCGTTTCAAGATAATCTTCTGCGGATTGGTGGATCTGCATGGTATGTTTGCCTCCTGTCTGTGCCGGGATGCAAAGCACCACGGTTTCATATAGTACAAGATATCACACTTTTTGCCGATGTGCAAGCAATTCGCGGAAGTTTGTTAAAACAAACCAAATTTATCCTGCGCAAATCTGCTGTTTTGCCGGTTTTTAGTCGGCCGCGTTTTGTGCAAAGGCGATAAATTATTTTGCTTCCAGATATGCCGCCGGGCCGGACTGGTACAGGTCGCCGCCGTGGGCATCCAGGATCACCGTCAGCGGCATATCCTTCACAGTCAGGCGGCGCACGGCTTCACAGCCAAGGTCCGGCCATGCGATCACTTCCAGCGTCTGCACACTTTTTGCCATCAGCGCACCGGCCCCGCCAAGCGCTGCCAGATACACAGCCCCGTTGCGCACCACAGCAGCCTTTACAGTATCGTCCCGCTTGCCCTTGCCGATCATGATCTTATTGCCAAGGTCCAGCAGGCGCGGGCTCATGGCATCCATGCGGCCGCTGGTGGTGGGGCCCGCCGAGCCGATCACCTGGCCCGGGCGTTCCGGCGTGGGGCCAACGTAGTAGATGGCGCTGCCGGTCAGATCAAAGGGCAGCGGTTCGCCTTTTTCCAGCGCTTCGGTCATGCGCTTGTGAGCCTGATCCCGGGCGGTGTACACCACACCGGAAAGTAGCACGGTGTCGCCCGCCTTGAGCGGGGCAAGGTCCTCGGCCGTGCAGGGAGTCGTCAGTCTGTATTCCATCTTTGCCCCTCCTTACAGTTCCGCGCTTGCACGGCGGGTCACATGGCAGGAAACATTCACCGCCGCAGGCAGGCCCGCCACATGGGTAGGCATCTGCTCAATGGCAAGGCCCAGACAGGTGGTCCTGCCGCCAAAGCCCTGCGGGCCGATGCCCAGCTCGTTGATGGCGGCAAGCAGCTCCTGCTCCAGCTGTGCGTAATAGGGGTCCGGGTTTGGCACATCCAGCGGACGCAGCAGGGCCTTCTTTGCCAGATACGCCACCTTGTCAAAGCTGCCGCCCACGCCGATGCCCAGCACGATGGGCGGGCAGGGGTTGGAGCCTGCCAGCTTCACCGTGTCCAGCACGAACTTTTTGAAGCCCTCCACGCCGTCGGCGGGCTTGAGCATTTTGATCTGGCTCATGTTCTCGCTGCCAAAGCCCTTGGGTGCCACCGTGATGCGGCAGCCCTCGCCATCCACCAGATGCACTGTGATGGCCGCCGGGGTGTTGTCGCCGGTATTGCCCCGGCGCAAAGGGTCTGCCACGATGCTCTTGCGCAGGTAGCCGTCGGTGTAACCCCGGCGCACACCCTCATGGATGGCAGCTTCAAAGCTGCCGTCAATGTGCACATCGGTGCCAAGCTCCACAAACACGCAGGCCATGCCGGTATCCTGACAGATGGGCAGGTTTTCTTCTTTTGCGGCGGAAAGGTTCGACCACAAAAGGTCGAGAGTGCTCTTTGCCAGCGGCCACGGCTCTTCCTGCCGGGCCTTGTCCAGCGCCGCCTGCACGTCCTGCGGCAGGCGGGTGTTGGCTTCGATGCACAGCCGTGCAACGGTATCCGTGATCTCCTGTGCGGAAATGGTTCTCATAAACGCTTCCTCCGCTTACAGACGGGCAACGCCGGTCTCGCGGGCAGCCTTTGCCACGGCATTTGCCACAGCTTCGGCCACGCGGGGGTCGAACGCGCCGGGGATGATGTTCTCCTCGCTGCGGTCGGCATCGGTGATGAGGTCGGCGATGGCGTAGGCGGCGGCCAGCTTCATCTCATTGTTGATGTCACGGGCGCGGACGCTCAGTGCGCCCTTGAACAGGCCGGGGAAGCACAGCACGTTGTTCACCTGATTGGGGAAGTCGCTGCGGCCGGTGGCCATCACCCGCACGCCGCCGGCCTTGGCCTCGTCCGGCATGATCTCCGGGGTGGGGTTGGCCATGGCAAAAACGATGGCATCCTTGTTCATGGTCCTGCACAGCTCCGTGGTCAGGATGCCGGGCTTGGAAACGCCGATGAACACATCGGCACCTTCCAGTGCTTCCTTCAGGCCGCCCTTGACCTGACGGGGATTGGTCACCTCACCCAGCCAGTTCTTGTGGGCTTCGGCGCTGTTGCAGCCCTTGTACAGGGTGCCGAACTGGTCCACTGCAATGATGTCCTTTGCACCGGCGGTCATGAGCATCTTGATGATGGCAGTACCGGCAGCACCGGGGCCGTTCAGCACGATGTGCACATCTTCCATCTTCTTGCCCACCACACGCAGGGCGTTGATGAGGGCAGCAGTAACGACGATAGCAGTGCCGTGCTGGTCATCGTGGAACACAGGGATGTCCAGCTCACGCTCCAGTGTTTCTTCGATCTCAAAGCACTCGGGGCTCTTGATGTCCTCCAGATTGATGCCGCCAAAGGTGGGCGCAATGGCCTTGCAGGCAGCAATGACGCTGGCAGCGTCGTGGGCATCGATGCAGATGGGGAAGGCATCCACGCCGCCGAACTCCTTGAACAGCACCGCCTTGCCCTCCATGACCGGCAGACCGGCTTCCGGGCCGATATCGCCCAAGCCCAGCACAGCCGTGCCGTTGGAAACGACAGCCACCATGTTGCCCTTGAAGGTGTACTTATACACGTCGTCGGGGTTTTCCTTGATCTTGCGGCAGGGTTCGGCCACACCGGGAGTGTAGGCGGTGGACAGGTCATCGCGGGTGGCGACCTCCACCTTGCTTACGATGCCCACCTTGCCCTTGTGGGTCTCGTGCATTTCCAGAGCAGCTTTATTGTAATCCATTTGAATTTCCTCCAATATCTTACCTTCCTCGCCCTCTCCATTGCACAGCGATGACGGAAGGAGGAACTCCTCCAGTCTCGCATACGCTCGACAGCCCCCTCAGGGAGGGGCCTTATGTTCCCGGGAAGGCTCACTTATTTTTATTGTAACAGAACCGCCCGCCCATTTCCACCGGTTTTGGTCACTTTTGCGCCTGTAGACGGGCAAAAGTGATACAAACCCACCGCAGGATTTGTGGAAATTTTGCAAAGAACTTTCCTTTTGCCGTCAGAACGTATATAATAAATGAGTATCTGTTCTGCCTGTACCGGTCTTTTGCTGTGCATCAGGCCGATTTTTATGGAGGTATTTCTTTTGAAAAACAACACCAAAAAACTCCTGTGCATCCTGCTGGCCATCGCCGCAGCGGTGTGCGTCATTTTTGCCTGTTTCATGCTGACAAAGCACAAGCAGACCGACAGCGCTTCTTCGGCTGCCGCATCCGTCTCGCAGTTTGGCTCTGTTGCCGACTTCGACTACAAGGCCTTTGATTACAGCGATGGTCTGGACGAAAACGGCTATTGGAGCGGCATCAAAGCGCTGGACTATGTGACCCTGCCGGAGGACTTCGGCTCCATCGCCCTGAAGGAGAACGACCTGACCCCCACCGAAGATGAACTGCAGCAGCAGGTGGACAACCTGCTGAACCAGTACACCTCTTCCCAGCCCGTTACCGGCCGTGCCGCCCAGAGCGGAGATGTTGCCAACATCGATTACACCGGCACCGTGGACGGCGTGGCCTTTACCGGCGGCACTGCCACCGGCTACGACCTGACCCTTGGCAGCGGTTCCTTCATCGATGGCTTTGAGGACCAGATCATCGGCCACAATGTGGGCGATACCTTTGATGTGACCGTCACCTTCCCGGACGGCTACGGCGATTCCACCGATGCCGAGGGCAACACGATCACCCTCAGCGGCAAGGAAGCCGTGTTCAGCGTGACCCTGAACTCCATTTCCGAAAGCGTGACCCCCGAGCTGACCGACGAGTGGGTGGACTCCAACTTTGGCATCAGCGATGATCTGCACACCGCCGACCAGTTGCGCAGCTACCTTAACGATGCGCTGTATGCCACCAACTATGAGAACGCCATCGTGGACTACCTGATGTCGAACTCCACCTTCAAGGAGCTGCCCAGCGAGATCACCAGCTATTACATCCGCATGTTCCTGAACTACTACAACCAGTACGCCACCGCCTACGGCATGGATCTGAATGCTTTTGCCCAGACGCAGGGCTACACCGATGCCGATGCCATGCTGGCCGCATCCGACGCTTACTTTGAGCATCTGGCAAAGCAGGACCTGATCCTTCAGGCCGTGGCCGAGACCAAGAGCCTTGCTCCCACGCAGGAAGAGCTGGACGATGCCGAGAGCACCTATGCCGACACCTACGGTGAGAACCGTGCGCACCTGAACGCCCTGCAGTCCTGTGTGCTGGACTGGCTGGAAGAGAATTCCACCGTAGCGTAAAAACACAAGAACCATTTAGAATGCCCTCCGCTTTGCTCTGGGCATATTCAGAGGATAATTTATCTTTAATTTGCAGCTCCGAAAAGCCTGCGGGCTTTTCGGAGCTGCTTTTTCACAGGAAGGGCCGGAGCTTTCAGATGCTGTTTTTCTTTGCGGCCCCTTCTGTGAAAAATGCAATACCGGACAGACCGCAGTCTGTCCGGTATTGCTCTAATAAAAAATAGTATTTCCGCTATTTATGCCCAGAGCGAAGCGGAGGGCATTTCAAATCGTCAGGCTTTTTCTTTCTTCCCGCCGTTCAGCTTCCAGAGCAGCCATGCATAGAAGTAATTCATCAGCAGGATGGCGATGCACCACAGCACCGATGCCTGCACGCTCTGGTCATACACCTTCATGAAGGGATATGGCCCATCTACCACGCGCTGGATGTTCAGCCACAAAATGATGCCGCCGTACAGCACCGTGGGCAGCAGCGCCCACTTGACCGTACTGCGGGGCAGGTGCGGTGAGCGCTCCAGAAGCACAAAGGAGAAGATGGCCGCCAGCGGGTTGAGCAGATGATGGTACAACATGGAGCTGGTGCACAGCATGATGTACCAGCCGTTGCCGTCCTCATACATGGGACCCAGCACGAACACCACCGTGAGAAAGGTCATGGTCAGGCAGCAGGTGGCAATGTACTTGAGGGTGTGCAGCCAGCGCGGCAGTTCCCTGCCGGTAAAGATGCACACCAGCTGGCCCACCGCCACCATGGCGCAGATGCAGGCCGAAAGGATGTTGGAATCCTCGGTGTAAAAAATGAACATCTGCTCTTTGCCCCAATCCCAGCTCATGGGCAGGGCAATGGGCTCCGCCCAGACGATGAACAGGTTCAGTGCGATGGAGAGCAGGCGGCGCACTGTATCAGCAAATTTTTTCATGGAAAGCCTTTCCGTCTTGTAATATTTCCTCGAAAATTTGAAAAAGGGCAGGTCTCCCTGCCCTTTTTCAAAAAACGCTTTATTTTGCGGTGTTGATGAAGCTACGGTTGTCCCACAGGTACTTGATGCCGGAAATGGCCGTCACGGCAGCCACCAGCCAGCACAGCACCATGGAGATGCTGACCACCATGATCTGCCGCACGCCCTGCTCCGTACCGGAAGCAGACATGCTTGCAATGGACATGCCGAAGAAGTAGAAGATGATGCTCAGCATCTGCAGCACGGTCTTCACCTTGCCCCACATGTTGGCGGCGATCACCTTGCCGTCCTTGGCACCGGCGGCCACCATGCGCAGACCGGACACGGCAAACTCGCGGGCCAGAATGATGCACAGCACCACCGGGCTGCATACGCCGTCCCGCATCATGTAAATGAAGGCCACAGTGGTGAGCAGTTTGTCGGCCAGCGGGTCGGCAAACTTGCCGAAGTCCGTTACCATGTTCCACTTGCGGGCCAGATGGCCGTCCAGAAAATCAGTAAAGCTGGCAACAGCAAAGACGATGCCTGCGATCAGGTAATACGTCGGCTGGAAGGAGCCAGCCGCGATGCCGCTCAGGCTGGTGAGGGACACAAAGACCATGAACACCGGCACCAGCAGGATGCGGGTCAAAGTGAGTTTATTGGGCAGATTCATACAGATTCCTCCAATTTGTTATTTTGCAACAGTACCATACAGATCGTAAAGGTCGCTGTCGTCCACCAGAACATCGTAGAACTGGCCGGGGTACAGCGGCTCCTCGCTGGAAACACACACATTGCCGTCCACCTCAGGAGCATCGCCGGTAGTGCGGCACAGATACAGGCCGCTCTCCTCGTCGATGCCGTCGCAAAGCACATGCACGGTCTGGCCCACCTTTTCGGCCTGCTTCTGGGCCATGATGCCGGTCTGGATCTGCATCACCAGTTCGGCGCGCTTGTCCTTGGTCTCCTGATCGATCTGGCCGTCCATCTTGGCAGCAACGGTGTTCTCCTCGGCAGAGTAGGCAAAGCAGCCCAGACGGTCAAACTTTACTTCCTTGACAAAATTGCACAGATCCTCGAACTGCTCCTCGGTCTCGCCGGGGAAGCCTGCGATCAGAGTGGTGCGCAGGGTGATGCCGGGGATCTCGCGGCGCAGCTTGCCGATCACCTCCAGCAGCTCGGCGCGGTTGGAGCGGCGGTTCATATTCTTGAGGATGGTGTCATTGCAGTGCTGGATGGGCAGATCGAGGTAGGGCACCACCTTCTCATTGCGCTTCATGGCGGCAATGAACTCATCCGTGATGCGCTCCGGGTAAGCGTACATAATGCGGATCCACTCGAGGCCCGGCACCTTGTTCAGCTTATCCAGCAGCTCGCAGATGCTGCCGGGCTTGCCCCAGTCCTCGCCGTAAGCGGTGGGGTCCTGTGCGACCACGATCAGCTCTTTCACGCCCTCACCGGCCAGCCAGCGGGCTTCGGCCACGCAGTCGGCCATATCGCGGCTGTGCAGCGGGCCGCGGATGCCGGGGATGGCGCAGTAGTGGCAGCGGTTGTTGCAGCCTTCAGCGATCTTTAAGTACGCATAGTGGGCAGGCGTGCCGATGACACGCTTGCCGCCCAGCGGAAAGTCCTTTTTGGCACCGTAGCTTTCCAGATGATCCTCACCATGGAACAGGCGGGCCACGATGGTGTCGATGGCCTTGTTGGAGGCACAGCCCACCACCGCGTCCACCTCGGGGATCTCTTCCTCGATCTGGCTGCGGTAGCGCTCGGCAAGACAGCCGGTGACGATGACCTTCAGCTCCGGGTTCTGCTGCTTGTAGGAGCAGGCTTCCAGAATGTTTTCAATGGCTTCGGTCTTGGCGCTCTCGATGAAGCCGCAGGTGTTCACAAGGATCACATCTGCTTCGGCCAAATCGGCCACGGTCTCGTGGCCGGCAGACAGCAGGATGTGCACCATCACATCCAGATCGACCTGATTCTTGGGGCAGCCAAGGGAAATACACGCAATTTTCATAGGGGATGATACTCTCTTTCTCTTTTGAGGGGTGCTTTTTATTCTTCTTCCGCTCTTTTTATCGCTTCTTTTATGACCGAATACGCAAAGCCGCGGCGCTGCAGGGCGGCCACCACAAGGTCGCGGCGGCCATCGGCCAGCTTTTTCATGTAGCGGCTGCGCACCAGAGCGGCGGCAGCTTCCAGCTCCGGGCTTTCGCCGTCTACGTCCGGGGCATAGACGCTTTCCAGCGCCTGCTCGATCTGCGCGCCGGAAAGGCCCTTCTGCCGCAGGTTCTGGGCCGCCGCACGGCGGCTCTTGCGGGCGGCAAGCAGGCTGTGTGCCCGGGCTTCGGCATAGCGGTCATCGTTTACGTAATCCAGCTCCACCATCTCAGCCACAGCAGCCGCTGCAGCCTGCTCGGTAAAGCCATAGCACAGCCGTTCATACAGCTGTGCCGAGGACATCTCGCGCGAGGCCAGCGCATCCAGTGCGCGGGCGCGGGCCTTGGCCGGGTCGGCGCACTTTTCTTCTTCCGGCTTCGGGCGGCGGCGTTTATAAAAGGACATTTAGTCCTCCACCATGATATCCAGTTCGCTCTCGCTGCTGCGGGCAGGAGCCTTGACCACCGGCTCCTTGGCATCTGCAGCCTTGGCGGGTTCTTCGGCCTTGGCCGCAGCGCCCTTGCCTGCCGGGCGGCGGGATGCATACAGCTTATCGGCATTGGCGCGGATCTGGCCCTCGATGTCGTTTGCGATCTCGGGATTGTCCTTCAGGAACTGCTTTGCGTTGTCACGGCCCTGACCCAGACGGATATCGCCATAGTTGAACCATGCGCCGCTCTTCTGCACGATGCCCAGCTTCACGCCCACATCAATGAGTTCGCTCATCTTGGAAATGCCCTCGCCGAACATGATATCGAACTCTGCCTCACGGAACGGAGGTGCCACCTTGTTCTTGACGATCTTGGCGCGGGTGTGGTTGCCGATGAACTGGCCGGAAGAGTCCTTCAGGCCCTCCACGCGGCGGATGTCGATGCGCACCGAGGCGTAATATTTCAGGGCGCGGCCGCCTGTGGTGACCTCCGGGTTGCCGTACATCACGCCCACTTTTTCACGCAGCTGGTTGATGAAGACGCAGACCGTGTTGGTCTTGCCGATGACCGAAGTCAGCTTGCGCATGGCCTGACTCATCAGGCGGGCCTGCAGGCCCACATGGCTGTCGCCCATTTCGCCCTCGATCTCAGCCCTCGGCACCATGGCGGCAACCGAGTCCACCACGATGGCATCGATGGCACCGGAGCGCACCAGTGCTTCGCAGATTTCCATGGCCTGCTCGCCGGTGTCCGGCTGGCTGACCAGCAGATTGTTGATATCCACGCCCAGCGCTTCGGCATAGGTGGGGTCCAGTGCGTGCTCCACGTCAATGAAAGCCACTTCGCCGCCCTGCTTCTGGGCTTCGGCCAGAATGTGCAGAGCCAGCGTGGTCTTACCACTGGATTCCGGGCCGTACACCTCAATGATGCGGCCGCGGGGCACACCGCCCACGCCCAGAGCCAGATCCAGACCCAGACTGCCGGTGGAAATGGCATCCACCTGCATGGAGGCGTTATCACCCAGCTTCATCACGGCACCCTTGCCGAACTGCTTTTCGATCTGGGCCAGCGCAGTGGCCAGCGCATCCTTTTTGGCCTCCGGCTCGGTCTTTTTGGTCGCCGGGGCAACGGTGTTGTTGTTCTGATTTTTTGCCATAGCGTGCTGCTCCTTTTCTTCCTGCTGCCCGCCGTGCGCGGGCTGTCCGTATACTTTCCAGTATAGTATACCACAAAATCAAAATATTACAACAAGAAGTTGTTTCTATTTTCACTTTTATTTTTCGGGTCTGTGGGCGATCATGCACCGGTCATTGCCGCCAAAATCCTTGCGGCACTCAATGTCTGCCCAGCCGTTTGCAGCCAGCAGTGCCGCCACAGCCTGCCGCTGCTGCCAGCCGATCTCCAGCACCAGCGCTCCGCCGGGCCGCAGTGCATTCTGGTAATGCTCTGCAAGGGCACGGTAAAACACAAGGCCGTCCTCCCCCGCTTCCAGCGCCATGGCCGGTTCCTGCGCCACCTCCGGCTGCAGGTGCCGCATTTCCTCGGCGGTGAGGTAGGGCGGGTTGGATACGATCAGATCAAGCTGCCCTTCCGGCAGGCCCTGCCAGTATGTGAACAGGTCGCCCTCCACCGGCTGCACCGCATAAGCTGGCTTTGCCTTTGCGCGCAGAGCGTTCAGCGCCGGCCCCCAGTCAAAGGCCGGGGCATCTGCCTGCTCAAACGCGGTAGGCTCCAGCAAGTCCTCCGTCTGCCCGCCCTGCCCTTTCAGGGCGCAGCGGCAGTTCTTTTCCAGATAAACAAAAGCTTCCGGGCTTTTTTCCACACAGGTCACCTGCGCCGCCGGGCAGAAGCGCTTGATGCCCAGCCCCAGACAGCCGGTCCCCGCACAGAGATCCAGCACCCGGGGTGCTGCAATGCCCGTCAGGGTATTGGCAGCCGCTTCCGCTACCACCTCAGTGTCTGCCCGGGGGCAGAGCACACCGGGGCCAACGGCAAGGTCAAAATCCAGAAAGCTCCAGATCCCGCACAGGTATTGCAGCGGTTCCCGCTGCTCACGGCGCGTGCAGAGGGCTTCCAGCTTTTCCGCTTCCTCTGTGGTCAGCACCCGGTCGGAAAGGCGGGCATCCCGCCCGGCTGCCACGCGGAACAGCTCCCGTGCATCGTAATCGGCATCCGGACACCCTGCAGCGGAAAGCCGGGCTTCCACGGCCCGCACCGCTTCGCGCGGGGTCAAACCAGCAATTACCATCTGCCATCCTCCGGGTCCTCGGGCAGCACAGGGGTCACGGCGGCAATGGCCACCTCGATCATGCTGTCATCCGGTTCAAACACGGTCAGGTGCTGCACCCAGATGCCGGGCTGGCGGATGATACGGGTAGCAATGTTATCGGACCGGCCGCACCACTTGAGCAGCTCATAGCTGATGCCCATGACCAGCGGCAGAAGCAGCAGCTTGAACAGCACCCGCAGGCCGATGCTGCCCCACGGCAGCACACTGTAGAGGAACACGCTGACGATGACCACCAGAATGAGGAAGCTGGTGCCGCAGCGCGGATGGAACCGAGTGTACTTGCGCACATTCTCCACGGTCAGCTCATCACCGGCCTCATAGCAGGCAATGGTCTTGTGCTCGGCACCGTGGTACTCAAACACGCGGTGGATCTCCTTCATCTTGGAGATGGCCACCATATAGGTGAGGAAGATGCCAACTTTCAGCACCGCTTCCAGCACCACCTTGGCCCAGCGGCCCAATGTTACAAAGTGGTTCACGCCGCCCACGATGAGGGTGGGCAGCACGGTGAACAGCAAAATCGCCAGCAGTCCGCCCAGTACGGCGGCACAGGCCAGCAGTGCGTCCTCTGCCTTTTTGCCCAAGTGGTCGCCCACCCATTTTTCAAAGGCAGTCTCTTCCTCTTCGGGGTCGTAGTCGTCACCCATGCTCACCTGAGCCGAGTACATCATGTAGCGGTAGCCCACGATCAGGCTTTCGATCATGGAGATGGCACCGCGCACCAGCGGGATCTTTGTCCAGATGCCGTGGTTCTTCACAGGGTCGATCTTGGTCTCAATGGTGCCGTCCGGCTTGCGCACGGCGCAGCAGATGAGCTTCGGGCCGCGCATCATGATGCCTTCCATCAGCGCCTGCCCGCCGACGCTGGTCTTGAAACGTTCCTTTTTGGGTTGATTCATTGGGTTCTCCTATCGGATCATATTTTTCCCGGTTATTTTACCACAGAATTGTGACAAAATCTTCACGCCTTATGGTACAGCGGCAAGCCCAGTGTGACCACTGTGCCGCGGCCCAGCGTGCTCTTGATGTCCATGGTGCCGTCCAGTGCAGTCATGATGGAATCCACCAGCGCAAGGCCGATGCCGCTGCCGCGCACCGAATTGCTGCCCTTGTAGAACTTGGTCTTGACATTCTCAAGGTCTTCCGGCGGGATGCCGCGGCCCTGATCGATGATCTCCGCAAAAGCCTTGTATTCGCCCGCCCACAGCTTGACCGTGATGCGCCCGCCGGGGGCCGAGTACTTGATGGCGTTGTCCATGATGTTGATGAACACCTGCCGCAGACGGTCCGGGTCGGCATAGACCGGGATCATCTCCTCCGGCTCGGTGTAGCTGAGCACAAGGCCCTCGCGCTGGATGCGTGCTTCACAGAACAGCACCGCATCGGTCAGCTCTGCCACAAGGTCCAGCGGGCGGCAGTCCATACGGATGCGGCCGTTCTGCAGACGGCTGAAATCCAGCAGCTCTTCCACCATGTTGTACAGGCGGCCCGTCTCATTGTTGATGATCTCAAGGCCCTTGCGGTAGTTCTCGTCTGCCGGGTCGTCCAGTGTGCGCAGGGTCTCCACCCAGCCCCGGATGGAGGTGAGCGGCGTGCGCAGCTCGTGAGAGACGGAACTGATGAACTCGTTCTTCATCTTCTCGGTCTCTTCCAGCCCTTCGGCCATCTGGTTGATGGTGCCGCGCAGGCGGTCCACCTCGTCGTGTTCGTTGCCGGTGACCGGCAGGCGCACATCCAGCTCACCCCGGGCGATGCTGGCTGCGGTGCGCTCCACCTGTCCCAGCGGCACCACGATGCTGCGGATGAAGTACAGGCCGGACATCACGGTGAAAGCAAGGATCACCGCCGCGATCACAACACTTACCGCGAGGGCGTTCTTGATCTGCGCTCCCACAAGGGTCAGGCTGGTGACAAGACGCATCGCCGCCACATCCTCGGCGGCGTATGGCACCAGATAACAGGCCGCCATCACCAGCTCGCCGGACTGGGTGCGGTAGACCGCCACACCAAGGCCATCAGAAGCCTCCTGCGCCTGCTCAAAGTCGATGCCGGTCACAATGCCGTCCGCATTTGTGCCGCTGGAGGACGCAATGACCCCGCCATAGCTGTCCAGCAGCATGAACTCGTATTTGTCCTTATCGGCAAACTGCTCCACCATGCGGCGCAGGGCCACGCTGCGGGTAGCCGCCGTGCTCTGCACCGTATCGCCGGTGTACATTTTCAGCTGGCCGGACACCGAAGAGAACCGCCGGTACATGGTCTGCTGCACGCTGTTATAATAGCTGCGTGTGTAGTTGTACAGGAACATGGTTTCGGCCAGCAGCACCAGCAGCACGGTGATGAGCAGGTTGCCCCGCAGCCACCGGCGGGTGATCCCGCTTCTCATTCTTCCCATCTGTAACCGTAACCCCACACAGTAAGGATATGGGTGGGATGGCTGGGTTCATCCTCCACCTTCATGCGCAGACGGCGGATGTTCACATCCACGATCTTCACGTCACCAAAATAGTTCTCGCCCCAGACACCCTTCAAGATCTTCTCGCGCACCAGCGCAATGCCGGGGTTGCGGAAGAACAGCTCCATGATCTGGAATTCCACCTGCGTCAGCTCAATAGGCTGGCCTGCCTTGAGCAGCACGCGGCGGTTCTCGTCCAGCACAAATTCGCCGCTGGTGAGCATCCCCAGCGGGTTTTCCTTTTCTTTTTCGTCCCCGCCTGCAGTACGGCCGACGCGGCGGCACAGCGCTTTCACACGGGCCAGCAGTTCGCTTACACTGAAAGGCTTGGTCATATAGTCATCGGCACCAATAGAAAGGCCGCGGATCTTGTCCTGCTCCTGTCCCTTGGCGCTGAGGATGATAATGCCGATCTTCTGATCGGTGCGGCGGATGGTCTCGCACAGGGAGAAGCCGTTCATGCCCGGCAGCATCACATCCAGAATGGCCGCATCGCAGCCCGGCTTCTTCTCCAGCAGCGGCAGAGCCGCCTCGGCGCTTTCGGCCTCCACAGCCTCCATGCCCGCAAGGCGCAGGTTCAGCGCGATCATCTCGCGGATGTTGGCTTCATCTTCAACGACAAGCACTCGTACCATGAACTGTTCCTCCGTTCTTTAGTTGAGCAGATACAGCGCCTTGGACAGGCGGTAATTTTTATCACGGATCTCCACATCCGGGGCAAGCTTCGCCTGCATCTGGCGGGATGCCACGATGCCAAGGCGGGTCCAGCCCTTCAGGCTGGAGGTGGTGCGCACCAGACGCAGGGTCATTACCAGCTGGTCTTCGTCCACCGTGCGCAGCTCCACTGCACCATCATATTGTTCGCTGTCGGTCAGTTTGAGGTTGCCCTCCCACTCCATGGGCAGCTCGATATAGCAGTTGGTCTCTTCGTCCAGCAGCCCGAAGCTTTTTTCCGGGTGCGGACTGGTATAGTCCATCCACACGATAAAATCCATGCGGCGGCTCTGGCTCATGTTCAGCAGGCCCGCTTCGTCCGGCTGGGTGGGGATCTCCACGATGCCGTCGCCGTCCAGATCCTGACTGACCAGACTGGGCACATTGCGCAGGGATGCGGTGTAAAGCTTTTCGGTGCTGATCTGGTCGGCAGGCACCATCTGCTGCGTGTCCTCGTCAAAACGCAGCAGCACGCTGGCCAGATTGTTGCCGGAAATGCCGGTCCAGCCATCCAGCACCAGATAATGCCTGCCGTCCGCACCCACACCCGCCGCCACCGAGGCGCAGCCGGCGAACCGATTGGCGGAAAGGCCCATAACAGCCACCTGCTGGAAGCTGCCCTCTTTATCCACGGTCAGCAGTTCGATCTGCACGCCGCCGTCCTCCAGCGTAGACATCAGGATCAGGTCCTGATTGCCGCCGCCGGTGATATCCTCCACCAGATACTGCTGGTACTGCTGCTCCAGGATCGTGGAAAGCACACCGTCGGTGTAGGAATACACAGCCAGATAATGGTCGCCCTGTGCCGCTGTATAACCCACCACCAGTTGGGTGGCATCGCCGGGCTGCAGCTGGGCCAGCCCCACCGACTCTACCGTGTCTGCAAGGCCCTCTACGTTCTGGCGCACATGCCAGATGTCGGCATCATCCTTCTGCAGGATGGCAATGCACACGTTGGAGCTTTGGGCGGTGGTGTAAAGCACGGCGGCATCCTGCCTGCCGTCACCGTCCAGATCCTGCAGCAGGAAAGGCGAAAGCAGGTCGCCCTGCATGGGATACTTGAGCTGTGCGCTCTCCCCCAGCCAGTCGTTCAGGGCAGTCTGCACATCGCCGTAATCGCCGGAAAGCTTGGGCGCACGCAGAAGCTCCTCCACCTGCACCTGTTCACCGGGCATGCTGCAGCCTGCCAGAAGCAGGCACAGCAGCACGCAAGCCAACCACCGGCCAAAATGATTCGGATGTTTCAACCGCTGCGCCTCCTCTGTGTGGAAAACTTGTCCGGCCAAAGGCCGAAAACATGCTATTGTCAGTATACCACGGGCCGGGCGCAATTCCAACACCCGAAAACGAGAAAAGGGGCTGCCGCACCACATTTGGTGCAGCAGCCCTTTTGGGGTCCTGATTTTTATTCTTCGGTCTTGTCAAACAAGCCTTTTTCTTTTGCGGCGTTCCAGGTCAGGCAGGTGCGCAGCTTGCTGACCGGGAAGGCCGGGTGGAATTTATTGTTGTCCGCATCGTCCTTCATCAGATCCTGCTCCACTGCCCAGCGGGCGGCCTTTTGTGCGTCGGTATCGCCCTCGTCGATGTCGCTGTAGAGGGCGGTGCTTACAGGCTCCGGCTTCCCGGCGTGCTCCCACAGCAGCTCGGCCAGCTCGATACGGTTGGAAGGCATGGGGATGCCGGGCATATTGATGACGCGGTAGATGCCGGTGCCGGCTTCGTAAGCGATGACACCCGCGGCAGCACCGATCACCACAGCAGAGATCGCGCCATCGATGTTGTCGGTATCGCTGGGTCCAACCGGGTCAACAGGCTCCTCCGGATTGGAATCATCCGCGAAGGTTGCCGTCACCTCTACATTAGCATCCGGCATGGTAAAGGTCACCTTGGTGGGGTCGCTCTCGTCCGGGGTCTTCAGGAAGGTGTCTGCTTTCTGTTCCTCACCGCCTACCTTCACCGTCCAGCCGGTGAAGTGCTGTCCATCCGGCGCAATGGCTGTCAGGTGCACGGTTGTATACTCCGGCAGTGGGCTGCCGCTCTGTACGGGCGTATCGATACCGTCAATGGTCGCCGTCACATGGTCGCCGACCCTCAGAGTGGGGTTCAGAGTGGGGTTGCTCGCAAAGTTTGCCGTCACTTCCACATTCTCACTCGGCATCGTAAAGGTCGCCTTGGTGGGGTCGTTTGCGTCCGCAGTCAGGAAGGTGTCTGCTTCCTTTTCCTCACCGCCTACCTTCACCGTCCAGCCGGTGAAGCGCTTTCCCTCCGGCACAGTGGCTGTCAGGTGCACTTTGGTGTCTGCGGCCACAGGGACATTCAGCACTTTGTCCTCAAGCTCTGCGGTAACATTCTCACCGGTAATCACACTGTGCATCGAGCGCACATAGCCGCAGGTGTCGCAGTAAGGATCTGTTGCATCGGTGTAATCATGGGTAGTTTTCGCCACCTGTTCAGCCGTCAGGCCCGGGCAGTTTGCAGTAGTGCACTCCCTCCAGTGTTTGGTACCGTTATGGTTCCACTGGTAGTTGTGCCAATGCACGTCCAGGTTAAAGGGTCTACGGCCGGTATGGGGGGCGCTGCCGGTATTGTACTTATAAGTAACCGTAGTGCTGCCCGGGGTAACTTTCAGTTCGGTTCCGTTCTGCTCGCCATTCGTCCAGTCACTGGTCTTGCTGACATCAAAATCTCCCGGCAGCTGACTCAGGTCGTAGATGCCATCTGCATCCACGGCAATCTGGTAATAGTTGTTGCCTATATAAATATCAGCAACCGGAGGCATTACCACATTTTCATTGAAACGCAGCGAGGTCAGTTTATTATCGCTGCACGTCAGCTGAGTCCACTTTGTGTTCTGACTTATATCCAACACTGTCAGCTGGTTTTCATCGCATTCCATGGAGCTCACTGCTGAACCAAACTTTAGTGAAGTCAGTCCACACTTTCTGCAATCCAAGCTTGTCAGCTTATCGTTCTTGCTCACGTCCAGCTCAGTCAGCGGGTTTCCATAACAAAACAGCTGTTCCAATGCTTTATTACTGCTTACATCCAATGATGTAAGACCATTCTTCGTGCACTCCAAGTGTTTTAGTGCTTTATTGTAACTCACATCCAGCGAGTTCAGCTTCCTTCGCATATCATTCGTGCTCAGCCATTCCAGTGCTTCATTTTGGCTCACATTCAACGTCGTCAGGTTGTTGTCACCACACCGCAGATCTTTCAATACCTTATTCTTGCTGACATCAAGCTGCTCCAAGTTGTTCCAATTGCACCACAGCGTTTCCAGTTTCAGGTTCTTGCTCACGTCCAGCGAGCGCATATGGGTATTAGAGCATTTCAATGTGACTAGTTCCGGGAAATACTCAATACCCTTCATTGTCGGGCAATATGAGTCATCTGGCAATTCGATCGTTATTACCTTATTTCGCTCCTCCAGGCTGAGGCTGTCATTTCCATCTTTGTCATACTGCTTGACATAGTTTTGGAAGTCCGTATCTTGGAAGTTTGTGCTATTGATTTCAACAGACTCCGGCTGTACAAATTCTTCCTCCGCCTGCGCACTCGCGCCATTTTCCTGTTCTTCCGCCCCCGGCTCCGCCGCAAACGCGCCCACCGGCAGAACCGACAGCATCATGCACACCGCAAGTGCTGCACTGAGAAGTCTCGTACTCTTTTTTCTCATGTTCTCTTCCCCTTTTCGTTTGTTATTTTGCAGGCACCCACCCCAAAAGGCACCGTCTGCATTTTAAGTTTACCCCCCCCCCATACAACATATCAAGAGGCATTTTGCTAGAAAATAGGTTCGAGTTTTTAGTGAAATTGTTAAAATGTTTACGGTTTGGCCCGTTATTCCCGGGAACATTCAGAAGCAATGAAAATGCCACGCAAAAAAAAAAGCCCTCTCCCATTGCTGGGAAAGGGCTTTTGAACACTGTATCAAACAGTCAGAGCAGATCAGACGAGCTCCAGAACTGCCATCTCAGCAGCGTCGCCGCGGCGAGCGCCGATCTTGATGATGCGGGTGTAGCCGCCGTTGCGGTCAGCGTACTTGGGGCTGATCTCATCAAACAGCTTCTTTGCAACATCTTCCTTGGTGATGTAGGCATAAACCTGACGCTTGGTGTGCAGGTCGCTTGCCTTGCCAAGGCTGATCATCTTCTCGGCCATGGAACGAACGTCCTTAGCGCGAGTGACAGTGGTCTCAATCTTGCCATTCTCTAACAGGTAGGTAACCATAGCGCGCATCATAGCGTTGCGGCTGTCGCTGGTTCTACCGAGCTTTCTGGTACCGGGCATCCCGTTTCACTCCTTAATTATTTTTAGTTATCGTCATCCGTGTTCAGCTTGAAGCCCAGAGAATCCAGCTTTGCCATGACCTCTTCCAGGCTCTTGCGACCGAGGTTGCGGACCTTCATCATCTCGTCCTCGCTCTTGCTGACCAGATCTTCCACCGTGTTGATGCCTGCGCGCTTCAGGCAGTTGAAGGAACGCACGCTCAGATCCAGCTCTTCAATGGTCATTTCCAGAGCCTTTTCCTTGTCGTCGTTGGTCTTCTCCACCATGATCTCAGCGCCGGCTGCCTCATCGGACAGGTTGACGAACAGGTTCAGGTGCTCGGTCAGCACACGGGCAGCCAGAGAAACGGCTTCCTGCGCATTGATCGTGCCATCGGTCCAAACCTCAATGGTCAGCTTGTCATAATCGATCGCCTGGCCAACACGGGTGCTCTCGACGTTGTAGTTCACCTTGAGCACAGGGGTGTAAATGCTGTCAACGGGAAGAGTGTTGATATCGTTCTTCTCGATGATAGCCTGTTTGTTGCGCTCTGCGGGCACATAGCCGCGGCCCTTATCGAAGGTCAGCTCCATGACGAGCTTGCCGCCCTCGCCCAGGGTTGCGATGTGCCACTCAGGGTTCAGAATTTCGATGTCGTCGCCCTGCTTGATGTTGTCAGCGGTGACCTCACAGGGGCCGACTGCCTCAACACGCACTGTCTTCGGACCATCGGTGTACAGCTTTGCAGCAATACCCTTCAGGTTCAGGACAATTTCGGTAACGTCTTCCTTGACGCCCTCAATGGTGGAGAACTCGTGAACCACGCCATCAATCTTGACGCTGGTCACGGCGACACCGGGCAGAGAGGAAAGAAGCACACGACGCAGGCTATTGCCCAGTGTGATGCCAAAGCCACGCTCCAGCGGTTCTGCCACGAATTTGCCGTAGCGGCCGTCCGGGGACAGGCTTGCCGTTTCGATTTTGGGACGTTCAATCTCCATCATATCTATGCCCTCCTTGTCAAACCGGCGCTGCCGCCGGCCCATTATTAAATTCTTTCAAAGAAAAGAATGCGAAAGTGAGCCGTCCACGGGGAAGGCCCAGCCTTCTTAATGGATTACTTGGAGTACAGCTCGACGATGAGGTGCTCTGCGACTTCGTAGTCGATATCGCTGCGCTCGGGCAGCTTTGCGACAACACCCTTCAGAGAACCGGTCTCACGGTTCAGCCATGCGGGCAGAGCAACAACGGGAGCCTCGGGGCCGGTCAGCTTTGCAAACTTTGCAGAGCTGCGGCTGGACTCGCGCACTTCGATCACGTCGCCAGCCTTCACCTGGTAAGAAGGAATGTTGACCTTCTTGCCGTTGACGGTGAAGTGAGCGTGGGACACCAGCTGACGAGCGTCGCGGCGGGTCTGAGCAAAGCCCAGACGGAACACGACGTTGTCCAGACGGCACTCCATGATCTGCAGCAGGTTCTCACCAGTCTTGCCGGGGCGGGCCTCAGCACGCAGGTAAGCATTGTGGAACTGCTTTTCCAGAACGCCGTAGATAAACTTGACCTTCTGCTTCTCCTTCAGCTGAGATGCGTACTCAGACTGCTTCTTGCGCATGTTGCCATTGGAGTTGCGGGTGGTATTCTTCTTTGCATAGCCCATGACCGCAGGAGAAATGCCCAGGGCCTTGCAACGCTTTGCGATAGGCTGCGTATTCTTTGCCATAATTCAATTTCCTCCTTCGATCAGACACGACGGCGCTTCGGGGGACGGCAGCCATTGTGGGGGATGGGAGTCACGTCCTTGATCAGGGTGACTTCCAGGCCGGTAGCCTGCAGCGCACGAATAGCGGACTCACGGCCAGCGCCGGGGCCCTTGACGTAGACCTCAACGGTCTTCATGCCATGCTCGATAGCAACCTTGGCTGCGGTCTCAGCAGCAGACTGGGCTGCGAACGGAGTGCTCTTACGGCTGCCGCGGAAGTTCAGGGAGCCGGAGGAGCACCAAGACACTGCATTACCCTGCAGGTCGGTGATGGTGACAACAGTATTGTTGAAGGTAGACTGGATATGAGCCTGACCAGCAGCAATGTTCTTGCGCTCTTTGCGCTTCATGCGGACATTAGCGCCCTTCTTGGCATTATTTGCACTTGCCATTTCTCAAATCCTCCTTACTTCTTCTTGTTAGCGACAGTGCGCTTGGGACCCTTGCAGGTACGTGCATTGGTCTTGGTACGCTGGCCGCGGCAGGGCAGATTCTTGCGATGGCGGGTGCCACGGAAGGACTGGATCTCAACCAGGCGCTTGATGTCCAGAGCAACGTTGCGGCGCAGGTCGCCTTCAACGATGATGTTAGCCTGATCGATGTAGTCACGGATCTTAGCCTCTTCTTCCAGAGTCAGGTCCTTGACGCGGGTATCGGGGTTGATGCCAGTTGCTTCCAGGATCTTGTTAGCAGTGGTCTGGCCGATACCATAAACGTAGGTGAGACCCACCTGAACGCGCTTCTCGCGGGGCAGGTCAACGCCGGCAATACGTGCCATAGTAGTTTCCTCCAAAAATCATCCCATGTCAGTGTCGGGGTCTGCGCCGGGACTCTACGCACTTGACCCCCAGGCGCCCGAATTAGCCCTGGCGCTGCTTATGCTTGGGGTTCTGGCAGATGACCATCACGCGGCCTTTGCGGCGGATGACCTTGCACTTTTCGCAGATGGGTTTCACGGAAGGCTTGACCTTCATGATGTTGAACCTCCTTTTGGTTGATACCCTGGTGCTTATTTGGAGCGCCAGGTGATGCGGCCCTTAGAAAGATCATAGGGCGACATTTCCACGGTAACCTTGTCCCCGGGCAGGATACGGATGAAATTGGTCCGCAGCTTGCCGGAGATGTGCGCTAAGAGGATGTGACCGCTGGGAGTGAGCTTCCCGGTGTTCTTATCCTCGCTCAACATTTCCACCTTAAAGATGGCGTTGGGCATGGCTTCACGCACAATGCCTTCGATCTCGATAACGTCTTCCTTAGACAAGCTATTTGCCTCCTCATTGGATCTGCTCAGTTTGTCGTTGAACCTGAACCGGTGCCTTTGCCTTGGAACCCTGAAAGCGCCGCGGTTTTCACGTGCCTGCGCCCGTTTGACCGCAGCTTGCCGCTTCAGCGTTCTCCAGTTCCAGTGCCGGTCCACAGACGGACAGGCGGCGATGATCGCCACATACTTCATCTTTCGCGGCACAAAATCCGCAAAACGGGCAGAAAATCCCTGTCCGCCGAGGAAGTATCTGGCTTCCACAGCCATTTATAGATTATACACCTTTTGTTGTCAATTTGCAAGAGGTTTTTTCCGTATTTCCGATAAAAAATTCTCGAAATTCAAAAGCTGTCCTTTCTCTCCCCGGTCTTGGTTTTTCTCCACCGCAAAGATGAAACTTTTTCACCAAAAGTTGTCATAATTGCACAAACAGCAGGAATGGAGAGGGAAAAAGGCACATCGCACAAGGGCAGCAGCCTCGCCCTCTCAGTCAAATCCTACGGATTTGCCAGCTCCCCCAAAGGGGGAGCCCTTGGCAATCCACACAACCTTCATCTTTTTGCCAAGGCCTCTCCCTTTGGGAGAGGTGGATTTGCAAAGCAAAGACGGAGAGGGCGAGCCCGCTAACCAAAAAAGCAGCTGCGACAAGAATACTCCATACGCAAAAGGAGCCACCACACATCATCTGCGCAGCGGCTCCTTTTTATGATTGCTTACTTCAGGCTGAACTTTTCCGGGTCAAAATCCGGGTCATCCCAGAAGCGGGTCATGATCTCAGTGTGATCCTTCAGGATCGCATTGGAGTGCTCAAAGTGCGCAGCCAGACCACCGTCCTTGGTCTTGACGGTCCAGCCGTCCTTGGACTGGGTGATCTTGCAGTCGTACTGGCAGATCATGGGCTCAATGGCAATGGTCATGCCGGGCACAAGGCGCGGGCCGCGGCCCTGATGGCCGTAGTTGGGCACTTCCGGGTCCTCGTGCAGCTCACGGCCGGTGCCGTGGCCCACGAACTCGCGGACGACCGAGAAACCGGCATCCTCGCAGTAGCTCTGCACGGCATAGCCAATGTCGCCGATGCGGTTGCCGGCCACAGCCTGCTCGATACCTTTATAAAGAGCAGCCTTGGTCACATCCAGCAGGCGCTGTGCTTCCAGATCGACCTTGCCCACCGCATAGGTGCAGGCATTGTCGCCGTTGAAGCCATCGATCTTTGCGCCGGTATCGATGCTGACGATATCACCGGGACGAATGACGATGTCATGCGAAGGGATACCATGGATGATGGTATCGTTCAGGCTGATGCAGGCCGTGCCCGGAAAGCCATACAGACCCTTGAAATTGGGGGTGCCGCCGTGCTTCACGATGAAGTCGTAGATCAGCTTATCCAATTCCCATGTGGTCATACCTGCTTCGATATGCTCACCGCCGTACTTCAGGGCAGCTGCGCTCAGGGCATTTGCCTTGCGCATGCCGTCCAGCTCTTTCGCATTTTTGATCTGAATCACGATTATGCCTCCAAAGCTTTCATGACTTCAGCCGTGGTCTCCTCGATGGAGGGGCAGAACTTGATCTCTGCCAGCTTGCCGCGGGTACGGTAGAACTCAACCAGCGGCTCGGTCTGCTCATGATATGCTTTCAGACGATCCAGCACGGTGGCAGGCTGGTCGTCCTTGCGGATGACGGTCTTGCCGCCGCACAGGTCGCACACACCCTCGACCTTGCTCTTCTTGTTGACGATGTGGTAGCTTGCGCCGCACTTCTCGCAGACGCGGCGGCCGCTCATGCGGTCAACGATCACATTGTCCTCGACCTGCAGCTCCAGCACCTTGTCGATGCGGATGCCCATGGTCTCGATGGCCTCGGCCTGAGCGATGGTGCGGGGCACACCGTCCAGGATAAAGCCGTTTGCGCAGTCCGGCTGAGCCAGACGCTCTTTCAGGATGCCGATGATGACCTCATCGGGCACCAGAGCGCCAGCATCCATAAAGCTCTTTGCCTTCAGGCCCATCTCGGTGCCTTCCTTGACAGCAGCGCGCAGAATGTTGCCGGTGCTGATGGAGGGGATGTTCAGCTTGGCGCAGATGATCTCGGCCTGCGTGCCCTTACCAGCACCAGGTGCGCCCAACAGGATCAGATTCATAGGATCATTCCTTTCCTTTGTTAGAGGATGTAAACTCCAAAAAAGTAAAAAAGCACTGAAAAGTTCGAGCGTACTCTCCTTTCCAGTGCTTTCTCACATCTTAATTATTGTGGATCAACCAAGGAAGCCCTTGTGGTTGCGCATCGTCATGAAGCTGTCGAGGCTGCGGGTGGTATCAAGTGCCACACCAACCACGATCAGCAGGCTGGTACCGCCCAGCTGGATGCTCATACCGGTCAGGTTGCCCAGAATGATCGGCAGCACAGCCACCGCAGCCAGGAAGATGGCACCGATGAGGGTGATCTTGTTCAGGGTGCGGGTGATGAAATCGCTGGTCGGCTTGCCGGGACGGAAGCCGGGGATCGAGCCGTTGTTGCGGCGCAGATTGTTGGCGATCTCAACGGGGTTGTACTGGATGGCCACATAGAAGTAGTTGAATGCCAGAATCAGCAGCAGGTAGATCACAACATACAGCCAGGAGGTGTAGTTGAAGGTGTGGAAGAATGCATACCACACCGGGTGTGCCTGCTGGTCGATCTGCAGGAAGCTGCCGATGGTGCCCGGGATGGACACCAGAGCCGAAGCGAAGATGATGGGCATAACGCCGCTCATGTTCAGCTTCAGGGGCAGATAGCTGTTCTGACCGCCCATCTGCTTGCGGCCTACCACGCGCTTTGCGTACTGAATGGTGATGCGGCGCTCTGCGTTGGTCATGACGACCACGAAGACCACAGCCACCAGTGCCAGCACGATCAGCAGCGGCAGGAAGAAGTAGTACTGAGGCTTGCCGGACGCTGCCTGAGTCAGCAGACCCTTGACAGAGGTGTACAGCGAAGACCAGTTGGAGACGATCGAAGCAAAGATGATGAGCGAGACACCGTTGCCGATGCCCTTGTCATCGATCTGCTCACCGCACCATGTGATCAGCTGTGCGCCGGCCACAAAGGTTGCGATGATGACGATGGCGGCAAAGATGCCGGCACCGCCGGAAACGTACTTCAGTGCGCCCATATTGCGGATCACGAAGTAGTAGCCGATGCTCATGATCAGAGCGACCACAGCACCTGCGTACCGGTTGATCTGCTGCAGCTTCTGCTGGCCGTCGGCTTCCTTTGCCAGATTTTCCAGCGCGGGAATTGCCACGGTGAGCAGCTGCACAATAATGGAGGCGTTGATATAGGGTGTCACACCTAACGCGAAGAGCGTGCAACGGGCCAGAGCACCACCGCTCATCATGTTCAGATAGGAGAGCATGTCGCCGTTTGCGAACATCTGCGTCAGCGCAGAGCCGGAAACGAACGGAACGGGGATGGCACAGCCCAGACGGTACACCACGAGGATCGCCAGCGTGAACAGGAGACGATTTTTAAGCTCGGGGATCTTCCATGCGTTACGGAATGTCTGGAACACCTTACATCACCTCAGCCTTTCCGCCTGCCTTCTCGATTTTCTCTTTGGCAGAAGCGGAATAGGCTGCGGCCTTCACGGTCAGAGCCTTGGTCAGCTCGCCGTTGCCCAGAACCTTAACGCCGTCCAGAGTCTTCTTGACCAGACCCTTTGCCTTCAGAGCCTCGGTATCGACGACATCGCCGGCATTGAAAGCAGCTTCCAGATCAGCCACGTTGACGATGGCGTACTGGGTAGCAAAGATGTTGTTAAAGCCAACCTTGGGCAGGCGGCGTGCCAGAGGCATCTGGCCGCCCTCGAAACCAGCGTGCTTCACGCCGGAACGGGCCTTCTGGCCCTTGCTGCCGAAGCCGGCAGTCTTGCCATTGCCGGAGCCAATGCCGCGGCCCTTGCGGGTCACAGCCTTGTTTGCGCCGGGAATCGCGTGCAATTCATGAAGTTTCATTATGCGTATACCCCCTGCTATTAGGCTTCGGTGACGCTGAGCATAAAGCCGATCTTTGCGATCTTGCCCTGCGTAGCGGCATTGTCAGGCTGAACGGTAACGTCGCCCGGCTTCTTCAGGCCCAGAGCCTCAGCGGTAGCGATCTGCTTAGCGCCGCGGCCAATCAGGCTCTTCTTCAGCTCGATCTTGAGCATCTTATCTGCCATGGTTTGTTACCTCCTTAACCCAGAATTTCTTTCACGGTCTTGCCGCGCTTCTCAGCGACAGACTCAGCGCTGACCAGGCCGCACAGACCTGCGAAGGTAGCAGAAACAACGTTGATGGGGTTGTTGGAACGCATAGACTTCGCACGAATGTCCTTGATGCCAGCAGCCTCAATGACGGCACGCACAGGGCCGCCGGCGATCATACCGGTACCAGGTGCAGCCGGCTTGAGCAGAACGGCGCCTGCGCCGTACTTGCCGACGATCTCGTGGGGGATGGTGGTGCCCTTCAGGGCAACCTTGTGCATGTTCTTCTTAGCAGCAGCTTCGCCCTTGCGGATTGCCTCAGGCACTTCGCCGGACTTGCCGATGCCGTAACCAATGGTGCCCTTGCCGTCGCCCACGACAACCAGAGCGGCAAACTTCATGATGCGGCCGCCCTTGACAGTCTTGGAAACGCGGTTGATGGAGACAACCTTGGTGATCATGCCGTCGTCTTCACGGTTTCTCATAGCCATAATGTGTTTCCTCCTCTCATTACAGCTTCAGGCCGCCCTCACGGGCGCCATCAGCCAGGGCCTTAACACGGCCATGATAAACGTAGCCACCACGGTCGAACACGACCTCGGTGATGCCCTTTTCCAGAGCCTTTGCTGCGATCTTCTTGCCGATCTCAGCAGCGGCCTCGACGTTGCCGCCGTTGCCGTTGAAGTCCTTGTCCATAGTAGAAGCCGACACCAGAGTCACGCCCTGCTCATCATCGATGATCTGAGCGTAAATGTGCTTGGCGGAGCGGAAAACATCCAGGCGAGGACGTGCTGCGGTGCCGCTGATCTTGTTACGAACGCGGCGATGACGACGAAGACGAGCTTCGTTCTTGTCGATCTGCTTAACCATTGTCTTTCACTCCTTACCTTATTTCTTGCCCTTGCCGGCCTTGCCTTCTTTGTGCTTGACAACCTCGCCCTCGTAGCGAATGCCCTTGCCCTTGTAAGGCTCGGGCGGCTTCTTGGCGCGGATCTCGGCAGCATACTGGCCGACCTTCTGCTTGTCAATACCGGTAACGGTGAAGTGGTTGGGATCCTGCCACACGATGGTGCAGTCCTCAGTATCAGGAATGTTCACCTGATGAGAGAAGCCCAGGTTCATGACCAGGTTGGAGCCCTGCTTCTGGCAGCGCAGGCCGACGCCCACGATCTCCAGCTTCTTCTCGTAGCCGTTCACAACACCGTTCACCATGTTGGCGATGTTGGTACGGGTCAGGCCGTGCAGGCTGCGGGCCTGGGGTTCGTCATTGGGGCGGGTAACCAGAACTTCATTGCCCTCGACCTTGACGGTCATCAGGGGATGATAGTTGGAATTCAGGCTGCCCTTGGGGCCCTTGACGGCGACGTGATGTGCTGCCTCATCGACAGTGACAGTGACGCCGGCAGGAATGACGATGGGTTTTCTTCCAATTCTCGACATTGTCTTTTACCCCTTTCTTACCACACGTAGGCCAGGACTTCGCCGCCGACGTGTGCAGCACGTGCAGCCTTATCAGTCATGATGCCCTTAGAGGTGGAAATGATTGCGGTGCCCAGGCCCTTCATGACCTTGGGCATATCCTCGCAGTTGGTGTAGATGCGCAGGCCGGGCTTGGACACGCGGCGCAGACCAGCGATAACGGGTTCGCCGTTAGCCTGATACTTCAGGGTGACAACGATGGTGCCCTGAACGGTGTCGTTCTTGACCTGCATGCCCTTGATGTAGCCCTCGTCAACCAGAATCTGGCAGATAGCCTTCTTCATGTTGGAAGCGGGGATCTCCACAGAAGGGTGTTTGGCAGTGCTAGCGTTGCGGATGCGAGTCAGCAGGTCCGCGATAGGATCAGTAATCTGCATTTGCCACTAACCTCCTTAGATTAGCTCTCGTTTGTTTTATAATGATACCGCCCCGAAACATCGTTGCCCCGGGGCGGATATCCGACAAATTATCCGGCCCTCCGGCTGATTACCAGGAAGCCTTCTTCACGCCCGGGATCTCGCCCTTGTAGGCCAGCTCACGGAAGCACACACGGCACACGCCGTACTTGCGCAGCACGGAGTGGGGACGGCCGCAGATGCGGCAGCGGGTGTATGCACGGGTAGAGAACTTAGCAGGACGAGACTGCTTCAGCTTCATAGACAGTTTAGCCATTGTAGAAATCTCCTCCCTTAGTTGTTCTCTGCGAACGGAGCGCCCAGAGCCTTCAGCAGCTCCTTGCCCTCTTCGTCAGTCTTGGCAGTGGTGACAAAGCAGACATCCATGCCGCGGACTGCATCGACCTTCTCGAAGTCGATCTCGGGGAAGATGATCTGCTCCTTGATGCCGCATGCAAAGTTGCCGCGGCCATCAAAACCGTTGCCGTTGATGCCGCGGAAGTCGCGGACACGGGGCAGTGCGATGTTGAAGAAGCGATCGACGAACTCATACATACGCTCACCGCGCAGGGTGACCTTGCAGCCGATGGGAGTGCCCTGGCGCAGCTTGAAGTTAGCAACGCTCTTCTTGGCACGGCACACAACTGCCTTCTGGCCAGTGATCTGGCCCAGATCCTTCATGACAGCTTCCAGGATCTTCTCGTTGTCCTTGGCTTCGCCGCAGGCAACGTTGATGACGACCTTGTCCAGCTTGGGGATCTGCATAACGCTCTTGTAACCGAACTTGGAGTTCAGAGCAGGAGCAATTTCATTGACATACTGTTCTTTCAAACGAGCCATTGTTCCTTACTCCTTTCTTACAGCTCAGCGCCGCACTTCTTGCAGACGCGAACCATCTTGCCGTCCTTCTCGACGTGGCCCACACGCACGGCCTTGCCGCACTTGGGGCAGATGGGCATGACCTTGGATGCGTACATAGCACCCTCAGCCTTGACGATGCCGCCCTGCTCGCCCTGACGACGAGGCTTGACGTGCTTGGTAACCATGTTCTGGCCCTCAACGATGACCTTGTTCTCAGAGGGGCTGACCTGCAGGACCTTACCAGTGTGGCCCTTGTCCTTGCCGCTGATGATCATAACGTTGTCGCCGGTTTTAACATGAAGATTATTCATTTTTAAAACCTCCTTACAGCGATTCCGGAGCCAGGCTCAGGATCTTGGTGTAGCCGGCATCACGCAGCTCGCGAGCAACGGGTCCAAAGATACGGGTACCCTTGGGGCTCTTGTCGGCCATAACGATAACGGCGGCGTTCTCATCGAAACGGATGTAGGAGCCGTCGTCGCGGCGGACGCCATGCTTGCTGCGCACGATGACAGCCTTGACGACGTCGCCCTTCTTAACGGAGCCGCCGGGGGCTGCCTTCTTGACAGAGCAGACCACGACGTCACCAATGTTTGCGTATCTCTTGCGGGTGCCGCCCAGCACGCGGAAGCACATCAGCTCCTTGGCACCGGTGTTGTCGGCAACTTTGAGATAAGTTTGCATCTGAACCATATCAGATATCTCCTTTCAAACTGTTCAAAGCAGCGGGCAAATTACTTTGCCTTCTCAACGATACGGACCAGGCGCCAGCGCACATCCTTGGACAGGGGGCGGCACTCCATGATCTCAACACGGTCACCGATGCCGCACTCGTTCTGCTCATCACGAGCCTTGAACTTGGCGGTACGCTTCAGGATCTTCTTGTACAGGGGGTGCTGCACGCTATCCTTAACGGCAACCACGATGGTCTTATCCATCTTGTCGGACACGACGACGCCGACGCGGGTCTTTCTCAGATTACGTTCTTCCATCGTTTAACCTCCTTACTGCTTCTCAGCCAGAACGGTCATCACGCGGGCGATGTCCTTCTTGACTGCTTCGATGCGGCCGGGGTTCTCCAGCTGGTTGATGGCATGCTGGAAGCGCAGGTTAAACAGCTCGGCCTTCAGGTCTGCCAGCTTGCTGGTCAGCTCTGCGGTCTGCATTTCGCGGAGTTCATTAGCCTTCATTGGTGCCATCCTCCTTCACGGAGTCCTCACGGACAACAAATTTGCACTTGATGGGCAGCTTGTGCATAGCCAGGCGCAGTGCCTCACGAGCAGTTGCCTCATCGACATCTGCCAGCTCGAACAGAACGCGGCCGGGCTTCACAACAGCGACCCAGTATTCGGGAGAGCCTTTACCGGAACCCATGCGGGTCTCAGCGGGCTTTTCAGTCACGGGCTTATCGGGGAAGATCTTGATCCACACCTTGCCGCCACGCTTGATGTAACGAGTCATGGCAACACGAGCAGCCTCGATCTGGGTGGAAGAGATCCATGCCGGCTCCAGAGCAACAAGGCCGTACTGGCCCTGGCACACCACGTTGCCACGGGTAGCCTTACCGGTCATGCGGCCGCGCTGGACGCGGCGGTACTTAACACGCTTAGGCAGTAACATTACTTGTTGCCTCCTTCCTTCTTCTGAGCGGTCTTAGCGCTCTTCAGGACTTCGCCCTTGTAGACCCACACCTTGACGCCGATGCGGCCGTAGGTGGTAGCAGCCTCTGCAAAGCCGTAGTCAATGTCAGCACGCAGGGTCTGCAGGGGGATGGTGCCCTCGTGATAGCTCTCGGTACGAGCGATATCAGCGCCGCCCAGACGGCCGGAGCACATTGCCTTGATGCCCTTTGCGGGAACGGTTGCGCGATCGCGGGGGCTCATGGCATTGCGCATGCACTGCTTCATGGCGCGGCGGAAGGTCACGCGGTTCTCCAGCTGACGAGCGATATCCTCAGCAACCAGCTGAGCGTTGGTAGCAGCGCTCTTGACCTCGATGACGTTGACGATGACAGTCTTGCCATACTCCTTGGTCAGCTTGTTCTGCAGAGCAACGCGCTCTTCGCCGCCCTTGCCGATGACCATGCCGGGCTTAGCGCAGTAGATGTTGACAGTTACGCGAGGAGCGGAAGTGGACGGGTCCACAGTACGCTCGATCTCGATCTTGGGCACACCAGCATCCTTCAGCTGAGCCTTCAGCTCAGTGCGGATCTTGTGGTCCTCGACGAGGTTATCGCTGAAATCCTTCTTGGAGGCAAACCAGCGGCTGTCCCAGTCTTTAATAACGCCGACACGAATGCCGTGCGGATTTACTTTCTGGCCCATTGTTTTCCCTCCTTACTCTTTCTCTTTCAGAACAACGGTCATGTGGCTGGTGCGCTTCAGGATGCGGTAGCCGCGGCCCTGTGCACGAGGCATCATGCGCTTCAGCGTCGGGCCGGGGCAGACGTAGCACTCGGCGACGTAGAGGTTGTTCTTGTCCATATTGAAGTTGTTTTCCGCATTAGCGGCTGCAGACTTCACCAGCTTCAGAAGGGGCTCACAAGCTGCCTTCGGGGTGTACTGCAGGATTGCCAGCGCTTCGTCCAGGGGCTTGTTACGGATCAGGTCCATAACGATAGACACCTTACGAGGACTAATGCGGGCATAACGAAGAATTGCCCGAGCTTCCATGTTGTGTTCCTCCCTCTATTACTTAGAATTACCAGTGTGGCCCTTGAAGGTACGGGTGGGAACGAACTCACCCAGCTTGTGGCCAACCATGTCCTCAGTCACATACACAGGCACATGCTTGCGGCCGTCGTGGACGGCAAAGGTGTGACCAACGAATTCGGGGAAGATCGTGGAGGCGCGGCTCCAGGTCTTGATGACCTGCTTCTTGCCGGAAGCGTTCATCGCTTCAACGTGCTTCATAAGAGCAGCCTGGACGAAAGGTCCTTTTTTAATGCTTCTACCCATTGTCTTAAACTCCTCTCTTACTTACCTGCACGCTTCACGATCAGCTTATCGGAGCGCTTATGATGCTTGCGAGTCTTGAGACCCAGAGCGGGCTTGCCCCAGGGAGTCATAGGACCGGAGTGACCAACAGGTGCGCGGCCCTCGCCACCACCGTGGGGATGGTCGCAGGGGTTCATGACGGTACCACGGCTGCCGGGACGGACGCCCATGTGGCGCTTGCGGCCAGCCTTGCCCAGGTTGACGTTCTCGTGGTCGATGTTGGAAACCTGACCGATGACTGCGGTGCAGTTCACGGGCACGTTGCGCATCTCACCGGAGGGCAGACGAACCAGAGCGTAGCCATTCTCCTTAGCCATCAGCTGAGCCATGTTGCCAGCGGAACGAACCAGCTGAGCGCCGCGGCCGGGATACAGCTCGATGTTGTGGATGATGGTACCGACGGGGATGTTCTCGAAGGGCAGGCAGTTGCCGGGCTTGATATCGGCAGACTTGCTGCTGACGACCACATCGCCCACCTTCAGGCCATCGGGAGCAATGATGTAGCTCTTGACGCCATCGGTGTACTCGACCAGAGCGATGAATGCGCTGCGGTTCGGATCGTACTCGAGAGTCTTGACGGTAGCGGGCATATCGGTCTTCTGACGCTTGAAGTCGATGACACGATACTTGGTGCGGTTGCCGCCGCCCTGATGACGGACGGTGATGCGACCGGTGTTGTTGCGGCCGCTGTGCTTCTTCATGGGCTCCAGCAGGCTGCGCTCGGGAGCGACCTTAGACAGGACGCTGTAATCCGTGACGGTCATGCCGCGGCGGCCCGGAGTAGTGGGGCCATACTTCTTGATAGCCATAGTGCTATTCTCCTTTGTTTATCTTATGAATTATTATCGGGGTCATATCCCCATAGAGGAACCCTCGGCGGGTTCGGCTTAGACCATGCTGTTGAAGAACTCGATTTCCTTGGAGTCCTTGGTCAGGGTCACGATAGCCTTCTTGGATGCAGCGGTGTAACCGGCGTGCATGCCCTGGCGGCGGAAACGGCCGCGCACAGAGATGGTGTTGACCTTTGCGACCTTAGCGCCCGGGAACAGGACCTCAACGGCCTGAGCGATCTCGACCTTGGTAGCATCGGTAGCGACCTTGAAGGTGTACTTCTTGTCAGCGATGCCAGCCATGGAGTTCTCGGTAATGACCGGCTTCAGGATGATATCATGTGCGGTTTTCATTAGCCAAGCACCTCCTCGAGCTTCTTAGCTGCGTCGACGCTGATGATCAGCTTGTCGGCATTCAGCACATCGTAGGTGTTCACGCTGCCTGCGAAGGTGGTCTTCACACCGGCAATGTTGCCAGCGCTCTTGACGAACTTTGCATCGACAGTCTCGTTGACCAGCAGGTTCTTCTTGCCGGCACCAACAGCGTTCAGCATTGCAACCACGGTCTTGGTCTTGTACTCATCGCAAGCGAACTTGTCAACAACGACCATGTTGCCATTGGCAGCCTTGTCGGACAGGACGCTCAGCAGAGCCAGGCGCTTGACCTTGTTGTTGATGTGGTAGTTGTAGCTGCGGGGCTTGGGGCCCAGAGCGACGCCGCCGTGAGTCCACTGCGGTGCACGGATGGAACCCTGACGAGCGTGGCCGGTGCCCTTCTGACGCCAGGGCTTCTTGCCGCCGCCGGAAACTTCCATGCGGATCTTGGTGTTCTGGGTGCCCTGACGCTGGTTGGCCAGGAAGTTCACCACAGCAATGTGGACAGCCTTCTCGTTCGGGGTGATACCGAACACGGCGTCGGAAAGCTCGATCTCGCTAACATGCTGACCGTTCATATCGACTACGTTAAACTTTGCCATTGTAGCTTTCCTCCTTACGCCTTCACGCTGTTGGCCAGAGTGATGATGGTGCCCTTGGAACCGGGGACCGCACCCTTGACAGCGATCAGATTGTTCTCGGTGTCAACCTTGACAACAGTCAGGTTCTGCACGGTGACGCGCACAAAGCCCATGTGGCCGGGCAGGCGCTTGCCGGGGAACACGCGAGCAGGGGTAGAAGTGGAACCGTTAGAACCTGCATGACGAGCAACAGGACCGGTGCCGTGGCTCTCACGCAGACGGTGCTGACCGTAGCGCTTGATAACGCCCTGGTAGCCCTTGCCCTTGGAAACGCCCACAACGTCCACCTTGTCGCCCTCTGCGAAGACATCAGCCTTCAGCACGTCGCCAACGTTCATTGCGGAAACATCTTCCAGACGGAACTCGCGCAGGGTCTTCTTGGGGGCAACGTTTGCCTTTTTGAAGTGGCCTGCAGCTGCCTTGTTGACCTTCTTGGCGGAAACCTCGCCGAAGCCCAGCTGAACAGCCTGGTAGCCATCGCTCTCGACGGTCTTCTTCTGCACGACGGTGCAGGGACCAGCCTCGATGACGGTGACGGGAACGACCTTGCCGTTCGCGTCGAACAGCTGGGTCATACCGACTTTCTTGCCGATAATGCCTTTAACCATTTTCTTTTCCTCCTGTAAAGGTTATTGGTTGGCAGCGCACGTCACTGCCAACATGACCCCTCGGGAAACGAGGGCATCGAATTTGATCGAGTGTCTTTTACAGCTTGATCTCGATGTCCACGCCAGCGGGGAGCTGGAGGCTCATCAGAGCCTCGACCGTCTTGTTGGACGGCTTCAGAATGTCGATCAGACGCTTATGAGTGCGGCTCTCGAACTGCTCGCGGCTATCCTTGTACTTGTGGGTAGCGCGCAGAACGGTAACGATCTCACGATCGGTGGGCAGGGGGATGGGGCCGGACACGCGTGCACCGGTGTGCTTTGCGGTCTCCACGATCTTCTCTGCTGCGGCATCGATCAGCTGAGCATCATAGCTCTGCAGACGGATTCTGATTTTCTCTTTGACTGCCATTGCTTACGCCTCCTGAAAAAATTGATTTTGCCCTAGGCGAGCCGATAAATTGCTCTACACAGTTCCGGGTGTTCCTCGATTTGGCACTATAAAAACCGGTGAACCGCATGGCAGTTCTCCCGGAAACATATTAGCAAATCAAATCCGAACATTGGTTCCGCCCGTTTCGCAGAGGAGTAACTTCTCTGCCGAGGGAACGTATTCCATCGCTGTCAGTAATTCTTTCGCCCGGTTCTAAGATCGGACATACTCCGCGGAAATAACCCATCGCAGCTATCGCCGGATGACAACCTCCCGCATCTACGCATATCGCTGGCCTGCACGACTTGTATCGCACAAGCCCTTTGCAGCCGAGAGTTATTCTATCACACCTTCGTGCATTTGGCAAGTGTTTTTTAGAAAAAAGAACGAATTTTCTTTTTTATTTTCTCCGTTTTGTCAAAGCGCGCATTTTCTGTGCAAGATGCACAATCCGCAGGCTTTTCTGCCGGTGGAAAACTCTGCCGCGCCCGCTGCGCAGTGCTTAGTATGGACCGTTCTGCCGCTTTTATACATATATAATAAAAGGCAGGGCCGGAGCACTACCGTCCTCGCCCTCTCAGTCAAAGCCTGTCGGCTTTGCCAGATTCCCCCTTTTGTCGCTTACGCGCCATCTTCCCCCGGCGCGGGGGAAGTCTTTCCTCAAAGGGAGAGCCCTTGGCAGTCCACGCAAACTTCATCTCTTTGCCAAGGCCTCTCCCCTTGGGAGAGGTGGATGCGAACGTAGTGAGCAGACGGAGAGGGCGAGGCTGCTTTCCTGCCGCGCTGCTGCTTCCGCAGGAAGCAGGCGCTGCAGATGCCGGTCGCCTTTACGACCCCACCCGTGAAAATGGCATACCGGAGCGTCCGCAGACGCTCCGGTATGCCGAAAATATAAATAATTCTTCCGCTGAAGACGGCCAGAGCAAAGCGGAGGCCATTTAGATCATTTCTTTTTCAGCTGTTCCGCCAGCCCATCCCGGGGCGTGATATAGACCGTGGTGTACACCTCGTACAGCACCATGCCGGGCTTTGCACCGCTGGCTTTCCAGATGTTCTTCACCTCGGTGGTGTCCACCGCCACTTTGGCGCCGGTGCCTGCCTTGTAGGTGCTGGAGTAGATGACTGCCAGCTCCGCGGCCTCCTGCTTGGTGGTGTCCGGAATCTCCTCGCCCCGGCTCATGACCACAACGTGGCTGCCGGGGGCCTTCTGCACATGGAACCACAGGTCTTTGCCCCGGGCGGTGTGCAGGGTGAGCTTGTCGTTCTGGACGTTGTTGCGGCCCACCAGAATCTCAAAGCCATCGGTGGAAGTGAACCGCAGGAAATCTGCAGGCTTCTGGCGCTTATCCCGCTGCTTGTAGTATTTCAGGTAGCCCTGACTCTTCAGCTCTGCCCGGATCTCGTTGAGGGCCGCTTCGCCGGAAGCGGACTCCACCTCGTAGAGCACCGTTTCCAGATAGGCGATCTCCTTTTCACCCTCTGCCAGCAGATCCACCAGCATCCGGGCGGCGGTTTGCTTCTTTTTATAGTTCTTGAAGAAGTTCTGGGCGTTCTGGCTGGGTGTGAACCGCAGGTCCAGCGGGATGGTCACTTCCTTGCCCTCGTCGTACCAGTTGGGCACCGTGATGCTCTTCATGCCCTTCTGGGCCAGATAGAGGTTTGCCGAGAGCAGCTCACCGTACAGACGCAGCTTTTCGCTCTTGCCGCTGGCAGCAAGCTCTTCCTGACGGGCGGCCTGCTTGCGCACGGCGCGCTCGTACATATTGTGCACCGCCTTGTGCAGCTCCTTGCTTTTGGTGCGCAGGCGTTCCGCGCGGTCCTTCTCAGCGTAGTAGCCCTCCAGCATGGCGTTGAAGGAGGGCCACTCCTTTATAATATATTTTTCGCCGTACTGCTGCGGGCGGAAGAAGGTATACTCGATGGGCTTTCCGCTGGGGTCGGTGACGCTGCAGGGCGTACCGCCGGTTGCGTGCTCTTCCTTCAGTTCATCGATGGAGGCCATAAGCTTGCGCTTCTGTTCCTCGGTCAGCTCATTGGCGGGCAGATGTTCGCCGTCAAAGGCACGCCATGCAGCTTCGCGGCAGACCACCGGGCCAACACCGGCCACGGTCTTGTTGAGGGCATCAGCCACCGGCAGATCTCTCTGGCAGGCTGCTGCCACGATGGACGCACTGCTCACCAACAGGAAATCCGGTCTTGCAGGCTTGGGCGGCGTGGTGTAGGGCAGGCCCGGCAGCAGCTGGCGCACATCGCTGTCCTCAAAATCCACGCGCTTGAGTGCGTCAATGATCTTGCCGTTCTGCACCAGAACCAGATTGGAGTAGCGGCCCATCAATTCGGCACACAGGGTGTTGCGCACAAGGTCGCCCATCTCGTTGGTGCACTGGAAATCAAAATAGACGATGCGGTCTCCCGGCTCCATGTGCACGTCCAGCAGCCTGCCGCCGGTGAGATGCTTGCGCATCAGCATACAGAAGGAGGGCGGCGTTTCCGGGTTTTCAAAGCTTTCTTCGGTCAGGCACACGCGGGCGGAACCACTGCGGGCCGAAAGCAGCAGCGCATAGGTATCCGTGCGGGTGCGCAGGGTGAGCACCAGCTCATCACGGGTGGGTTCAAATAGTTTTGCAATCTTGGCGTCGGTCAGCGTTGCTTTGAGCTCTGCTGCCGTAAGGGCCAGTGTCGCGGCATCCAATGCCATAGTGTTTACCTCATTTAACGATTTTAAATGGCCGCCGCATTCGCTTTGGCCATAATCAGCGGAATTTTTATTTGTATTTGTAATTCGGCCAAGCCTGCGGGCTTTGCCGAATTACTCTTTCACAGAAGAGGCTGCAGCGGCAATCTTCATCTCAGCCGGAAAATCGCCGCAAGAAAAAGCAGCAGCTTTCCCTTATAAATACGTATACGGGTCCCGGTTCTCGGTGCTCACCAGCACTTCCAGCTCCGGCAGGGCGGCGCGCAGCTTTGCAGCCACGGCGGCAGTCACCGGAAATTCGGTGGCATAGTGGCCCGCCGCAATGAGCGAAAGGCCCAGCCGCTTGGCATCGATGGCATGGTGGTGGTTGGCTTCACCGGTCAGCAGGCAGTCCGCGCCCATAGCAATGGCATCTGCAAACAGGCTTCCGCCCGCACCGCTGATGACCGCCAAGCGCTTGACCGGCTTACCCGCATCCACAAACTTCACCTGCACCGCCGGGCCGTTCTTCGGCTGGTTGCAGCGCGCAGCAAGCTCCTGCTGTGCCTTGCGGGCAAGCTCCGGAACCGCGATTTCTTCAATGGCTCCCACACGGCCGCAGCCCTCGGCAAAGGTTTCCATATTCTTCATGTCAAAGATGCCTGCCAGCACCTCGTTCACGCCGCCCTCGGCAGCATCCAGATTGGTGTGCATACAGATGGCAGAAATGCCTGCCTGCACCAGCTGGAAAGGCACATCCTGCGGGCCGATCTTTTTGAGCGGATCAAAAATGACCGGGTGGTGGGACACGATCATCTCACACTGCTTTGCGGCGGCTTCGGCCACCACCTCAGGGGTGATGTCCAGCGCCGTCAGCACCCGGTGCATCTGCCCGCCGCAGTCCACCAGCAGGCCGGGATTATCCCAGTGTTCCGCCAGCTCCAGCGGCGCGATGGCCTGCATTGCTTCGTATACCTGATTAACTGTTATCATATCTTCACCATCCTCGCCCTCTCCGTCATTGCTTACGCAATGCCACCTCTCCCATGGTGAGAGGCCTTGGCATTCCATGCAGCGTTCATCATTTTGCCAAAGGCTCTCCCTTTGGGAGAGCTGGACGCGAAGCGGCCTGAGAGGGCAAGCCAGCTAATAAACTATCGATTTCCTGCGCCAGTTCACTGCCATCCGGCACGCCAAGGCGCATCCGGGGCAGCTTTGCCTTCTGCCAGTCGGCGTAGCCTTTTCCCTCGGGCCACTCTCCCGTACTGCCAAACAGGCACTCGGCAAAGGTGGGCGCATACACCCTGCCGGTGTATTCCGCCGCCATCACCGCGTACCAGCGGCCCGCCGCCTGCACCGGGCGGTCGGCTGCAAAGGAGAAGCCATGCTCCCACAACCAGCGGCGCAGCGCGTCGTGGCGGGTGGCCGGGATCATGATGATCCGCGGCCCTCCCACGGTAAACACCCACGGGGCTTTCTCTAAAATTTCCCAAGTGGTCTGGGCGGAAACGCCCGCCAACACGATGCTGCCTACTTCGTTCTCCGTAAGCACAGAAAGACCGTCGCCAAGCCGAAGCTCAGCGCGGTCTTTACAGCCTGCATGTTCCAGCGTCTGCTCTGCCTTTGCCAGCGGGCCGGGCCGCAGGTCGGCACCGATCACCTTCGGGTATTTTCCCGAAGCCGCCAGCACCGCCGTCAGCTTGCCGTGGTCGCAGCCGATGTCCGCCACCGGCTCTCCCGGCCGCACAAGCTCTGCGGCGGCAGCCAGACGCGCATCCAATGTGGGCAGCAATTTATGCCTTCTTTGCGGCCAGATGCTCGTTCAGCTTCTCGATCAGCTCATCGCAGTCCACGCCGTGGACAGCACAGGCCTCCTCGATGCTCTCGCCGCGGGATGCAGGGCAGCCCAGACAGTGCATTCCGATCTCCATGAAGTAGGGAGCGGTGGTCTGGTCCATATCCAGGATATCGCCGATGATGGTCTCGCGGGTCACCTGCTTTGCGTCCTTGTGTTCTTCCTTCTTGAGCATATTGAAAATATCAAACATGATGGTTTTCCTTTCCTGTTGGGTAAAATCACGGCATAACCTACCGTTCTTCTATACTATACCCTAAACCGGTACTGTTTTTCAAGTATCTGCTGGGATTTTCAGCGTTTACTGGTAATTCTTATCCAGCGAGAAGCCGCGCCCGCTCACCTCGGTCACATGGCTCACGATCATAAAGCAGGTGGGGTCGATGGCATGGGCCAGCTTTTCCAGCTTCGGCAGCTGGCGGTTGCTCACGATGCTCAGCAGCACCTGCTCCGGCTCGTGGCTGTAGCCTCCCTCGCCATGTAGCACGGTCACACCGCGGTCCAGCTGGGTGAAGATGGCCTCGCGGATATCATCGGCGTGCTGGCTGATGATCTTTACCTCGGTGCGGGTAGTGCCGAAGATGAGCACCTTGTCCAGCACCACCGTATACACGATCACCATCACGATGCCGTACAGACACTGCTGCAGCGGGCTGAACGCCGCCTGCAGGCAGAGGATGAGCATATCGAACACCAGCATACTGGCCGACACCGGGATGTGGAAATATTTGTTCAGCACCAGCGGAGGGATGTCCATGCCGCCGGTGGATGCGCCTGCCCGGATGGTGATGCCCAGCGAAATGCCTACGCCGAAGCCTGCAAAAATGGTGTTGAGCACCAGATCATCGGTGAGCACAAAGCCTGTGAACACCCGCTCCCACAGGGCCAGAAACAGGGGGCTGAGCACGGTGCTGGCAATGGTGGTGATGGCAAAGCGCCGCCCCAGCAGCACCCAGCCCACCGTAAGCATGGTCATGTTGATGACGAACAGCACACCGGACACCGGCAGTCCCAATGCACGGTTGATGCCCAGTGCGATGCCGGTGGCACCGCCGGTGATCAGGCCTGACGGCACAAGAAACAGCACCACCGTGAGCGCATACAGTGCATTGCCCACGATGATGGACAGCGAATTGAATGCGATCTGCTGCTCATATGAAAGCTTTATCATCTTTTGTCCCTCATTCTTGAAGTTCTTTCTTCTATGATAACGAAAAAATCCGCATTTATCAAGCGTTTCGCCCATAAATGCGGAATAATCCCGGAATAAATTACATTTTGTTGTTTACTGCGCAGAGGTTTCCTGCACCGGTTCCTCGTCCTCCAGCAGACGCAGACCGGCGGTATCCGTCACCGGCAGCGAGAACACGATCGCGCCCGCCTTTGGCCCGGCACCGTCCATGATGGCTTTCATGATGCGGTTCTTTTCCGGCGTGCGGGCCACGATGAGCACCAGCTCTTTTTCATTCACCAGCTCCACGCCAAGGAACTGGGCTGCGCCTTCCATGCCGGTACCCTTGGCGTGGATCACCGTGCCACCGCCGGCACCTGCGGCGCGGGCGGCATCCATAATGGTGCCGGTGTGGCCCTGATTGGCGATTACCAGCAGCAGTTCGTAATGGGTATCCTTCAAGGTGCTCTCCTCCTTCAATGTCAGCGGCTGGTGCTGGGTGAGGAACATCAGCGCCCTTCTGCCGCCGATGCTACTCAGCGGCACCGTGAATGCAATGCCGGTGCCCGGCACGTCGATGCGCATTTTGCGGCGCAGGTCTATCCGGACGGCCTTCCATGTATCCTCTGTCACCACCGCCAGCAGCACGGCCTTCTCGGTCTTTTCCAGACCCAGCGTGGCCAGAGTCTCCCGCACCGCTGTGCCGCTGCCCACCGTGCGCAGGTTCACATCCACGCCGCGCTGCTCATACAGCTGCAAAAAGGCATCAGTGGAGCGGCGGTCGGTGATGGTCACCATCAAAAACAACGAACTCATGCCGCGCCCTCCTTACAGTTCAATGATATCATCGTCCGGCAGACCGGCAAAGGCCGCACCCATGGCCGCAGGCTGCAGCCGCCGGGCCTTGCGGGTGCGTAGCTGTGCCACAAGGCCCATCAGCTGCACCGTAATGAGCGGGGTCATGGCCACCATGGCCACCACGCCGAAAGCGTCGGTGACGATATTGCCGCCCACGGCCACGCAGGCACCCTGTGCCAGCGGCAGCAGGAAGGTGGCTGTCATGGGGCCGGATGCCACGCCGCCCGCGTCAAATGCAATGGCGGTGAACAGCTTTGGCACCACAAAGGAGATGCCGATGGCAAACACATAGCCCGGCACGAGGAACCACAGGATGGAAACGCCGGTGAGCACCCGCACCATGGCAAGGCCCACCGAGATGGAAACACCTGCCGAGAGGGCTGTGCCCATGGCCTTGGCCGAAATGGCACCGTCGGTCACCTCTTCCACCTGCTTGTTCAGCACATAGACGGCCGGCTCGGCCTTGACGATGAAGTAACCGATGAGCATTCCAATGGGAATGATGATCCAGCGGAAGCTCTGCCCGGCCAGCACCTGACCCAGATAATTACCGGCGGGCATAAAGCCCACATTTGCGCCGGTGAGGAACAGCACAAGGCCCACGTAGGTATACGCAAGACCCACCGCAATGCGGCCCAGCGACCGGCGATCCATGTGCAGAGCCACAAATTGAAAAATGCCGAACATCACGATAATGGGCAGCAGCGAGACAGCGATCTCTTCCAGATACGTAGGCAGGCTGACATGGAACAGCTGCCACAGCTCCACCGAGTCGCTCACCTCCGGCAGCACCGGCGGGATATAGGTGCTGTCCGAGGCGCGGAACACGATGCCCAGAATGAGCACTGCCAGAATGGGGCCGATGGAGCACATGGCCACCAGACCAAAGCTGTCGTCCGCCGCGTGGCGGTCGCCGCGGATAGCTGACACACCCACGCCCAGCGCCATGATAAAGGGCACAGTCATGGGGCCGGTGGTCACACCGCCGGAGTCAAAGGCCACAGCAAGAAATTCCTTGGGCACAAACGCCGCCAGAAGAAAGATCATGCCGTAGAACAGCACCAGAAGCTTTGGCAGCGAGATGCCAATGAGCATACGCAGGAAGGCAAACACCAGAAACAGGCCCACGCCCGCCGCCACCGATAAAATAAGGGTGCGGTTCGGGATGGAGGGCACCTGATTTGCCAGCACCTGCAGGTCCGGCTCCGAAATGGTGATGAGGAAGCCCAGCAGAAAGCCGATGCCCAAGATCACCGGCAGCTTCCGGCTTTTGGTGATCACCGCACCCACGCGCTCGCCCATGGGGGTCATGCTCATCTCCGCGCCCAGTGTGAAGAACATGATGCCCACCACGATCATGGCGGCCCCCAGCAAAAAGCACAGCAGGATGCTGGGCGACACCGGCGCAATGGTAAAGCAGAGCACCAGCACGATGGCTGCAATGGGCAGCACTGCCTGCAGCGCTTCCAATAGTTTTTCCCGCAGTTTCGGGAGGGATGCTTTCAGGATAGCGTCCACCGCCTTTCACTGTTTTATATCCAGTTTGTACAAATCAGAAACAAGTATATGAATAGTATACAAAGCGAAAGCCGCCCCGTCAACAAACGGAGCGGCAAAGATCGGCAAAGACGCAGAAGCTTTACAGTTTCTTCCAAGTTTGTCTTTATTTCGTCAGATCTCCTGCTTTGCCAGCACGTCCGAGGTGGGGGTCTGGAACACCGGGATATTGGCATAGGGGTCAGCCACTTCTTCTGCAGGCAGGCTCTTCATGTAGGCATCCATGCTCTCGGCCACCTTCTTGGCCACAGCCACCGCCTCCACCACGGTGCGTGCGCCCATCACGGCATCGCCGCCGGCAAATACGCCCTCGCGGGTGGTGCTGCCGTCCTCGCTGACGGTGAGCAGACCCTTCTGGTTGGTCTCGATACCGGTAGTGGTCTTGACGAGGTTGCTCTCCGAGCCCTGGCTGACCGACACGATCACGCCGGTGTGGGGGTAGAAAGTCTCACTGCCCTCCACCTGAGTGAACCTGCCATCTTCGCCCTTGACGGTATCGCGGCAGATCAGGCCGTTCTCGCGGATCTCCACCGGTGCTTTGCAGAAGCGGAAGCCCACGCCCTCCAGCTTTGCATAGCTCACCTCGTACTCGGAAGCACTGATGCAGCTCTCGTCGCGGCGGGCATAGCAGGTGACGTGGCGGGCACCGTTGCGGATGGCGGTGCGGGCGCAGTCCATGGCAGAGTTGCCCACGCCGATCACGGCAATATCATCGCCCAGACGGAACGCCTTGGAGTTTGCCAGATAATCGATGCCAAAGGCTACATTTCCCAAAGTTTCGCCCTTGATATGCATGGCGTTGGCCTTCCACAGACCGGCACCGATGAACACGCTCTTGTAGCCGTCGCGGAACAGATCATCGATGGTGATGGTCTTGCCGATGGTGGTGTTGGGCCGCACCTTGATGCCCTTCAGCTCCAGATGGCGGTACTGGAAATCGTCCAGCACGCTGTCCGGCAGGCGATAGTTGGGGATGCCGTAGCGCATGACGCCGCCAATTTTATCGCGGGCATCAAAGATGGTCACATCGTAGCCCCAGCGTGCCAGCAGCACCGCAATGGTCAGGCCCGCCGGGCCGGAGCCAACGACTGCCGCCTTCATGCCGTTTTTGGGGGCAGGGCCGGCGGTCATTTTGTTGGCGTAGGTCGTGGAAATGTAGTCTTCAATAATGGAGAAGTGCACCGGGTCGTGGCTGGGCATCCGGTTGCGCACACAGTGGCCCTCGCACTGGTTCTCGTGGTTGCACACCAACGCACAAACGGTGGTCAGCGGGTTATTCTCAAACAGCATCCTGCCAGCTTCGTCCATCTGGTTTGCCTTGAGCAGCCGAATGACCTCCGGGATGTTGGTGTGGATGGGGCAGCCCTGCTGGCACAGCGGCTTTTTGCAGCCCAGACAGCGGTTGGCTTCGTCCAGAACGTGAAGTGCCATGAAGTTTCCTCCTTATTGCGTGCGGTTTTCTGATTCCATTCTCATTTGTTGTATCCAACATTGCATTGCTTTAATCATACACCACAAACCGTCCGGACACAAGTGTTTCTGCATAAATTTTTTTTGATTATTTTTTGTCAATTCGTCAAAAAAATAATTTTTTGACGATATACTCCCCCCATCGGCCCGGGCACCCGGCGGCACAGTGCGCCAAAATCGCTGGCTGCTGCCTGTGCCGCCGCCATACGGGCGCAGGCATCGTTTTCTTTTTCCAGCTTTGCCAGCGAGTGGCTCAGCGGCAGGGATGCATGCTTCAGCAGCACAAGTGCTTTCCGCCTTGCCCCCAGCAAATGCAGATAGGGCGGCAGGGCAGGCACGGTCTCCGCCGCATAGCCCAGTGCCGCGTCCATGGCAAGGCGGCGCATCCGGGCCCGGGGGTAACGCACAGTGGTCAGCGCGTCCAGCAGCTGGGGCAGGCCGGTGCAGCTGCGCACGGCGTTTTCCAGCCGGTGGTCCAACCCCTCGGAAACGCCCCGCACTGCGGCAAAAGGTTCCGGTCGTGCACAGGCCGCCCGCAGCAGAGCCAGCTCACACCGGCCCGCAGCGGCATGATCCGTATACATTCCGTCGATTTCCGCTTTTTTATACAGCTCCAGTGCTTTTTCCGGCACATAAGGAGTCAGCGCATCCGCGCCCTGCTCTGCCCAGAGGGCGCGCAGCGCGCTGGCACTGGCAAACTGTGCGTGGCCGCTTTCGGCAAGGGCCTGCCCGTGACCCGCCCCCACGCGGGGCAGCGGCACCGGGGTCATGGGTGCCTCCTGTTCCAGAATGGCCTTGCAGTATTCCACTGCCAGATTGTTGTTGGGCTTATCCAGCAGCGCGGCCAGTGCCGTGCCCGGGCAAAGCGCTTCCACCGCCGTCTGCCGCGCCGCCGCAAAGCTGCGGGCACCGGCTGCAAGCTGGCGTTTCAGCTCGGTGCGGTAGGCTGCGCTGCACAGCACCCGGGCAGCTTCCATCAGCAGGGCTGCGTCCGGCGTCTCTGCCCCGAACACCAGCGCATCGCACCCGGCGGCTGCAAGGATGCGCACCCCCGCCCGGGCAAAAGCCTCTGCCCCCGCACAGGCACAGGGCGCAGGCAGCGCAAATATCAGATCTGCCCCGCACTGCAGGGCGGCCTGCACCCGCACCGCTTCCGGCAGCAGCGGCAGTGCGCCGCGCTGGGTCAGCCCGCAGCTCATGGCCACCGCCACATGCTGTGCTCCCAGCGCTTTTGCCTGCGCCAACTGCCATGCATGGCCGTTGTGAAAGGGGTCGTACTCTGCAATGATACCGGCAAATTTCATAGATAAGCTCCTCTGCAGGGCTGCTGCGCCCTCGGAAAGATTGTTAAATTTATATCGTATATACAGAAAACTGCAGTGGTTTTGCGCATTTGTGGGCAGGATGTACAAAAACCTTGTACACAAGCTTTACCGCTTTGCTCGGGTTGCGGCTTGAAAAGCCGCCCACCCTATTATATAATAAACACAGGAATCTGTAAAATTCTGTCCTCAGGTTTAAAAAGAGGACAGACTAAAAACATACAGGAGGCAACACAGATGAAAGTTCTGGTTATTAACTGCGGCTCTTCTTCTCTGAAGTATCAGCTGATCGATATGGACGGCGAGAAGGTGCTGTGCAAGGGCCTGTGCGAGCGCATTGGCATGGAAAGCAGCATGATCACCCACGAGGCCAACGGCCACAAGGCCACCACGCCCGCCATCTTCCCCACCCACACCGAGGCATTTGCCGAGGTCGTGAAGAAGATGACCACCGGCGAAGGCAAGTGCATCAACGACGTCAGCGAGATCGATGCCATCGGTCACCGTGTCGTGCACGGCGGCGAGAAGTTCAAGGAGAGCTGCCTGATCACCGACGAGGTCATCGAGACCATCCGCGAGCTGAGCCCTCTGGCTCCCCTGCACAACCCCGCCGGCATTCTGGGCATCGAGGCCGCACGCAAGGTGTTCGGCAACATCCCCATGGTGGCTGTGTTCGATACCGCTTTCCACAGCACCATGCCTCCGAAGGCTTATATGTACGCCATTCCGTATGAGTACTACGAGAAGTACGGCGTGCGCCGCTACGGCTTCCACGGCACCAGCCACAAGTACGTTGCCCACAAGGCTGCCGAGTATCTGGAAGAGCCCATTGAGCGCCTGAAGCTGATCACCTGCCATCTGGGCAACGGTTCCTCCATTGCCGCTGTGGATCAGGGCAAGGTCGTGGACACCTCCATGGGCATGACCCCGCTGGCCGGCCTGATGATGGGCACCCGCTGCGGCGACCTGGACCCCTCTGTGGTCAACTACCTGAAGTACACCCTGAACATCACCGGCCACGAGCTGGACGAGATCCTGAACAAGAAGTCCGGCCTGCTGGGCATCTCCGGTGTTTCCAGCGACAAGCGTGACGTGGAAGAGGCAGCTGCTGCCGGCAACAAGCGCGCACAGCTGGCTTCCGACATGCTGAACTACCAGATCAAGAAGACCGTTGGCGCTTACATCGCTGCAATGGGCGGCGTGGATGCCATCGTCTTCACCGGCGGCATCGGCGAGCACGATGCAATTGCCCGTGCAAAGGTCTGCCACCACATGGATTGGCTGGGCATCCGCATCGATACCGAGAAGAACAAGCACCCCGTGGGCGATGTGTGCGAGATCACTGCCTGGGGCGCAAAGGTGCGCACTCTGGTCATTGCTACCGACGAGGAGCTGATGATCGCCCGCGACACCAAGGAAGTCCTCGAGAAGTAATCGTTTTCCAAAGGGCTTTGCAGGGGCTGCTGCACGGAATGTGCGGCAGCCCCTTTTTCATCTTCCGGCAGTTATTTTACCCAAATCAGCCCTGTCGGATTGTGCTATCTATACAAATAACAAGGCGAATGGTTGTTTTTTGGTTGACAAATTTCAAAAAGAACGGTACAATAGAAAAGTCCTCAATTGGAGGACGTCCATTCATTCAAGCCCCTGGTAAGCTTACTGATCAGCGCGATGGTCCCAAAACCAAAGGTATGGTTACAATCCTTCCGTGGGCAAGAACTAACTAAAGAGGAGATACTACTATGTTTGAAGACAAGACTCTGGTCTGCAAGGACTGCGGTAAGGAATTTGTTTGGACTGCTGGTGAGCAGGAGTTCTACGCATCTCGCGGCTTCGAGAATCAGCCCCAGCGCTGCAAGCCCTGCCGTGACGCCCGCAAGAACGGCGGCGCACGCAGCAACAGCGGTGAGCGTCAGATGTTCGATGCTGTCTGCGCAGCTTGCGGCAAGGCTTGCAAGGTCCCCTTCCAGCCCCGTGAGGATCGTCCGGTCTACTGCTCTGACTGCTTCGCTCGCATGAAGCAGAACTAAGCGCTGATTTTTATTTAAATCGGTAACAAAAGGCCCGCTGTCGAAAGGCAGCGGGCCTTTTTGTATTAAGAGCTTCTCCTGTCTGCTTACGCAGCCATGACGGAAGGAGTCTTTCACACCAGCGGCGCAATAAACTTGAGCAGGATGCCCGCCAGATGCAGCAGCTTTTTGCCCTGCCAGATACTTTCTTTCGTCTGCTCCACCCTGCGGCACCGGGTGAGCGTATCCTGAAAATCCGCTTCCATGTTGGCAATGCAGTCGGTGCCGCGCATCCAGACCGCGTTTTCAAAGTGATGATACAGGCTGCGGTAGTCCAGATTGATGGTGCCCGCCACAGCTTCCACGCCGTCGGCGATCACGATCTTCGCATGGGTAAAGCCGGGCTGCCACTCGCTGATCTTCACACCCGAAGAAATCAGCGCCTTGTAGTGGGTCTTGGCCAGTGCATAAACGAACCACTTATCCGGCTTGCCGGGCAGGATCAGGTGCACATCCACACCGCGCTCTGCCGCAAAGCGCAGGGCCGTTTCCAGCTCGCCGTCTAAAATCAGATACGGCGTGATGATATGCACATACTTCCGGGCGCGGTTGAGCATATCCATGTACACCATTTCGCCCACCCGCTCACCGTCCAGCGGGCAGTCTCCGTAGGGCACCACAAAGCCCTTGGCGTTTGCTGCCGCCGGGATGGGATCGGACAGGAACTGCTCAAACTCTGGCTGGCGCTGGATGCTCCACATCTGCAAAAACAGTGCCGTCATGGAGCGCACGCCTTCGCCTTCCAGCATCAGGGCCGAGTCCTTCCAGCGGCCATACTTTTCTATGTGGTTGATGTACTCATCTGCCAGATTCACGCCGCCGGTAAAGCCCACCTGGCCATCAATGACCAGAATTTTGCGGTGGTCGCGGTAGTTGTAGTGGGTGGAAACGAAGGGCGTGACCGGCGAGAACACCTTGCACTGGATGCCCAGCGCTTCCAGCCGGCTGGGGTAATCCCGCGGCAGTGTGGAGAACTCACAGGTGCCGTCATACATCACCCGCACATCCACCCCCTGCGCCGCCTTGCGGGCCAGCACTTCCAGAATGCGGCCCCACATCAGGCCTTCATCCACGATGAAATATTCCAGAAAGATGTACTTTTTTGCCGTTTCCAGCTGGCGCAGCATTTCATCGAACATAGCTTCGCCGCCGTTGAAGTAGGTGGCCACCGTGTCGGCATAGACCGGAAATCCGCCTCCCTTGCCCCGCAGATACCGTGCCAGCGGCACTGCTTCGGGTGCCTGCTCCTGCAAAAGCTCCACGGTCTGCTCATTCTGCGGCAGCTGGGCGCGGGTCTGGCCCTCCAGATCCAGCAGGCGGCGCTTCAGGGCATTGTGGCCCACATCACTTTTGGTGTACCAGAACAGCGGCACGCCCAGCACCGGCATCAGCGCTGTGACCACCAGCCATGTGATGCGCACGCTGTTGTCCATGTCCTGATTGAGCAGATAGACCATCATTGCCGCTGTTACCAGCAGGGTGCCGCCAAAATAATGCGGCAGCAGCTCGCCGAACCACTGCAGCAGGCTGAACAGCGCGAACGCCTGTAAAAGCAGCAGAACCAGCACTAGGCCAAAACGGCTGAAAATAGCGTGTACCACGCCCTTCTGTCCCCGTTTGAGCAGGCGGATGCCGCCATCCTCAAACACCCGGACCTTGTCCTTCATATTTTGCTGAAATTGTTTTTTCTGCATGGCATTTTCCCTTATCTCACACATTTGCAGCCCTGGGGCTGTAAAAATGTGCCGGTTTGTGTTATGATGTACAGGAACAAGCCCGCCCGGCGCTGTGTCCCGGACAGGCAGCTTTGCACCTATTATAATCCATTCCTGCCCTTTTTTCCACCCAAAGCGGCAGGATGATGCAGGAGGGACCCCTATGAATAATCTGATCATTGGCATTGCAGGCGGCTCCGGCAGCGGCAAGACCACCCTTGCTCTGCGGCTGAAGGAGCGTTTTGGCGAGGATGAAGTGCGCCTGATCTCCCACGACAGCTATTACAAGCGCCACGACGAGCTGCCCTTTGAGGAGCGCTGCAAGCTGAACTACGACCACCCGGATGCTTTTGACAACGCTTTGCTGATCTACCATCTGCAGGAGCTGAAGGCAGGCCGCGCCATCGACTGCCCGGTGTACGACTACTCCAACCACAACCGCAGCGACAAGGTGCAGCACATCGAGCCCGCACCGGTGCTGATCGTGGAAGGCATCCTGCCCTTTGTGGAGCCGGAGCTGTGCGCCCTGTTCGACTACAAGATCTATGTGGACACCGACGCCGACGAGCGCATCCTGCGCCGTCTGGTGCGGGATGTGAAGGAGCGGGGCCGCAGTCTGGACAGCGTGATCGAGCAGTACCTGACCACCGTCAAGCCTATGCACGAAGCCTTTGTGGAACCCAGCAAGCGCAACGCAGACATCATTGTACCCAACGGCGGCGAGAACACCGCTGCGGTGGAGATGCTGGCCCATCACATCCGCAACCTGATCGAGAAGGCAAATATGATGTAACGTCTTTACGATTTAAATGCCCTCCGCATTCGCTCTGGGCATGTTCAGCTGAAATCTTATTTTAATTTCATCATGCACGCAAAAGGAGCCACCGCACAGTTTGTGCAATGGCTCCTTTTTTCTTATCTCAGTGGATAGAGGTACGCACCAGTGCGCGCTTGAGACGCGCCTGAGCCAGCTCGTAGTCCCGCTTGTCGAGGTTCTTCTGCGCAAGAATCTCCTCCGCGCGCTTCTTGGAAGCCTCGGCGCGGGCCTGATCGATCTCCTCGGCCCACTCCCATGTGGTGGCGACCAGACGCACTTCGCCATCCAGCACGCTCAGCAGCCCGCCCATGCAGGCGGCGCGGCGGCGCTGGCCCTCGGCATCCACGATATGGGCTTCGCCCATGCCCAGCGCGGTGCAGTAATCCCCGTGTTTGGCAAGGATGGCCAGATCGCCGTCAATGGCGCGGCAGACGATGCGCTCGGCCTGCCCGTCAAAGGCGCAGCCGTCCGGCGTGACCACCGTCAGATGAAAGGTCGTCATGGTTTACCCTTTCTTCGCTTTTGCGAACACGTCATCGATGGTGCCCGCGAACAGGAATGCGCTCTCGGGCAGCTCGTCGCACTCGCCGTTCAGGATCATCTTGAAGCCGCGCAGGGTCTCCTTGAGCGGCACATACTGGCCGGGCATACCGGTGAACTGCTCTGCCACGTGGAAGCTCTGGCTCAGGAAGCGCTGCACCTTGCGGGCGCGGCTGACCGTGCGCTTGTCTTCCTCGCTCAGCTCGTCCATGCCCATGATGGCAATGATGTCCTGCAGCTCCTTGTAGCGCTGCAGCACCTTCTGGACGGCGCGGGCGATCTCGTAGTGCTCCTGACCCACGACCTCCGGGCTGAGGATGCGGCTGGTGGAATCCAGCGGGTCCACAGCGGGGTAGATGCCCTGCGAAGCAATGTCACGGCTCAGGACCGTGGTGGCATCCAGATGGGTAAAGGTGGTGGCAGGGGCCGGGTCGGTCAGGTCATCGGCGGGCACGTAGACGGCCTGCACCGAGGTGATGGAACCCTTGCGGGTGGAGGTGATGCGCTCCTGCAGAGCGCCCATCTCGGTGGCCAGCGTGGGCTGGTAGCCGACGGCAGAGGGCATACGGCCCAGCAGTGCGGACACCTCAGAGCCTGCCTGGGTGAAGCGGAAGATGTTATCGATGAAGAGCAGCACATCCTGATTCTTCACATCGCGGAAATACTCCGCCATGGTCAGGCCGGACAGTGCCACGCGCATACGGGCTCCTGGGGGTTCGTTCATCTGGCCATAGACCAGCGCAGTCTTGTTGATAACGCCGCTCTCGGTCATTTCGCCGTACAGGTCGTTGCCCTCACGGGTGCGCTCGCCAACGCCGGTGAACACCGAGTAGCCGTTGTGCTCGGTGGCGATGTTATAGATCAGCTCCTGGATCAGGACGGTCTTGCCGACGCCTGCACCGCCGAACAGACCGATCTTGCCGCCCTTTGCGTAGGGGCAGATCAGGTCCACGACCTTGATGCCGGTCTCGAGGATCTCGGTGGTGGACTGCTGTTCCTCGTAGCTGGGAGCAGGGCGGTGGATGGGCCAGTAGGCCTCCGGGGCCGGGGCGGGCTTGTTGTCCACGGGCTCGCCCAGCAGGTTGAACACGCGGCCCAGACACTGGTCGCCCACGGGCACTTTGATGGGTTCGCCGGTATCCACGGCTTCGGTGCCGCGCACCAGACCATCGGTGCTGTTCATTGCAATGCAGCGCACCACGTTATCGCCGGTGTGCTGTGCCACCTCGACCACCAGCTTTTCGCCGTGGTTGTCGATCTCGATGGCGTTGAGCAGCTCCGGCAGCTGGCCATCCTCAAACTGGATGTCCAGCACCGGGCCGATGACCTGGAGCACCTTGCCGATATGTTTTTCGGACATAGGCTACAACTCCTTTTTGATAGGTTTTAAATCTCCGCGCCGGCCACGATCTCGGTGATCTCCTGCGTGATGGCGGCCTGACGGGCACGGTTATAATACAGGTTCAAATGGTCGATCATCTCACCGGCGTTCTTGGTGGCGGCATCCATGGCAGTGCGGCGGGCGGCAAGCTCACTGGCTACGCTCTCGCACACGGCACCGTAGACGATGCCTGCCACATACTCCGGGATGATCGCGCTGAATACTTCCTCGCTGCTGGGCTTGTACAGGATCTGGCTGCGGCGGGCATCCGCCTTCTGCTGCTCGGTGGGCTCGATGGACAGCGGCAGCACCTCCATGGTGGCTGCGGTCTGGGTCATCATGGAATCGAACCGGGTGTAGCAGATCTTTACCGCATCGTACTCGCCCTTGAGATATCCTTCCGTGATCTGGCGGGACAGCTGGAAGCACTCGCCCACCGAGACATCTGCCGCCAGCAGCACCTCCTGCGTGAACAGGGGTACTTCGTGATGGACGAAATACTCTGCCGAGCGCTTGCCGATGGGCAGCACCAGCACCTCGCCCTCTTCGGCCCCGGCCTGCTTGAGCACGTTGGAATTGTATCCACCGGCAAGGCCGCGGTCGCCTGCGATCACGATGAGCAGGGTGCGCTTCACTTCGTCACGGCGCAGGTAGGGGTTGCGGGCGCGGGGGTCGGCCGCGGCGATCTTGGTCAAAGTCTCATGCAGCGTTTCAAAGTAGGGGCGGCTGTGCTCCACCCGTTCCTTGGCGCGGCGCATTTTGGAGGAAGCCACCAGTTCCATTGCCTTGGTGATCTGCATGGTGCTCTCTACGCTTTTGATGCGCAGCTTGATGTCCTTCATGGAACCAGCCATGCGTTACGCCTCCTTCCTTAGTGCGCCTTGACGAAGCTGTCGGTATAGGCTGTGAGCACGCTCTTAAGCTGCTCCTCAGTGTCCTTATCCAGATTGCCGGTGGTGCGGATGGTCTCCATGACGGCGGCACCCGCAGCATTGTTGTCCAGATATTCGTACAGTCCCTTCTCATACTCGGCCACGTCCGGCACCTTGACCTTCACAAGGTGATCGTGAATGGTCGCATACAGGATGGCCACCTGCTTTTCCACAGGCACGGGAGCGGAGCGGTTCTGCTTGAGCACTTCCACGATGCGCTCGCCTTGTGCAAGGCGGGCCTTGGTGTCGGCATCCAGATCGGAACCGAACTGTGCAAAGCTCTGCAGCTCACGGTACTGGGAGTAGATCAGCTTCAGGGTGCCGGCGACCTTCTTCATGGCCTTGATCTGGGCATTGCCGCCCACGCGGGACACCGAGATGCCGGGGTTGACTGCCGGCATGACACCGGAGTGGAACAGCTCCGTCTCCAGGAAGATCTGACCATCGGTGATGGAAATGACATTCGTGGGGATGTAGGCGGAAACATCGCCCGCCTGCGTCTCGATGATGGGCAGAGCCGTCAGGCTGCCGCCGCCAAGCTCATTGGAGAGCTTGGCCGCGCGTTCCAGCAGACGGGAGTGCAGATAGAACACGTCGCCGGGGTAAGCCTCACGTCCCGGGGGACGGCGGATCAGCAGCGACAGTGCACGGTAGGCCACGGCGTGCTTGGACAGATCGTCGTAGATGATGAGGACGTGCTTGCCCTGATGCATGAAATATTCGCCCATGGCACAGCCGGAGTAGGGTGCGATATACTGCAGGGGCGAAAGCTCGGATGCCGTTGCGGACACCACGATGGTGTAGCCCATAGCACCGGCCTCGGTCAGGCTCTGCACAAGGTTTGCCACGGTAGAGCGCTTCTGACCGATGGCAACGTAAATGCAGATGACGTCCTTGCCCTTCTGATTGATGATGGTATCGGAGGCGATGGTGGTCTTGCCGGTCTGGCGGTCGCCGATGATCAGCTCGCGCTGGCCGCGGCCAATGGGGATCATGGAGTCGATGGCCTTGATGCCGGTCTGCAGCGGCTCCTTGACCGGCTGACGGTCGATGATGCCGGGAGCGCGGCTTTCAATGGCGCGGAACTCGGTGGTCTCGATGGGGCCTGCACCGTCGATGGGCTGGCCCAGCGCGTTGACCACGCGGCCGATCATGGCTTCGCCCACCGGCACGGACACCACCTTGCCGGTGCGCTTGACAGTGCTGCCTTCCTTGATACCGACGTCGGAGCCCAGCAGAACGATGGAGACGGTGTTCTCCTCCAAATTCTGGGCCATGCCGTATTCGCCGTTATCAAACTGAAGCAGCTCACCTGCCATGCACTTTTCCAGACCACTGGCGCGGGCGATGCCGTCGCCCACCATAATGACCGTGCCGGTCTCGCTCTGCTCAATGGCATTTTCGTAATGCTTGATCTGCGCACGGATGATCTTGGAGATCTCTTCAGGTTTCAGTTGCATCTTTGTTTGTTCACCACTCAATTCTTAAAAAACTTTCGGGTGGAAATTCGATCACAGTGTCACGGAAGCAATATCCCTGCGCAGGGCGGACAGACGGTTCTGCACCGTGCCGTCCAGCTCGGTGCCTTCGATATCCAGCCGGATGCCGCCCAGCACTGCCGGATCGACCTTTGTTTTCAGGTCGATGGTCTTGCCGGTGAGCTTTTCCAGCTTTTCGTGCAGGCTCTTTGCCTGCTGCTCCGTCATTGCCACTGCAGTGGTCGCCGTTGCTTCCAGAATGCCGTGTGCCTGATTGTAGCGCACACGGTAAGCCCGTGCGCAGCCGGACAGCTCCCGCAGGGTGCCCTTCTCGCACAGGATCTTCAAAAAGTTCAGCACATAGAGGTGGACCTGATCCCGCAGTGCTTCATCCAGCAGGCCGCAGCGCTCTCTTTTCGGGATGCTGGGGGTGCTGAGCAGATGCAGGTAGTCCGGGTTTGCCTTAAAAAGCGCCACGGCTTCGTCCAGCTCGCCCAGAATGCGGGCCTCCAGCCCTTCCTCCGCCGCCAGATCGTACAGGCTTCCGCCGTACATCCTTGCAGTCTCGGTCATGATGCTTCACCCACATTTTTGATAAATTCGTCGATCAGATCCTTGTGGTCCTTCTCGCTGATCTCACGCTCCACCACCTTGGAGGCGATCTCCATGGCGATGCCGCCGATCTCGTCCTTGACCTCATTCACGGCCTTCTTGCGCTCCTGCGCAATGTCGGCTTCGGCCTTCTGCTTGAGGGCAGCAGCCTGCGCGCGGGCCTCGCCCACGATCTCTTCGCCGCGGGCGGTGGCCGTCTTCTGCGCATTGGCAACGATCTCGTTGGCCTCGGTGCGGGCATTCTGCAGGTTCTGCTCGTACTCTGCCTTCATGGCTTCGGCTTCGGTGCGCAGCTTGGTGGCATCGGCGATCTGGCTGTCTGCCTTCGCCTTGCGCTCTGCGATCACGTTTTTGACCGGATTCAGCAGGAACTTTTTGAAGATGAACAGCTGGATCATCAGGTTGCAGATCTGGGCCAGAAAGGTCCAGCCGTCCAGCGTGATCAACGCCTGGTACAGTTCCATAAGCGTCTCCTTTCGTTATTTTGTAAAAGGTTCCGCTTATGCCAGGAACTTCATGAACATACCGGGTGCCAGGAAGATCAGCAGCAGGCCGGTGACGAAGCCGTAAATACCGGTGGTCTCGGAAAGTGCAACGCCCAGGATCAGGGTGCTGGTAACGTCGCTCTTGCACTCGGGCTGACGGCCCACAGCTTCACAGGCAGCAGCTGCTGCGTTGCCTTCGCCGATACCGGGGCCGATACCTGCGATCAGTGCGCAGCCTGCGCCGATGCCGCAGCCTGCCAGAGCGATACCACGAGCGAGGTACTGAAAGTCAGTCATAAGATTTGTCCTCCAAAAAAGTTTTTTGTTTTGGGAGATGCCGTTGTGAGGGCTTAGTCCTCACCGGCAGCACGTTTGATGAAAATTGCGGTCAGGGTACAGAAGATGAACGCCTGAATGCAGCCGCCGAACCAGTCGAAATACAGGCCCGTAAAGGCCGGGATGCCGATCTGGAACAGCTGGATCTGGCTCAAGGCACCCGGCAGCCAGCCGAAAATGACGTGGCTCAGGCTTGCCAGCGCCCAGTACAGCAGTGTGGAAATGACCGTACCGGACAAGATGTTGCCAAAGTGACGGAACGCCATACTGACGGGGGTGGAAACCTCCGACAGCACATTGATGGGTGCCATGATGAAGATGGGGTCCAAAAGACCTTTCAGGTAGGAAAGGATGCCGTTGGTCTTGATCTTGTAGTACATGATCAGCACGAACACCACAATGGCCCACGCCGCCTCGGTGTTCAGGTCGGCTGTGGGGCTCCACAGGCCGATGACACTGATGAGGTTGCAGCCGATGCTCAGAGCGAAGATCGCGCCGATGAGCGGGATATACTTATCAAAGTGATAGCCCATGTTGTCGTGCACGAACTGGTCCAGCCGTTCTACGATGAACTCGGCGGCGGCCTGCCGCTTTGAGACATTTTCCAGCTTGAGGTTGCTGCCCAGCCAGATGGCAAAACCCGAAAGCAGCGCCATGACGATCCAGGTGCTGACTAAGGTCTGGGAGATCTTGAAATCACCCAGCAGGGGGATGTCCGTATGGATGGTATACAGGATCTTTGCGCCGTTCAGTTCCATTTGTTACGTTTCACCCCCTTCGTCACGGGGTTCAGCTTCCGGCTCCGGTGCGGGTTCGGGGTCGTCCTCCACAGAGACGTCCACCGAAGGCCCGGCCGGTGCAAGAGGCTTGTACTTGCCGGTTATTTGCAGGTAGTAGATCGTAACGCGCGGGAAAAGCAGGGGCAGAACACCGGCAAACGGCTGGAACACCGGTGCCCCGATGGCAACGATGATCCACACCGCCTGCAAAAGCATCCGGACATTGTAGGAAGCCTGCAATGTCGCTTTGCGCCGTTTCTCATCCTGCTCGTCGATGACCTTCTGGCACACGAGGCAGATGCCCGCAAAGTTGCCGATGGCCACGGCCGCGCCGATGAGACTGCCCAGAACAACAGTGTAATCAAATTTCACCCAGCCAACCAGGTGCAGAGCTGCAAAGATCACCCACATGACGGCGGTACAGATGGCCGTGCCGCAGGCGATGCGGGTCAGCTCCTTTTTGGATTCCGGCTGCAGTTTCATAAAGGGAAACCTCCTGTTAAGTTTACTGATGCGAGTTGAACCCCACCCGCTTTGGTTTTTCCTTTTTGGTGCGGTCCATGTGTTCCTTTGCAAAATACCAGAAGTTCTGTGCCCCGGCAGCAAGCCCCAGCAGGATGGCCGGCAGGAACACCCATTCCGGCCAGCTCCAGTTGTTCACCGCCCACCATGCACCGCCCAGACACATGACCAGCGGCAGCAGCATATTCAGGCCCAGCTGGGTCAGCCAGACAAGATCCTCCAGTGCCTTATACCAGCCCTTCAACCTGCGTTTCCTCCCTGTGTGATGTGCCTTTGCAAAAGCCAGATTCTGGATTCTTTGCCAAGGATTTGCAATCAGCAAAAAATCTTATAACGATAGTATAATTCAAACCGATCGTTTTTTCAATCAATTTTCCACTGTTTTCTAGTAAAATTTCATAGTTTGTTTACACTAATGCCGTAACTGTACGCCCTGTATGGAGTTTGTGCGTCTGCGGGCGCATCAATACCAAAAGTTTGATGGATCTGTTGTGCAGAATGCAAAAAAGCCGCCCGGCTCTTTGGGAACCGGGCGGCAGCCGTTATGCAGTTTTCAGGATATTACCAGAGGTTTGCGGTCTCGTTGTACAGGCCCTCGTAGCTCTTGGCGGAGACATCCCAGCTGAAATCGCACTCCATGCAGTGGTGCACGAGGTTCTTCCAGTTCTCCTTGTCATAGTAAGCATTCTGTGCGTTGCAGCAGGCCACATACAGCTCGTGGGCATTGTAGCCCGCAAAGGTGAAGCCGTTGCCCTCACCCATGGTGCTGTCGTGGATGGAGTCGCGCAGACCGCCGGTCTCGCGGACGATGGGAGGCGTGCCGTAGCGGCAGGCTACCATCTGTGCCAGACCGCAGGGCTCGCTCTTGGAAGGCATGATGAAGGCATCTGCGCCTGCGTAGATCTCCTGCGACAGGGCCGGCTCAAAGCCGATGTAGGTGCCAACGCGGCCCGGATGGCGTGCGCACAGGTCGGAGAAGAAGTTCTCGTACTGGCTCTCGCCGCTGCCCAGAACGACCAGCTCGATGCCGCGATCCACCAGACCATCGGCGATGCTCTGCACCAGATCAAAGCCCTTCATGCCGACCATGCGGCTGACCATGGCAAAGACGGGGCTGCCATCCTTGTTCAGGCCGAACTTATCCTGCAGGGCTTCCTTGCACTTTGCCTTGCCCTCTTCAAAATTGGTGATGTCGTAGTTGAAGGGGATGTTCTTATCCGTAGCGGGATCGTTGGAATCGGTATCGATGCCGTTCAGGATGCCGCACAGCTTGTACTGCTTCTCGCGCAGCAGAGCGTCCAGACCATAGCTGAACCACGGGTCGAGGATCTCCATGGCATAGGTGGGGCTGACAGTGGTGATCTTATCGGCAGTCTCGAAAGCACCCTTCATGAAGTTTGCGCAGCCGTCGTACTCTACGATGTGCTGATCGCGGCGGCCGATGCCGCAGGTGTCCTCCAGAATGTCGGTGCCGTACTTGCCCTGATAAGCGATATTATGGATGGTGAAGATAGTCTTGATGCGGTTGAACTTATCCAGATGGCGATAGTACAGGTTCAGGTACACCGGCACCAGAGCGGTCTGCCAGTCGTTGCAGTTGATGATATCGGGAGTGAAATCGATGTAGAACAAAGTCTCTAAAACGGCGCGGGAGAAGAAGGCGAAACGCTCGCCGTCATCGTAGAAGCCGTACAGGCCGCGGCGCTTGAAGTAATACTCGTTGTCCAGGAAGTAGTAGGTCACGCCGTTCCGCTCGGTCTTGAACAGGCCGCAGTACTGGCTGCGCCAGCCCACGGGGACGGAATAATTGGTCACGTACTCCAGCGTATCACGGAACTTCAAATCGCCGTACAGGGGCATAATGACGCGGGCATCCACGCCGTCCTTGACCAGAGCCTTAGGCAGGGCACCCGCAACGTCGGCCAGACCGCCGGACTTTGCAAAAGGGGCAGCTTCCGAAGCAGCATACAGGATTCTCATAGGATCGCTCCTTTCATATAGTGGGATATTTTCGTTCTCCCCCACCGCCCTTGCAGGCAGCACGAACCATTTTTACAAAAGAGCAGGCGGGGGCACACAGATGCCCCCGCCCCTCTCAAGAGGGGCTACCGGGGAGGAAGCCGCCCCTATGGATAACTCAGTAAAATCAGACGGTGTGCTTCTTCTGCACGTACACCGGGAAGCTCTCGGTGCCGGACAGCTTCTTGCCGGCAGTGATCTTCACGTTCTTATCGGTAACAACGCAGTCCAGCTCGGCATTGGCTTCCACAACGGTATCCTGCATGAGCACGCAGTTCTTGACGACGGCACCCTTCTTGACCTTGACGCCGCGGAACAGCACACAGTTCTCCACCGTGCCCTCGATGACGCAGCCGTCGGCCAGAATGGAATCGGTCACCTTGCAGCCCGGCACATAGCGGGTGGGGTTGTCGTCGCGGATCTTGGTGTAGACCGGGCTCTTCTTGGGGAACAGCTTTTCCAGATTTTCGTCATCGGTCAGCTTGAGGTTCTCGTCGAAGTAGCTCTTCATGTCACAGACATGTGCCACATAGCCGGTGTACTCCAGAGCGTGGATGTTCAGGATGTTGACATTGTGGGCCAGAATATCGCGCTCGAAGTAGATCAGGCCGCGGGAGGTCGCATCCCGGACCAGCTTGAGCAGGGTCTCGCGCTCCAGAACATAGATGTTCAGGTCAAGGTTCTGCACGCCGGGGCGGTAATCGTTGAACAGCAGCTCGGTCACACGGCCGTCGGCATCAACGGTCAGGGTGTAGTTGTCATTCTTGCGGCCCTCGGGGATCTCGGTCTTCTGGTAAGCGACGGTCACATCGGCACCGCTTGCCTGATGAGCAGCCAGCAGAGCGTTGAAGTCGTAGTTCAGGGCAACGTTGGCATCGCTCATGACCACGTACTTTTCCTTCTGGTTCTCCAGGAAGTTCATGATGGAGCCCAGAGCTTCCACACGGCCGGAATAGATGCGCACGCCCTTCTCAGCGAAAGGCGGCACGATGTTCAGGCCGCCGTGACGGCGGGCCATATCCCACTCACGGCCGGTGCCCAGATGATCCATCAGGGAGTGGTAGTTCTTGCGCACCACGATGGAGACATTGGAGATACCGCAGTTTGCCATGCTGGACAGAACAAAGTCCACCATACGGTAGCGGCCCGCGAAGGGGATCGAAGCCATTGCGCGCTCGGTCACCAGCTCGGGGACGGTATTATCATAACTGTTGGGGAAAATAATACCCAACGCATTGGTGTTCTGGCTCAGCATACTTCCATACCCTCCTTGACGGATTCAAAGACTTTGGCACCTTCCTTGACGGTTGCGCCTGCGCCGACGGTCAGGCCGGTGCCCACATGGGCAATGGGGCCATCGCCGCCCACTCGTGCACCTGCACCGACCACAACATCCTCCGCCAGGATGCAGCGCTTGACAACAGCACCAGCCTTGACCACAACGCCGTCCATCAGGACTGCGTCCTCAACGGTAGCGCCCTCTTCCACAACAACGCCTGCGCTCAGCACAGAGTGATGCACATTTCCGTAGATCTTGCAGCCCTCGGTGACGAGGGAATCCTGCACCACAGCGCGGGGGCCGATCTTCTGCGGAGGCAGGACCGGGTTGCGGCTGTAGATCTTCCACTTCTCGTCGAAGATATCGATGCCGGAGTTTTCGGGGTCCAGCACTTCCATGTTGGCTTCCCACAGGCTGTCGATCGTGCCCACGTCACGCCAGTAACCGGCAAAGCGGTAGGCGTACATCTTGCGGCCGTCGCGCAGCAGGGCGGGGATGATGTTCATGCCAAAGTCGTTCTTGGAGTTGGGGTCCGCTTCGTCCTCTTCCAGATACTTCTTCAGCACATCCCAGTTGAAGATGTAGATGCCCATGGAAGCCAGATTGGACTTGGGTACCGGGGGCTTCTCCTGGAACTCGGTGATGCGGTCGTTCTCGTCAGCCACCATCAGGCCGAAGCGGGAAGCTTCCTTCCAGTCCACTTCCATAACAGCCACAGAGAACTCTGCGCCCTTTTCCTTGTGGAAGCGCAGGAAGTCGGCATAGTCCTGCTTGCAGATCTGGTCGCCGGACAGGATAATCACATACTCGGGATCGTAGCTGTCGATGAAACCGATGTTCTGGTAGATGGCGTTTGCAGTGCCCTTGTACCAGTCGGTGCCCTTTGCCTGCTCGTAGGGCGGCAGGGTGTGCACGCCGCCGTGCAGACGATCCAGATCCCAGGGCTGGCCGTTGCCGATGTACTCGTTCAGCTTCTGGGGCTGATACTGGGTCGCGATGCCAACGGTGTCGATGTTGGAGTTCACGCAGTTGGACAGCGGGAAGTCCACGATGCGGTACTTACCGCCGAAGGACACTGCGGGTTTTGCCGTTTTCTGTGTCAGCGCGTACAAGCGCGAGCCACGTCCACCGGCAAGGATCATTGCCACAATTTCTTTTGCCATAGCTTTATTCTCCCCTTTAACATTAACATTTCCGTTGTTCGGAAATGAGCGTCAACATGTGCGGTATGGGTCGGCCGAAGTGCCGGGTCATTCCTTGGGCTCCTTCGGTTTGCGGGTGCGTTTTGCGGGTGCTTTTTCCGCCTTGGGTTCTGCCTCTGCCTTGGGCTTGCGGCCGCACTTTTTGGGTGCTTCCTCGGCCTTTTCCGGCTCAACCTTTGCCTTGCGGGCGGTCTTTTTCACCGGCTTTTCCTCTGCAGCGGCAGCTTCTGCCTTGGGCTTGCGACCCGGCTTCTTTACCACCTTTGCTGCAGCTTTCTCCGCAGCGGTCTTTGCCTTTTTGGCTGCGGTCTTTTTTCCCGCCTTATCGGTCTTGTCCGCTGCGGCCTTGCGGGTGCGCTTGGCGGGCACTTCAAAATACAGGGTGCTCATGGGCGGCAGGGTGATGGTGATGCTCTGCTCAAACCCGTGCATCGGCTTTTTGTGGGTGCGCACGGCCTTGTTGTGGACTGCGCCGGAACCGCCGAACTCTGCATCGTCGCTGTTCAGGATCTCCTTGTAGGAGCCTGCCACCGGTGCGCCCAGCGTGTAGCCCTCGCGCAGGACGGGGTTGAAGTTGCACACCACAAGGATCTGCTTGCCGGAAGTGTCCTTGCGCAGGAAAGCGATGACGCTCTGCTGCGAGTCATCCGGCACGATCCACTGGAAGCCCTCCCAGCTGTAATCCACCTGCCAGAAGGCGGGGTGCTCCTTGTAGAAGGCGTTCAGGGTCTTGACGTAGGTCTGCAGCTCGGTGTGCTTATCGTAGCCCAGCAGCATCCAGTCCAGCGGCTTTGTCTCGTTCCACTCAGCGAACTGGCCGAACTCCTGACCCATGAACAGCAGCTTCTTGCCCGGGTGGGCCATCATGTAGCCAAAGAAGGTGCGCAGGTTTGCAAACTTGGCGTCGTACTCGCCGGGCATCTTGTTGATCAGGCTGCCCTTGCCGTGCACCACCTCATCGTGGCTGATGGGCAACACAAAGTTCTCGCTGAACGCGTAGAAGAAGCTGAAGGTGACCTTGTTGTGGTTGCCGGAACGGAAGAGCGGGTCAGTCTTCATGTAGCTGAGCATATCGTTCATCCAGCCCATGTTCCACTTGAAGTTGAAGCCAAGGCCGCCGTCCGAAGCAGGCTTTGTGACCATGGGCCATGCAGTGGATTCTTCCGCGATCATGTACTTGTGGGGGTGACGGCCCAGCACGGTGTCGTTCAGCTTGCGCAGGAAAGCAACAGCCTCCAGATTTTCCTTGCCGCCGTCCTTGTTCGGCTCCCACTCGCCCTGCTTGCGGTTATAGTCCAGATACAGCATGGATGCCACCGCGTCCACGCGCAGACCGTCGATATGGTACTGCTCCAGCCAATACAGTGCGCTGGAGATCAGGAAGCTCTGCACCTCGCTGCGGCCGAAGTCGAACACCATGGTGCCCCACTCCTTATGTTCGCCGCGCTTCGGATTCGGGTCCTCGTAGCAGGCTTCGCCATCAAAGTTGTACAAGCCGAACTGATCCTTCGGGAAGTGAGCAGGCACCCAGTCCATGATCACACCAATGCCGGCAGCATGGAGCTTATCCACAAAGGCCATCAGGTCCTTGGGGGTGCCGTAGCGGCTGGTGGGTGCAAAATAGCCGGTGACCTGATAGCCCCAGCTGCCGTCAAACGGATATTCCATGACCGGCAGCAGTTCCACATGGGTATAGCCCATCTCTGTGATATACGGGATCAGCTCGTCTGCCAGCTCGGAATAATTGTAGGGCTTACCGCCCTCCTTCATCTTCCAACTGCCGGCGTGCATCTCGTAAATATTCATCGGGCTGTTGATCACATCAGCCTTTTTCTGTGCTGCCTGCCATGCATCATCGTGCCACGCAAAACCACTGATATCGTAGACCTTGCTGCCGTTGGACGGGCGGGTCTCGGCGTGGAATGCATAGGGATCGGCCTTATAGACCAGATCACCTGCGCGGGTGGTCACGCAGTATTTATAAACATCATATTCCTTCATGCCCGGGATGAACAATTCCCATACGGAATCGCCATCCACCTTGCGCATCGGGTGGCTGCCCGGCTTCCAGCTGTTAAAGTCGCCCACCACGCTGATGGCTACAGCATGGGGTGCCCACACGCGGAACACCACACCTGCTTCACCGGCACGCGTTTCCATGTGTGCGCCAAAGTAGCGGTATGCTTCACAGTTATTGCCCTGTTTGAACAAATACACCGGCAGGTCCGATGCATTGCTCTGGATCTTCTCCTCGGTCGGTTTCATAGACTGCTCCTCCCCGTACAGATGCACAAAGCGCACCTGTAGCTTTTTACCCTTTTATATTAAAGAATTTCGGTCTGTTTTTCAAGAGTTTCGCCGCATTTTACTGTAAAATTTACCATAATCTTTTCGTTGATATTTTTCTCTTATATACATACCCGCTAAATTTTTACAAATTTTATGGTGAATCCTGCCAATCTGACAATAAAAAAGAGCCTCTGCGCACCCTCCCAAAGGGAAGGTGTACAGAAGCTCTCTGTTTCTGTTGAAAATTTTCAGTTCCGGTTTCCCCGGTTCTTTTCAGCCTGCTCAGTCCACCACGTAGACGTTCACCTGAATGGCTCCATTGATCACGCTCTCGGCGTAGGTCTCGTAGAACAGGTCCACAAGGATCTGGCCCTTCTGCACGGCAATGCCGGTATCGGTAGCCACCGCATAGCCGTACACGAACTTGCCGTCGGTGGAGGTGATATACAGCTTGGTGCCGTAGGGGATCACATCCGGGTCCACAGCCACAGTGCCGTAGCCCAGACCCAGACCGGAAGAACCCTTGCCGGTCTTGGAATAGTAGCCGGTGGCCTTGCCGGTGAGCACCTTGCTGTAAGAGGCGGGTGCATTGGTGGTGCCGTCCGGGCCGGTCAGCGGGGAGACCGGCGCGCCTGCGCCATAGGTCTTTACGATGTGGTTGGTCGGCTCCACAGTGGTGGTGGAATCCACCACGATGCTGTTTTCCAGCTCGCCGTCCACATAGCGGTCGCGGGTGGTGATAGTCTGCTGGCCTTCCGCACCATGGCGCACCGTGGTGGCGCGGCCGGTGTTGCGGAAATACAGGCTGGTGTAGACGTACTCGGTATCGTAGGGGATGGCCTGCGTCTCCACACGGTCGGTGTAGTCCACGCGGTGCACCGTGATGGTGGAACCTGCGCTCACCAGCTGGTCCAGAGCAGGCTCGGTGTAGTCGTCACCCTCCAGGGTGATACCGGCACGCTTCAGGGCATCCGCCACGGTGCCGAACACCATTTTGACGGGGTACTCCTGACCGTCGGCAGTGATGCTGACGGAGAATGCACGCTCAATGTTCAGGGCGGCAAGATTGCCGCTGTAGGCCGTGTAATAGACCTGATCGCCCTCTTCGGACTGGATGCCGGAAAGGTTCATAACCTGTGCAGGGTCGGTCTCGGAGGTAAGGATCACCTGCCGGGCACCATTGGAGTCTGTGACGTAGGTCAGCCGCAGATTCGCAGCGGTCACACTGAGTGTAGCCACAAGGCACACGACCATGACACAAAACGCCAGCACACGGGGAGAGACTGCATGCTTGCAGTCAGACAATGCTTTCTTCAATTTTACGGAAGCGATACGAGACAACTCCTCTCTTTTCAAAATTGGCTGCGGCTGCGGACATGTTTTTCATGCCCCGGCCGCCCGGACTGCGGGGCGGGCAGAAGCCATCTGGCCCCACAATCAAATACGATGCCCTCTTTTTGGTAAAATCGAGCATCGTATACAATTTGGACTCCGCTGCGGAGGGTGCAGTTACCCTCCCGGCCCGGACCCCATCTGCCCGCGCCGCGCCGTATATAAGACGGCTTTTTACTTCATCCAGATAAATTTTAAACGCTGCAACGTCTGTTGGTTCCGTTGAGCGGCTCTTATTTTACCAGTCTAATGGCCATTTGTCAAATCACCTTCTCATACTTTGTTAGTTTTTTGACGTTATTTTTTGTGCAACTTTAACATTGTTTTCTCCAAAATATTGTTTTTTCGGTTATTTCCTTCCGATTTTCGACCTGTTTTCTGGGGTGTTTTGTTCACGAATTTTTAACATTTATTTTGGACTTTTTGCACCGGAAACTGCACTTTTGGGTTCGTTTTCCCATGCGGCAAGCGGCCAAAAATCGCTGGTTTTCCGTACGAAGCCACCTCTTTTTTATCCCATTTTTCACCCACAAAGAACTGTGCGAATTACCCATGAAAAGCGCCTTCCGGCAAAATGCCGAAGCACAGAAATTTGTGCAGCAAAAGACCACACTGGCAGCTGCCGGGCAGCGGCTGTACAATCAAACAAAAAACAGAAAGGAAGGTTTTCAAGTGAACATCAAGATCATTCAAAGGCAGTGCGGCGGCACCGAATTTCTGTCCCAGCCGCACCGCCTGCACCTCGGTGCACAGAACGCTGCCGGTGTGGACGAGCTGTGCTTCACGCTGCCGGAAGCATGGGCCGGGTGCACCGTTGCACTCTACCTGCGCCGCAGCGACGGCACCCTGCTGGCACCGGTCTCATTGGACACGCAGCACTGCGTCACCGTGGACCGCCGCCTGACCGGAAGCACCGGCGGACAGTGGATGCTGGCAGCCATCGATGCCAGCGGCTACGCCGCCTATACCCGGCCCGGCAGCTACGACACCTACGCCATCCTGCCCACCGACGGCGGCGCGGAAGAGCTGCCGCCCTCGCAGTATGAGCAGTTCGTGGCGCGTGTGCTGGAAAGTGCCAGTACCGCTTCCACCGCCGCACAGCGTGCCGCAGCCAGTGCTGCAAGCACGGCATCCAATGCGGCACAGGCCCAGACCGCGGCACAGCGCACCAGCGCCGACAGTGCCGCTGCATCCCGCTGTGCAGCCCGTGCCGAGGCTGCTGCCGCACGGGCAGAGGAGCTGGTGCCTACCGACGGTCAGGTAGTGAGCGTGAACGGCAAAAGCGGCATCGTAAAACTGACGGCGCAGGATGTGGGGGCGCTTCCCTGCCCGGCAGTTCCGGTCTCCGGCCAGCTGCTTCGGGTGCTGAGCGTGGACCCCAACACCGGGGCCGTGTTGACCGATACTGCCGCCATGCCGGATCTGTCGCCCTATCTGCGCAGCAGCACGGTGCCCACGGCTTCGGCCCCCGGCGCAGTGCGGGTGGACCCCGCCTGCGGCATCAACGTGCGCAGCGACGGAACCCTGATCATCGCACCAGCTGCCCGCGAACAGCTGGACAGCATGACGGATGCACTTCTGCCGCTGACCGCAGCCCTGCTGCCTTATGGCGTGAAGAAGGCTCTGACCACCGCCGCAGCCGCCGGGGAATGGACCGCTGCTGAAAAGGCAAACGCCCTGCGCACCTTCGGTGCCGATTTTTCTTCCTATTATACAAAGGAAGATGTCGATGCTCTGCTGGCCGCACCCAGCTCCGCTGCCTACCCGGTGGGCAGCATCTACCAGAGCACCGACCCCACCAGCCCTGCCGCCCTGTTTGGCGGCACATGGGAGCAGATCGCATCGGAGCGCGTGCTGATGGGTGCCAGCAGCAGCCACGCAGCGGGCACCACAGTAAAGGCCGGACTGCCGAACATCACAGGCTCTTTTGTCGCGGATGTAAAAAAGGGTGAACATAAGGTATCCGGCGCATTCACTGCCGGCAACGTGATCGCATCTACGGGCGAATACAATTCCTTTTCTGATGTATATAAGTTCAGTCTGGATGCGTCCAAGTCTAATGCCATCTACGGCCGCAGCGCCACCGTGCAGCCTGCCGCCTACTATGTGCACATCTGGCGGCGCGTGGTCTGAGAAAGGAGGTTTTGAACCATGAAGATCATTGACGAGAACGGTGCAGCCATTGAAAACCCTGACCTGACGCTTGGGTATCTGGTGGACGACACCGTGCCAGTGGAGCACCCCGCCGTGGAAGGCGTGGAGGAAGTGAGCCACTACGAGACTGTAACGGAGTATCCCGGCGGCGGCAGGGATGTGCGGAAGGTCATCGACGTGCCGGGCATGCCTGCGCAGGCCGCATGGACCGAACAGGTGCCGGTGCAGAGATACATCCGCTATACGGAAGAAGAATTGGCCGCGCGGGAAAAAGAGCGCCAGCAGGCCGAGGAAGCAGCCCGTCTGCCCGAGACGATTGCCAGCCTGACCTGCCAGCTGACCGACCTGCAGCTGGCCCTGTGTGAACTGTACGAAGGAGGTGGTGTGTAATGGCAAGGATCTATGCGGCCCTGATCCGCAAGGGCATCAAAACGCTGGAGGATGTGCCCGCCCGGCTGAGGGATGCCGTGGCAGCGCTGCTGCAGGAGGACGGCCATGCTTAACGTTTACTCCCGCGCAAGGGATGGCGAAACGCTGCTGAGCCGCAGCTTCCGCGCAAAGGAATTTGCCTGCAAAGACGGCACCGACCCTTTGTTTGTGGACAGCGAACTGGTGCAGGTGCTGCAGGCCATCCGTGACCATTTTGGCGCACCGGTGGTCATTACCAGCGGCTACCGCACCGCTGCACACAACAGGGCTGTGGGCGGGGCGGTTTACAGCCAGCATCAGTATGGCCGTGCCGCGGATATCCGGGTGTCCGGCGTGCCGGTGGAGCAGCTTGCCGCCTACGCCGAGACCCTGCTGCCCGGCACCGGCGGCATCGGCCGCTACCCCGCAAAAGGCTTTGTCCATGTGGATGTGCGCAAAGCAAAAAGCCGGTGGGTCGGGTAAAGGCGGTGAACGGAATGGAAACGATCTTATCCGCTGTCATTGCCGGGGCCGTGACCCTGATCGGCGTGCTGATCGCCAACAGCCGCAGTCAGGCCGTGACCGACACCAAGCTCGAAGAGCTGACCCGCGAGGTGCGTGAGCATAACAATTTTGCCCGCCGCGTACCGATTTTAGAAGAACAGATGAAGGTGGCCAACCACCGCATCGCTGACCTTGAACAAAATGAGAAAGTGAGGAATTGATATGAACTTTGGTAAAATTTCTGCCGCCACCATCGCCCGCACCGCTGTGCTGCTGCTTGCCCTGACCAATCAGGTGCTGAGCGCTCTGGGCAAACCTATGCTGCCCATTGAGAGCCAGACTGTGGAACAGCTGGTGACCGCCGGCATCACCACCGTGGCCGCGCTGATCAGCTGGTGGAACAACAACAGCTTCACCTCTGCAGCCATTCAGGCCGATGCCGAATACGCCCGCCTGAAGCAGAAAAGTGAGTGAGAAAGCCCTCGAAGCAGTGTATCAGTAGTACTTTTTGACTGAAAAGTATTACTGATACAGTCATCTTTCACAGCAGCCCCGGAAGGCACCCAGACAGCCTTTCCGGGGTTTTTTTTGCTGCCCAGATGATTCGTTCACGCAGATTCAAGAACGTTTCGCGCAGGTCTCGATGACTTTCGCACTGAAATCATGTATAACCCGGGCAGAAGCAAATCGGAAAAGAGCAGCCAAGAGACTGTAAGCGCCCCCTGACGCCCCAACGTAAAGGGACTGTTGCAAAATAGTCCCAACAAAAAAAATGAGATAGGTTTCCCCGAAAGGGGGTGCCTATCTCATTTTTTGTTGTAAACTGAGATTGTGAAAAAACAGAGAGAACCCGCGCGCTGGGTGCATTGCAGCATACCAGAGCGCGGGTTTTCTTTGATCTATAAAGTTTAATCGTCGTCGCTGTCCAGCTTGAGCACAGCGGTAAAGGCTTCACTGGGCAGGGAAACGCTGCCCAGCTGACGCATCTTCTTTTTGCCTTCCTTCTGCTTTTCCAGCAGCTTCTTTTTGCGGGAGATGTCGCCGCCGTAGCACTTGGCAAGCACGTCCTTGCGCATGGCTTTGACCGTCTCACGGGCAATGATCTTGCCGCCGATGGCAGCCTGTACCGGGATCTCGAACAGGTTGCGGGGGATGTTATCCCGCAGCTTTTCGCAGATGCGGCGGCCCTTGGCATAGGCGTTATCGCGGAACACGATCATGGACAGCGCGTCCACAGGGTCGCCATTGAGCAGGAAGTCCAGCTTGACAAGGTCGCTCTCGCGGTACTCCTTAAACTCGTAATCGTAGCTGGCGTAGCCCCGGCTGCGGCTCTTGATGGCATCAAAGAAGTCGTACACGATCTCGCCCAGCGGCAGAGCATAGTGCAGATCAACGCGCACATCGTCCAGATACTTCATGTCGATCAGCACGCCGCGCTTGTTCTGGCACAGATCCATCAAGCCGCCCACATAGTCGTTGGGGGTGTACAGGTGAACATCCACAAAAGGCTCTTCCTGCTTGACGATATTGGAGGGGTCGGGGTAGCTGGAAGGATTGTCGATCATCTCCACAGTGCCGTCGGTCAGGGTAAGGCGGTAGCGCACGCTGGGGGTGGTGGTGATGATATCCAGATCAAATTCCCGTTCCAACCGCTCGGTGATGATCTCCATGTGCAGCAGGCCAAGGAAGCCGCAGCGGAAACCGAAGCCCAGCGCGGCGCTGGTCTCCAGCTCAAAGGTGAGGGAGGCGTCGTTCAGCTGCAGCTTTTCCAGTGCGTCCTTCAGGTCGGGGTACTTGGCACCGTCGGCGGGGTAGATGCCGCAGAACACCATGGGCTTGACCTGACGGTAGCCGGGCAGTGCTTCGGCGGTGGGATTATTGGCCAGCGTGACGGTATCGCCCACGCGGGTGTCCTGCACGGTCTTGATGCTGGCGGTCAGATAGCCGACCTCACCAGCCTGCAGCTGGGCACAGGGAGAAAGGTTGGTAGCACCCATGTGGCCCACTTCTACCAGCGTGAACTCCGCGCCGGTGGCCATCATGCGGATGGTATCGCCGGGCTTCACGGTGCCCTCAAACACACGGATATAGACGATAACGCCCTTGTAGCTGTCGTAGATGCTGTCGAAGATCAGCGCCTTCAGCGGGGCATCCGGGTCGCCGGTGGGAGCAGGAATGTCGGTGACGACACGCTCCAGCACCTGATCCACATTCAGGCCGGTCTTGGCAGAGACGCGGGGCGCATCCAGACAGGGCAGGCCGATCACGTCCTCCACCTCCTGCGCCACCTCGTCCGGGTGGGCGCTGGGCAGGTCGATCTTGTTCAGGATGGGCACCAGTTCCAGATCATGCTCCAGCGCCATGTAGGTGTTGGCCAGCGTCTGAGCTTCCACGCCCTGGGTGGCATCCACCACAAGGATGGCGCCCTCGCAGGCGGCCAGACTGCGGCTGACCTCGTAGGCAAAGTCCACGTGGCCCGGGGTATCGATGAGGTTGAACTCGTAGGTCTTGCCATCCTTGGCGGTATAGTTCATGGTGACAGCGCGGGCCTTGATGGTGATGCCGCGCTCGCGCTCAATGTCCATGTTGTCCAAAATCTGGTCTTCCATGGTGCGCTCGTCCACACTCTTGGTCAGCTCCAGAATACGGTCCGACAGGGTGGATTTGCCGTGGTCAATGTGTGCAATGATGCAGAAATTGCGGATATTGTCTCTTGCCATGTAGTTCCTCCGGGAGAAATTTAAGCTTCCAGTATCCAATCCTCGACATCCACGATCTTTCCGTGCTCGAGGTAGACGCGGGGCACGCGGCGGGACACGCCGCACAGCACCTCGTAGGAAATGGTGTCGGTCTTGCGGGCGATGGTCTCGGCAGTATCACTGACGCTGCCGCCCCACAGGATGGCTTCGTCGCCCTCGTGGATGTCCGGGATACCGGTCACATCCACCATCATCTGGTCCATGCACACGCGGCCCAGCACCGGGCAGGCCTTGCCGTGGATCTCCACGATGCCCTTGCCGCAGCTCAGCTGGCGGGGATAACCGTCCGCATAACCGGTGCACAGGGTGGCCACCAGCGTGGGCTTATCGGCGGTGAAGCGGCGGCCATAGCTGGCGCTCTGACCGGGCTGCATTTCCTTGACCATGCTCACCACGGTCTTGAGGGTCATCACCGGCCGGAACTGCCCAAAGCGCACCTCGTCGCTGGGGTCGTAGCCGTAGAGGATGATGCCGGGCCGCGCCATGCAGCGCTCCCGGGCCAATCCCTCGGGCCAGTCCGGGTGCAGCATCACGCCCGCAGAGTTGTCACAGTGGACGGTCTGCGGCTCGCGGCCTGCCGCCTTGAGCGCATGGAACGCTCTGACGAACAGTGCGTGCTGCTCCGCGGTGTAGGCAACGTTCTCTTCGGCGGTGTCGTCGGCCACCGAGAAGTGCTGGAACAGGCCGGTCATCTCAAGGCCCGGCAGCTCACACACAGCCAGCATTTCGCGGATGGCGGCATCAAAATCGGTGCGCAGGGCAAAGCCGATGCGGCCCATGCCGGTATCTGCCTTGAGGTGGATCTTTACTCTGCCGCCTGCCTTTACGGCAGCAGCGGAAAGGTTCTGCGCCTGTTCGGTGGAGTAGCACGCTACGGTGATATCCTCGTGGATGAGGGTCTGGGCGTACTCCGGCTGAACATGGCCCAAAATAAGGATGGGCAGAGTCTGCCCGTCCTGACGCAGCTGCACGGCCTCGGTCAGGCAGCTCACTGCCAGCCATGCTGCACCCTCCTGCGCAAAAACGCGGGCACACTGCACAGCGCCGTGGCCATAGCTGTCGGCCTTGACCACCGCGCACAGCGGCAGGTCACCGGCCCGGGCTTTGACGGCCCGGAAGTTATGCCGCAGGGCATCGAGGTCGATCTCGGCCCAGACGTGTTTTTCAAAAGGTTGAGTCTTCATGATTCATTCTTCCTCGTTTGTAATTGCAAAGCTGCCGCGCCCGGTGTGGACGGGTCGCCAGCCATCGATGCCGCTCTCCTGCAGGGCGTGCAGGGTTTTCTGGCGGAAAGCGTGGTCGGTGCGGCAGCGCTCCTTGACGAACTCCTTGGTCTGTTCGCGCACGGTCACGCCGTCGGCAGGGCAGACGCTCTTGACGATGGGCAGCCCCTCGGCGTTCACTGCGGAAATGACCTCCTGCTCGGTGGCCAGCAGCATGGGCCGGATGAGGGTGAGGTCCCGGCGCGAAAGATAAGTGACCGGCGAGAAGCAGCCGATGCGGCCCTCCCGCCAGAGATTCATGTAAAAGGTCTCCACGGCATCGTCCAGATGGTGGCCCAGCGCCACCTTGTTGCAGCCCAGTTCCTGCGCTGCCGTGTGCAGTGCACCGCGCCGCAGCTTGGCGCACAGGGCGCAGGGGTTCTTCTCCTTGCGGTAGTCGAACACCACAGGGCCGATCTCGGTGCGGCGGATCTCATAGGGGATATCGTACTGGGCAAACAGCTCCTGCAATACGGTGTAATCCATGGGCCTGCCGCCGAACTGCGGGTCCAGCGTGACGGCCTGCACCGTAAAATCAAAGCCGATGTACTTGCGCAGTTCGGCAAGGCCGATGGTCAGCGCTACGCTGTCCTTGCCGCCGGAAACGCCCACCATCACTTTATCGCCGGGGGCGATCATTTCATAGTCCTGCACAGCCTTGCGCATCAGGCCGCACAGACGCTGCATCGCACGGGAACTGCTCATGACAGGGTCACACTTTCCACAAGGTTTACAATGTCGTTGATGGAGGCCAGTTTGGTCAGGCCGGAAACATACACCACGTCACCGCTGGGGTAGGTAATGGTGGCCAGCACCGCATAATACGCCTGAATGTCGCAGCGCACGGCCTCCACCTCGGCACCGTCCACGGTCAGGTTCACCTTGCGGGGCTTGATGACGCCATAGGCCTGCTTGAGGTCCTTCTCGGACGCATCGATAAAGTCCGCGTAGCTGTCGGCAGTGCCGCGCTGCAGCAGCACAGCTTCGTAGTCCTCACCGTCGGCGCTGTCTGCCGTGGCGAGTTCCAGCACGGTGCCAAGGGTGCTGTCCTCAGTCATCTGGCATACCTTCCAGATGGAACTGTCATAGTAGACGGAAACGCCGTTTGTGCCGGTGTAGTGGGTGTCCGGGTTTGCGGGCACGCTGCGGTTGACCAGCAGCGTTAAAATAATGTAAGCAATGATGCCCAGAGCAACAAAGATGCCCATAGCGGCCAGAAGCTTGGAGGTGCGGCGCTGGGCAGAGGCGTTGCGGTCGATGTCGTTTGGCATGTAAAAAATTCTCCTTGTATCAGTGCGCAGCAAAAGCTGCCATATCCTTTATAGTATACCACACCCGCAGACAAAATTGTAGCGGGCAGCGGCAGAAAATGTGCGGCCGTGGGCAGAAAATTTTGCAGAAAATGCGTTTTTAGGAATAATGAGGATTCAAGAGAAAACGTGAGATTTTGCGAGATTGAAAAAATTACAATGAAAAAATCAAAAAATGCTGTTGACAGGCACCTTTTTATGATGTATACTGACACTCGCGCCCCAGAAAGGCGCCTGAAACGTACAAAAAGCTTATCAGGAGGAAATAGATATGAGCACTACTCTCGTGAAGCCCGCTGAAGTCGAGCGCAAGTGGTACCTGCTCGACGCTGCCGGCAAGAGCCTGGGCCACGTCGCTGCTGAGGCCGCTGTTCTGCTGCGCGGCAAGCAGAAGGTCGATTATACCCCCAACGTGGACTGCGGCGATTTCGTTGTTGTCATCAACTGCGATCAGGCTGTTCTGACCGGCAAGAAGGCTGAGCAGAAGTTCCACATCACCCACAGCAAGTACATCGGCGGCCTGAAGAAGGTCCAGTACAGCAAGCTGATGGCTGAGCACAGCGATCTGGCCATGACCTACGCTGTCAAGGGCATGATCCCTTCCAACACCATCGGTGCTAAGGCTCTGACCCGCCTGCACTGCTACCAGGGTGCCGAGCACGCTCACGCAGCTCAGAAGCCCGAGAAGATCGAGTTCTAAGAAGGAGGCAATCGAACATGTACGAAACCAAACCTTATTTCTACGGCACTGGTCGTCGTAAGGATTCCGTTGCCCGCGTTCGTGTTTACACCGGCACTGGCAAGATCACCATCAACGATCGTGATATCGACAATTACTTTGGTCTGGAGACCCTGAAGCTGATCGTCCGTTCTCCGCTGGTCCTGCTGGGCCTGGAGGGCAAGTACGATGTCGTCGTCCGCGTTTCCGGCGGCGGTGTTTCTGGTCAGGCTGGCGCTATCCGCCACGGCCTGAGCCGCGCTCTGCTGCAGCAGAACGAGGAGAACCGTGCTGCTCTGAAGAAGGAAGGCTTCCTGACCCGCGATCCTCGTATGAAGGAACGTAAGAAGTACGGTCTGAAGGCTGCCCGTCGTGCACCTCAGTTCTCTAAGCGCTGATTTTACCCATATTGCAAACTTTGCAGCTCTGCCTTGGCAGAGCTGCTTTTTTATTGTAAGTTTTCTGCGACTGCACTGACAGGCTGCTGGCCCAGCGGCGGTAGCAGCAGTTCGGAGCAGACAAAAAATGCAGTAAAGACTGCACTGAAAGCGGCAGTTGAGCAAAACGAGGATTCTTATAATCTGGTCGAAAACAAAGCGCTGGGCGTAAAAGCACGGGCCATTCTGGAGGCATATCTTAAGGAAGTTGAGGCTGGATACACGGATGTCTTTGAGCCTCAGAATGTAACCCATATTTGGCCGACAGATGTAACTGTCGGTGACGACGGATTCGGAACGGCTGTCTTTTCCATGCCGGAGAATGCTGTTGATCCGCAGGCGTGGAAAAGAGCTGCGAATGCATTGGTGGCAAATTTTCTGTATTATTATCAATACAATGGCAATACTGTTGAGTACTGCGTTGAAATTGTGAAGCAGGAGGCCGCAGATGGACAAGGTGAAGCGGCAGACTATATGGTGATTTTTGCCAAAAAACATGATGGGGAGGAAGGCGGAGAAATCTGGACGCCGCCGGCACTCTGATATTTTTTGATACCAGCATCCCTGTATAAACCCGGAGAAAAAGATTTGACAAAGCTTTCCGGCAAAAGAAAAACGCTTCAGAATTTCTTCTGAAGCGTTTTTTGTTCAAGTCGGCGACTACCTATTTTCACGCGCCGTTTCCAGCGAACTATCTTCGGCACAAGTGAGCTTAACTTCTGTGTTCGGAATGGGAACAGGTGGAACCTCACCGTCATCGACACCGACCGATCTGAC